>CAYJSE010000006.1:0-47566 GCA_964372765.1 uncultured Planctomycetia bacterium | reverse complement strand
TTTTTAGCCGTCAACTCGGCGATGTATCAATTCCTGTCTTATGCGAAATATTGGGAAATGCAGCGAAGCGTCATTGCGAGCCCCGCCCGCCAAAGGCGGGTCCGCCTCAGGCGGAAAGGGGCGAAGCAATCTAAACCGCAGAGATTGCTTCGTCGTCCTGCGGACTCCTCGCAATGACATTTAAAAAACGAGAAACGATTTCTGCCGTGATCATGACCAAAAACTGCGCGCCGCTCGTAGAGGGGACATTAAAAAGTGTCGCGGATTGGGTCGATGAGATTGTGGTGATCGACGGGTACAGCGCGGACAAAACCTCCGAAGTGTGCCGGCGCTACACGGACAAATTTTACCAAAATAAATGGGACGGCTATCGCTTCTCAACCGAACGAAATCTGGGCACGAACAAGGCGACCAAAGACTGGTGCCTGCACATCGATCCCGACGAGCGCGCCACGACAGAGTTTCGCGACGCGGTGTTAAAAATCCTCTCCAAGAAAACAGCGTTTGGCGCTTTTGAATTTCGCAAGAAAAATTTTTTTCTGGGCCACTGGATGCGCTACGGCGGCTGGTTTCATTATTCTTTGCATTTATTTCGGCGCGGCAAGGCCCGCTACGAGGGTGTGATTCATGAGACGCTGAAAGTGAACGGCCCGATCGGAAAAATCGAGGCGGCTGTCGAACACTATCCCTTCACATCAATCGCGCAGTTCGTCCAGCGTCATAACGCTTACTCCCGGCGCGAAGCGCTAGCCGAAAAAGAACAGCGGGGCGCGCGCCTCGACAAGGAAATCGCTTACAATTTAAAGCAAAAACCACTGAAGCGTTTTTTTAAATTTTACATAAAAAAGAAAGGTTTCCTGGATGGCATCTACGGGCTTTTTTTCTCGGTGCTCTTCGCGTGGGTGCATTTCCTAAACTGGGCCAAGTATTGGGAGCTTTGCCAAGAGTCGGAAGCGGCGTGAATATCCTGATCGTGAAGCTGGGCGCGTTGGGAGACGTGCTGCGCACCACGCCGCTTTTGACGGCTTTGAAACGGCGCTACCCGCAAAGCCGTATCACCTGGCTCGTGGATCCGTCCCACGAAGAAATCCTGCGCGGCAATCCGCTTATTGACTGTCTTGTCACTTCACGCGAAGCGCTCTCGGGCCACTCCTTTGATTGGGCGATCAACCTGGATAAAGAAGAAGAGGCGCTTGAAGCGATCAGCGCCGCCTCCGCGCGGGAAAAGCGAGGTTTTGGCCGCGACGCTCAAGGGAAGCTCTGCGCGCTGGACCCGGCGAGCGATTACGCGTATCGCCTCGGAATCGACGACGAGTTAAAGTTCAGGAAAAATAAAAAAACCTACCAAGAGATCAGTTTCGAGCAGGCAGGGCTGCATTTCCACAAGGAAGAGTATCTGATGCCTACCCCTGAAGAAGCCGCGCGAGGCGCAAAACGGGTTTTAAAGGATCTGGGAGTGGACACGCAGTTTCACGACCGGCTCACGATTGGACTCAATACGGGCAGCGGCACCCGTTTTGCCGGCAAAAAACTCTACCCCGACACGTACCGGGAGCTTGCCGAGCGTTTCTCCAAAGAACTCGACGCTACCGTGCTGCTTCTTGGAGGAAAAGCGGAAGAAAAAATGAACGCCGAGATGGAGGCGCTGTGCAAAGGCCGAGCCATCGCCGCCGGCGCGCATCCGATTCATACGTTCGCGGGGATCGTGCGGGAGTGTGATCTCGTGATCTCGGGGGACACGACAGCCATGCACGTCGCGATCGCGATGAAAGTACCGCTCGTGGTATTTTTCGGCTCCACGAGTGCCGCGGAAATCGAGCTCTACGGACGCGGCCGGAAAATCGTCTCGGACCTGCCGTGCGCACCCTGCTACCTCAGCCGCTGCCCGATCGACGAGCTTTGCATGCGCGAAATAAGCGCCCAAAAAATATTGGAGACCTCTGGCGAACTCTTGGGAACGGCGAAAATCCATAAACCATGAAACTTGTATTTTTGGATCGAGACGGCGTTCTAAACCGCGAGCCCGGCGAACGCGGTTATGTGACGCTCTGGCAGGATTTCCATTTTCTTCCCCGCGCGCTCGAGTCCGTGGCGCTTCTGACTCAATCGGGTTTTGAGATCAACATCCTCTCAAACCAAGGCGGCGTATCTCACCATCTCCTTACCGAAACTGAACTAAACGCGATCACCCAAAAGATGCTCGAAGCGATTCGTTTAAAAGGGGGGGAGATTTCCGGAGTTTTTTACTGCCCGCACAAAACAGCCGACAACTGCCTGTGCAAAAAACCGAAAACGGGTCTTTTTGAAAAAGCGCTGCGGGGCCGGGACCCCGGAATTTTAAAACAAAGTTATTTCATCGGAGACTCTGAAAGCGACGTCGAGTCCGGCCGTCGTGTCGGCTGTCAGACCGTCCTCGTTTTGTCGGGTAAATCTAAAAAAGAAGACGTGGGCCGCTTTTTGGTAAAACCCGATGTCGTTCACCAAGATCTCTGGGAGGCCGCGAATTGGATCCTAAAAAAGTCCTGATTCTTTACGCGTCGGCCGGTCATGGCCACGAAAAAGCCGCCCGGGCTTTGCAAGAGGCCTACGCTTCGCGTGGGTGTACGGTGAAAATGGCCGATGCGCTGGAGCTCGTTCCTTCATTTTTTGGAGCAAACTACAAAAAAACTTATCTGTGGCTCATCCAAAAAGCGCCGTGGCTGTGGGGATTTTTTTATTATTTGACGGACATTCCTTGGACGACCCTTTTGACGCGCCCCTCGAGACGTCTGGTAAATACCCTGATGGCCCGGAAGCTCGAGCGCTGGGTGCTGGAAGAAAATCCGTCGGTCGTATTGTCCACGCATTTTTTGCCCACGGAGGTCTGCGGCGCCATGAAAAAAAATGGCCGCCTGCAAGCGAAGCTGGCCACGGTGATCACCGACTATCTGCCGCATCGTTTTTGGATCTCTCAAAAATCCGATATTTATTTTGTGGCCATCGAAGAAACAAAAAAGGCGCTTGTCGCCTGCGGGGTGCCTCCGGAAAAGATCGTCGTGACCGGCATTCCAATCGAAGCCAAGTTTGAAGAAGCGTTGAAACACCCAAAGCCCCCGGCCGCCCATCACACGATTCTCGTCACGAGCGGCGGCGCGGCGGTCGGCGCTATTGAAACCATCACGCACGCCATTTTGCGCATCCAAAAACCGATAGAGATTTTTGTGGTCTGCGGCACCAACCGTCATTTAAAAGAAAAACTGGGCGCCATCGCTTCCAAAGATTCTCGACTTAAAACTTTTGGCTTTGTCAACAACATGCAGGAGCTGATGCAGGCCTCGGACGTCGTCGTGGGCAAGGGGGGAGGACTGACGATGACCGAGAGCTTCGCGCTGGAGCGGCCGATGATCATCTATCACCCGGTGCCGGGCCAGGAATCACGCAACGTCCGGTGCGCGCGCAGTTACTACGCCGCCGTACAGGCAAGATCTCTGCACGAAATCGACGATGACATTCTGGACATGCTGAAACATCCCGATCATCTGGAAAGTTTTAAAGCCGGCTGTCGCAAAATGGCCTCGGTGCGCAGCGCTAAGAAGATCTTTGAGTATTTGCATGGACAAGATTAGAAAAATTCTAGAAATTGAACAGGCTTTTGGCATTACCGAAATTCCATCTACGAGTCATTGCGAGCGTAGCGAAGCAATCTTTGCGCAAAGATTGCTTCGGCCCTTTCCGCCTGAGGCGGACCCGCCTTTAGCGGGCGGGCCTCGCAATGACAAAGCTTTGGCGGAGCTGGAAGCTGAATATAAACACTGCACGCTCTGCGCGCTGTCCCAAACGCGCACCCAGGTCGTGTTTGGAAGCGGCAATCCCGAAGCGCGGCTTTTATTTGTCGGCGAAGCGCCCGGTTTTGACGAAGACCGGCAGGGCAAACCGTTCGTCGGCAAAGCCGGACAGCTTCTGACAAAGATCATCGAGGCGATGAAACTAAAACGCGAAGAGGTCTACATCGCGAACTGCTTGAAATGCCGACCGCCGGACAACCGAAACCCGCTGCCCACGGAGATCGCGACCTGCCAGCCGATTTTGATGAAGCAAATCGCGATCATCCAACCCAAGATTATCTGCGCGCTCGGTAAGTTCGCGGCCCAGACTCTGCTGAAAACCGAGGAGCCCATCAGCCGTCTCCGCGGCCGCTTCCATGATTTTAGCGGCATTCCTCTCATGCCCACGTTTCATCCGGCTTACCTTTTAAGAAATCCGGGCGATAAGAAACTGGTCTGGGAAGACGTTCAACAGATCATGAAAAAACTCTCTCTTGGATAACATCTTACTCCGAACACAACTTTACGCCGATGTTGCGTTAGCTATCCCCACCGCGCTCGACACATTTCAATACTCGGTCCCGCCCGAGCTCGAAAATAAGATCCAGATCGGCCAGCGCGTCTGGGTAACGGTGCGCGCCCAAAAACGCGTGGGATACGTGGTGGGCCTTACGGACAAAAAAATAGTCGAGCAGCCCAAATCCATCGACGCGGTGATCGACGAATCGCCGATTCTGGATGAGCGCTTCCTAAAACTCACGGCTTGGATGGCGGAGTATTATCTCTGTTCCTGGGGCCAGGCCATTGAGAGCGCACTGCCGGCGCCGTTCAAAAAAGGCAAGTGGCTTATGAAAAGCCGCGTGAGCGCGCGGCCCGTCGCGCATAACCCCGAATTTGAAAAAGCTCTCCAGCTCACACCATCGCAGCAAAACGCGTTTCAGGCGATCTTCGAAAAAATACGCGCGCGGCGTTTCGCGCAGTTTCTGCTCTACGGCGTCACCGGAAGCGGCAAAACGGAAATCTACATGCAGCTGATCGAAACACTGCTCCAGGAATCCCGCGGAAGTATCGTGCTCGTCCCTGAGATTTCCCTGACACCTCAAACCGTGGACCGCTTCCAATCTCGATTTAAAAACAGTCTGGCCGTGATCCATAGCCGCGTCTCGCAAGCGCGGCGCGTCGAGGAGTGGCACCGCATCCGTAAAGGCGAGGTCCGGGTTGTGATCGGCGCGCGCTCCGGCGTTTTTAGTCCCGTACAAAATCTGGGACTGATCGTGATCGACGAGGAGCATGACGGCTCCTACAAACAGGAGGAAACACCGCGCTACCAGACCCGGAACATAGCGGCCAAACGCTGTGAACTGGAAAACGCCTGCTTACTGCTGGGCAGCGCCACACCGTCTTTAGAATCGTTTTTTGCCTCTTCCGGCCCAAGCGTTCAACAGCTTGAATTGCCGGAGAGAATCGAGCAACGACCGCTGCCCGCCGTTGAGATCATCGACATGCGCCGCGAACCGAGATCCGGAAGAAACGAACGGATTTTTTCCAAACGGCTCGAGCAGTGCGTCCGCGAAAGCCTGGCCCACAAAGAACAGGTGATGCTGTTTCTAAACCGGCGCGGCTTTTCAACGCATCTTTATTGCAGCGCCTGCGGCTACGTGATGCAATGCCCGCGCTGCCGTATCAGTCTTGTCTACCATTTCGATAAAGGTTCGCTTTACTGCCATCTCTGCCACGCTCGCCAAATCCCGGCGCGGCTTTGCCCAAGCTGCCAGAAGGGTTATTTGCACTATTTTGGCATTGGCACGCAAAAAGTAGAGGAGGAAGCGTGCCGGCTATTCCCGGAAGCCCGCATCGCGCGCATGGATTCGGATTCCACAAAGAAAAAAGATTCGCACGCCACCGTACTGGCATCGTTTAAAAAACATGAAACCCAGATCCTGATCGGCACGCAGATGATCGCGAAAGGCCATGACTTTCCCAATGTGTCGCTGGTGGGTGTCATTTCCGCGGACACCGCGCTGCATTTGGCGGATTTCCGCGCTGCTGAGCGCACATTTTCGCTGTTGACACAGGTGGCGGGCCGCGCCGGACGGGGTTCCGTGCCGGGCCGGGTCGTGATCCAGACTTACGTGCCGACCCACTATTCGATTGAGCTGGCCAAAACCCATGATTACCTGGCATTTTACGAAAAGGAGATCGCGTTCCGGCGGGAGCTCACGATGCCGCCTTTTTCTCACCTTGTCAAAGTCGTGCTCTCGGGCCGCGCCGAAAAAGAGGTGATGAAACAAATGTTGACGCTCCGGAATATCTTAAAAGAGCGCACGGCCGGAAACGCAATCGAAATCCTGGGCCCCGCGCCGTGCCTCGTTTCCAAAGAAAGGGGGCTGTACCGCTGGAACCTTTTTTTGAAAGCCAAAAGCGTCGACGAAATTGCGCCCGTGATTAAAGAGTCCTTTCAAGTTTTCAAGAAATCCAAAACCTTTGCGACTATTGATGTGGATCCGCAATAATGTATAATGGCAAAAAATGGCGATACTCTCGGTTTTAAAGTTTCCACATAAAATCCTCGCCGCCCAAGCCGAGGAGCTTTCCGAAATCAGCTCGGAAGACCGGCGCCTCATCCGCGATATGATCGACACGATGTACGCGGAAAACGGTGTGGGCTTGGCCGCCAATCAGGTGGGTGTCTTAAAACAAATCTTTGTCGCGAGTCCCGAGCAGATAAAAGGCGAAGAGCTTGTTTACATCAATCCGCGCATCGTGAAGAAAAAGGGCAAGATCAAGGAGTTTGAAGGGTGCTTGAGCGTGCCGGAGTTTTACGAACCCGTGCAACGCGCGAAGAAAGTGTGGATGATCGCGCGCACGCCCGACTGGGAAGAGGTGGAGGTGGAAGCCTCGGGACTCCTATCCAGAATCTTCCAGCATGAGACGGACCACTTAAACGGTACGCTGTTCATTGACCGCCTGGGCTACTTCAAAAGCCGCCTGATTAAAAAGAAAATCATCAAAAAATCGTCCTCCAAAAAGAGGTAGCCCCTTGAAGCTTGTTTTTTTTGGCAGCGGCGATTTCGGACTACCCGCACTGGAAGCGTTGGCTAGTTCTGGACATACGATGTTCGGCGTCGTGACCGCTCCGGATAAACCCAAAGGCCGCAAACTCATCCCGACTCCGACCCCAGTCAAGGAATGGGCACTCACGCACAAGCAGCCGGTCATGACTTGCGGCTCCAAGGACGCGCTTAAAAGCTTGGTGCCGGCGCTACAAAAATTGGACGCTGATTGTTTTATCGTCGTGGACTTTGGCGTTCTCTTGCCCAAAGAGATTCTCGGCATCCCCAAAAAATACTGCCTCAATATCCACCCATCGCTGCTTCCCCGATACCGGGGAGCCGCGCCGGTGGAATACGCGCTACTTGGCGGTGACGCCGAAACGGGGATCAGCATCGTGCGCATGACCGAGGCGCTTGACGCCGGAGACATCTTACTGCAAAAAAAAATAGCCATCGCGCGATCCGACGACGCGCAGACTCTTTATCCGAAACTCTCGCAAAGCGCCGGCCACGCGCTACTGGAGGCGCTGGCGCTGCTGGAGGCAAACCAAGCACGCTGGACTCTCCAGGACAGCGCCAAGGCCAGCTTCGCCAAAAAGCTAAAAAAAACCGACGGCCGCATTGACTGGAATCTCGACGCACAGACACTGTGCAACCGTATCCGCGCGTTCGCGCTGTGGCCCGTCTGCTACACGTTTTATGAGGAAAAGAGACTTTTGATCGCGCGCGCCGAAATCCTCCCAAAATCCTCAAGGCATCCCGCCGTTCCCGGCACAGTCTTGGAGGCCTCGGCGGAAAAGGGGATCTCGGTCGCCACCCAAACTGACCCTCTAAGAATTCTCGAACTGCAACTTGAGGGTAAAAAACGCCTGTCGGCGCGTGAATTCTTAAAAGGTTTTTCTCTAAAAACAGGCCGCATGTTATAATTCTCGCTTATGCGTTTGCACTCGGTGGCCCCGAAAGAACTGATCCGGGCTGATTTTGAAGTTTTAAAATCCTACGAACGCCTGGATACCACACCGGAAATCCAAGAACTTCTTTTTATTCAGTCCCTGGAGGGCCGCGCGCACAATGGGTCGGGTGTTTTCAATAAAAGAACCTATGTGAACACCTCGATCGACGATGTGGTACACGCGCTGGATTTAAATCCCGACCGCGTCAAAGCACGCCGTCAGACGCTGGTGGACAGCATCGCCGAGTTTGCGCTCGCCACCCTACATGGAGAAAAGAAAGACAGGCTCACCACCCCGAGCGGCGAGCCGATTTTGGGCATACGCCTTTTTCAGGATAGACGCGTAAATGCCCGCGATATCTTACGCGGTCTCTACATCGGAGGCCTGCGTGACAACCCGGAAGTCCGCAAAGAGGCCGAGCGTATCTACCAAACCAAAATCGGGGGTGGTCGTTGCTACATCATCGATGCCCGGAAGATGATTGAGATGAATCTGGACGGCGAGCGTTTGGCGCATGAGCCGCACGAGGACGAAATCGACGAATTCACGCGCCTAGGGCTAATCCTCGACACGGAAGGTCTTCTGGACGCTGATCACAAGCGTTACTTTTATATCCGCCATCGCCTGGGCCCCGGTCAGTCGGACGATATGGCGATGATCTTGGCCGGCATCCTCTACAACCCGGACGTGGCGATCGGTGTTTTCCTGGCCGACGCGATCGATACGCTTGAAAAATACGCGCCGGTTTTCCAGGATCAGGACGGGGCGCTGTCCTATAAAATTGGCCGCGGCTTCCAGGAGCTTAAAGTGACGATGGAGGACGTGTATGAGTTGTCGGCGCTTGCCGCGATTCCGGAGGCTGAGGAACATAGGGTGCCGGATAGCTCGCTGCGCTACCTCTTGGCGATCGACCAGCGCTCACAATCCTGCGCTTTCAAAACGCATTTGGATTTCATCGAGGGCCGGCCCGTGATTCCGCTCGCCGTGAGCTTCAAACAGGTTTTGTCCACGCAATTTTATGAATTTATCAAACGGCGTTTGATCAACGTGAAAAAATTTGAAAAGCTAGCCCTGCCGAACCTAACGATCCGTGAACTGGAACTGCCGGCGATGGATCTGGCGAAAAAAGATTTCACGGTGCTCCCCAAGGAGGCGACCTTGGAGGACGTGATCCGTAAATTTAAAGAAACAAAATCGGAGCTTATCATCTTGCAGGATAAAAATAATAAAGCTGTGGGCACGATCAGTCCGACGGATCTTTTATACTTCCTGGACAACACCGGAAACGGAAACGGCCATGCCCGAAATTAGACGCGATCCGATCGTCGGCTACTGGACGATCATTTCGACCGAGCGCAGCCGCCGGCCGCCCGCGGCGCAGCCCAAATTTTCCGTCGAAGAGCGCCCATGTCCTTTCTGTGAAGGCAAGGAGACCGAAACCACCGAGGAAGTCTACGCGATCCGGAAACCCGAAAGCGTTCCCAATACGCCGGGCTGGGACGTGCGCGTCGTCTTAAGCAAGATCCCGCTTCTATCGTCGGAGGGGGAGTTTGACCGTCACGGTCAGGGAATCTACGATCTCATGAACGGCATCGGCACCCACGAGATCTTGATCGAACACCCACAGCACCGCCACGGCTTGGACGAGCTCTCTACCCCCGAGCTGGAAAAGGTGATCTCCACCTACGCTTATCGGCTGGAAGATTTAAGCAAAGATCCGCGCTTTAAATACGCGCTGCTTTTTAAAAACCACGGACTGATCTCGGGTTCGGCGCGCGACATGATCCGGCACACACGCTCACAGCTCATCGCGACCCCCATCACGCCCAAACGCGTTAAGGAAGAGCTTCTCATGACGCGCCGCTATTTTGAGCGGCGGGATCGCTGTGTCTTTTGCGACATCCTGCGCCAGGAATCGCAGGACAGCTCGCGCATGATTCTTCAGAATAAATCGTTTTTCGCGTTTTGTCCTTTTGCGTCACGTACGCCGTTTGAAATATGGATTCTGCCGAAAAAACACCGCGCCGATTTCTGGAAGATGGATCCCGGCGATTACGCGGATCTTGCCGGGATCTTGAAAACACTGCTCGCCAAAATCAAGGAGCTCTTGGGCGATCCGCCGTACAATTTCATCCTGCACACAGCCCCTTACCGGCATAAACGCAAAGAAGGTTATTGGCGCACCATCGAGGAAGACTATCACTGGTATTTCCAGATCTCGCCGAAGCTCACGCATCTGGCCGGTTTTGAGTGGGGCACCGGCATGTATATCAACCCGACGCCGCCGGAGGACGCGGCCGACCTTTTAAGGGGAACCGATGTCGCAGCTGCGTAAGGATCCGATCACGGGCCGATGGATCATCGTCAATGTGGAGAATCCGTCTTACGCCGAGGACTACTCCGTGGAACCTCCGGAAAAGTCGAGCAAAACGTGCCCGTTTTGTCCGGGCAACGAGGCGATGACGCCACCGGAGATCTTCGCCGCCGGCCGCAAGTCCGGCGCCAAAAATACCCCCGGTTGGTCGCTGCGCGTCGTGCCCAATAAATTTCCGGCGTTGAAAATCGAGGAGAGCACGGAAAAAGTGGCGATCGGCATTTACGACCGCATCGGCGGATTTGGCGCGCACGAGATCATCATTGAAAGCCCCGACCACGATAAAGACCTGGCCGATTTAGCGCCGGAGCAGGTGGAGCTGGTGCTCAAGACCTACCGCGAACGCTGTATGGATCTTCGGAAAGACGCGCGCATTCAATACATTTTGATCTTCAAAAATCATGGCGCCGCGGCCGGCGCGTCGCTCGAACACCCGCACTCCCAGCTGATCGGCCTCCCAATCGTGCCCTCACGCGTGTTGGGCGAGATGAAGGGGGGAGAAAAGCATTTCGAGTACACCGACCGCTGCATTTTCTGCGATATCCTCTCGCAGGAACGCTTTGACCACAAACTGACCGTGCTTGAGACAGAGCAGTTCATCGCGATGGAGCCTTTCGTTTCGCGTTTTCCGTTCGAAACGTGGATACTGCCCAAAGTCCACGCCGCCGCTTTTGACACGATCGCCGACGCTTCCTTAAAAGAACTGGCCGACGTTTTAAAAAAGAGCCTGTTTAAGATCAAAACCGTGCTGAAAGACCCGCCGTTCAACTTCATGATCCATACACACCCGATCCAGGAACCCGACTCCGACCATTTTCACTGGCACATCGAAATCACGCCCCAGCTAACCAAAGTCGCCGGCTTCGAGTGGGGCACGGGTTTCTACGTGAATCCGACTCCCCCGGAGCTGGCCGCCCAGATTTTGAAAAAAGCTCCCGGAACACTTTTATGAAAAACACGCTGCTAAGGATTGGCGTAAGCCTTATTTTTTTAGGCTTATTTTTTTACATGACGCGCCAGGAGATCCCCAACATCGTGCAAACCTTGAAAAACCTGAACCCACCGATGCTGGCATTCGCGGTCGCGATCTTTTTTTTGACGGTGCTGCTCTTGGCCTGGCGCATGCAGCTCATCTTTGCCGCCGAAGGGATCCGCATCGGCTTCGGTCATGCCTCCAATCTTTCGTTCGTGGGTTACTTTTTCAACAACTTCCTGCCCACTTCCGTGGGCGGGGACATCGTGAAAGCGGCCTGCGCGGCACGCATCACGGGTGACGCCGTAAAATCGGTGAGCGCCATTCTCATGGACCGTATCTGCGGGCTTTTCACGTTCATCATGATCCCGAGTTTCAGCCTTTTATTTTATTTAAAAAAGATTGAGAACCGTGCCGTGCCGTTTTTGATTTATTCCCTGCTCGGCGTTTCGACTCTTTTTTTCGTGCTGCTCTTTAACCGTTCGACCGCCCGCCGATTTAGATTTATCGAACGTATCCTAAACGCGCTGAAAATCGGCCCGAAAGCACGAAAGATCTACGACCGTCTGCACAATTTTAAAAACCATAAAGGCGTGATCCTGCGGGCGCTGGCGTTGTCCGTGGTGGGACAAACAATCGGCATCTTCGTCCTTTACGTATTGGCGCTCGCGATGGGCGTGCACGCTTCGCCGATCTACTTCTTCATGCTGGTTCCGGTGGTGCACTTGATGAGCATGCTGCCTTCCTTGAACGGACTCGGCATCCGCGAAGGCGCGTACGTCTATTTTCTATCGCCCGTGATCGGCAAGGAATACGCGGCCGCGATCGGGGTGCTGTGGCTCGCGCTGCTTTTACTTTTGAGCGCGATTGGTGGTATGATCTATGCTCTGAGGCACGACTATCACATTCGACTAAACCGAGCGGCACAAACCACGGATATCGCATGAAAAAAATTCTCGTGATTCACGGACCCAACTTGAACCTTCTCGGCACGCGCGAGCCGGAGGTCTACGGCAAGGTCACGATCGGCGGTATCGATCGCCGCTTGAAGAAACTGGCTCGCGAGCACCGTGTGGCGATCGAGATCTACCAGTCCAACCATGAGGGGGATCTCGTGTCCAAAATCGGCTCCGCCAAAAGCCAAAAAGTAGACGCCATCGTGATCAATCCCGCGGCCTATACGCACACCAGCGTCGCGATCCGTGATGCGGTCGCCGCTGTGAAAATTCCGACCATCGAGGTGCATCTTTCCAATATCTACGCGCGCGAGAGCTTCCGCCACCAGTCGCTCATAGCGCCCGTGGCCGTCGGTCAAGTCTCCGGCTTCGGCGAGGAAAGCTACGTACTGGGGTTTTTGGCCGCGCTCCGCTGCCTCGGTAAAAAATGAACCCGCGGCTCAAAAAATTCTTAAATAAACTTCACAGCCAATCCGTCGACGCCTTTTTGGTCAGCTCCTGGCCCAACGTCACTTACCTAAGCGGCTTCACCGGCACCGAATCTTGGATCTTGGTTTCGCCCAAGGGTCTTTTTTTTATCACAGACTCCCGTTACGGCGAACAGGCCAAAAAAGAGGCAAAAGGTTTTAAAGTTATTTTACGGGATAAAAAATCCGTCCCTGAAATTGTTCTGGATCTTTCCCGGCGATGCAGGGCCGTGAAGATAGGATTTGAAACCCACATCGTGACCCACAGTTTTTATCTCGGCTTGGAAAAAGCTTTAGGCAAGCCACGCTTAGCCCCGACCCAGGGATGGGTGGAAAATCTTCGGGTGATCAAGGATAAATCCGAAATTGAGAGGCTGCGCCAGTCCGCCAACATCGCCGTCAAGGGCTACCACTATGTACGCCAAAGCGCCCGTCCCAGCATGAAGGAGCGAGAGTTGCAGGCGCGGCTTGAACACTTCACAAAAAATCTAGGGGCTGAAAAACAAGCTTTTGATATTATTATCGCTAGTGGGGCCAAATCCTCAATGCCGCACGCAATTACGGATGGCACACCCATCCGAGACAACAATCTCGTGTTGGTGGATATGGGCGTGGTTTTTGAGGGGTATCACTCCGATTTGACCCGGCCCTTCTTTTTAGGTAGAATAAACGCCTTTCAAAAAAGGATTTACGACATCGTCTGGAATGCCCAGCGGCGGGGAATACAGGCCGCCCGTCCGGGTGTTCTGGCCAAGGATGTGGACGCGGCTTGCCGCGGCTATATCCAAAAAAAGGGCTACGGTGATTTTTTTGGCCACGGCACCGGACACGGCGTGGGTCTTGAAATCCACGAGGCGCCCACGATATCCGGGCGTTCTGAAACACGCCTGGAGCCCGGTATGGTGATCACCGTGGAGCCCGGAATCTATCTGCCGGGCCGCTTCGGTGTTCGTATCGAGGACATGGTTCTGATCACAAAAAATGGAAACGAGGTGTTGACCCGTGGTCTCGACGAATGAGTTTAAGGCGGGCATGATCATCAAATACGAGCGCGATCTTTGTGAAATCCTGGAGTATCAGCTCGTGAAGATGCAGCAGCGTCAGCCAATCGTGCGCACGAAACTACGCAACATCAAAACCGGCAGTGTGCTGGAGCAGGCGTTCCGTTCCGGTGAAAAGTTTGAAGACGTGTACCTCGAGGAACGGCCGTTGCAGTACCTCTACAACGACAGCGGCCATTACCACTTTATGGATAACAAAACTTACCACCAACTCTCGGTGTCCGCTTCCACGCTGGGCGATAAAACCAAGTACCTAAAGGAAAATTCTGAAGTATCCGGAAAATTTAGCGGCGAAGAGCTTTTGATTTTGCAGTTACCCGCATCCGTCCTTCTCGAGATCGTGGAGACGGAGCCGGGCATCCGGGGCGATACGGCGAAAGGCGGCACCAAACCCGCGAAGGTCGAAACCGGCGCCACGATCAAAGTACCGCTGTTTGTGTCCACGGGCGACAAAGTGAAAGTCGATACTCGCACCGGCCTGTACATCGAGAGGGCTTAAAAATGAATGTGAAAGAAATCAAGGAAATGATTCAGCTGATGAATGAAAACGGCCTCTCGGAGATCGAGCTGGAAACGGAAGGCTTGAAGATCCGTCTGAAGAAGGGCTCGAGCGGCATGACCCAAGAAACATTGGTTCAGGAAATGCACGCTGCGCCGTCCGCTCACACGGCATCCGAAAAAGCAGATGCAAAAACCGCGGCCTCTCAGGCCGCATCTGCTGCCCGCAAAAACGTCATCAAATCCCCGATGGTGGGCACCTATTACTCTACGCCAGCGCCCGACGCCCAACCGTACCTCCAGATCGGGGCGTCCGTGGACGTGGGGCAGGTCATCTGCATCATCGAAGCCATGAAGCTCATGAACGAGATCAAGTCCGAGACGCGGGGAAAAATCGTCGAAATCCTCGTCAACAATGGAGACCCCGTCGAGTTCGGCCAGCCACTTTTCGTGGTTGAGTAACCGCTTCGCATGTTCTCCAAAATCCTCGTCGCCAACCGCGGTGAAATAGCGCTCCGGATCATCCGGGCCTGCAAAGAAATGGGTATCCGCACCGTCGCGGTTTATTCCGAGCCCGACGCCGACTCGCCGCATGTGCATCTGGCGGACGAAGCCGTGTGCATCGGCGCGGCCGCTTCCGCGCAGAGCTATCTCAATATCCCGGCGATTATCAGCGCCGCCGAGATCACCGACGTGGACGCGATTCATCCGGGCTACGGGTTTTTGGCGGAGAACGCGCATTTCGCCGAGATCTGCGAGTCCTGCCAGATCAAGTTCATCGGACCCAGCCCTCAGGCCATCCGTTCCATGGGCGACAAGATGCTGGCCCGTGACACCGTGCGTAAGGTGGGCGTTCCGATAGTGCCGGGCGGCCAGGAAATCATTAAAGATAAAGACGAGGCCCTCAAAGTCGCCAAGCGCCTGAAATACCCCGTGATCATCAAAGCGGTGGCCGGGGGTGGCGGACGCGGCATGCGCGTGTGCCACAATGACATTCGCCTGGCGAGCGCCATGATGACCGCTCAACATGAAGCGGAAAAAGCATTCGGAAACCCGGGTGTCTATATCGAAAAATATTTGGAGAAAACCAAGCACATCGAATTTCAGATCCTGGCCGACGCGCATGGCCACACGGTTCACCTCTACGAACGCGACTGCACGATCCAGCGCCGTCATCAGAAGCTCCTGGAGGAGGCGCCGTCGCCGGCCGTCGACTGGAAACTGCGTAAAAAAATGGGTGAGATGGCGATCAAGGCCGCGCGCGCGGTCAACTACGTGAACGCCGGCACCATCGAGTTTCTTCTGAACGAAGACGGAAAATTTTATTTTATCGAAATGAATACGCGCATCCAAGTCGAGCACGGCATCACGGAGCTCATCACCGGCATCGATCTTCTCAAAGAACAGATCCGCATCGCAGCCGGAGAAAAACTGTTCATCAAAAGACAGGATAAAATCCCTCTGCGCGGCCACGCGCTCGAGTGCCGCATCAATGCCGAGGATCCCGCGAATGGATTTACGCCGTCCCCCGGCGTCATCGAACGCTACCAAGCGCCGGGCGGCCCCAACCTGCGCCTTGATTCCCACGCCCATGCCGGCTACAAAGTGTTGCCTTACTACGACTCCATGATCGGCAAGCTCATGACGCACGGCCGTAACCGCAACGAGACGATCGCGATCATGCAAAGAGCGCTGGCTGAATTCGTGATTGAACCGATCAAAACCACGATCCCGATCCATAAAGAGATCCTAAATAATCCGCTGTTTCGCCGCGGACAGATCTACACAGATTTTATTCAAAGGCTCACGGGCGACTGGTCCGAAAACCAAAAAGGGGAGGAAACATGAAAGTCGGTATTTTGACGGGGGGCGGCGATTGTCCGGGACTGAATCCCGTGATCCGCGCCGTGGTGCGCATGGCGACATTGGAAAAATTTGAAACGATCGGCATCCGCAACGGCTGGAAGGGCATGATCGAATCGGACACGCTGCCGTTAAACCTTTCCAGCGTCTCGGGCATCCTGCACCGGGGCGGCACCGTCCTGGGCACCAGCCGCACCAATCCTTACAAGGACAAAAAGGACTTCGAGAAAGTATCTCAAAATTTTAAAAAACTGGGCCTCGACGCTCTGATCGCGGTCGGCGGCGAGGATACGCTCGGCGTCGCCTCGAAGCTCTACAAAGACGGGTTTAAAATCGTGGGTGTGCCCAAAACCATCGACAATGATCTCTCCGGCACGGACTACACGTTTGGATTTGACACGGCCGTCAATACCGCAATGGAAGCGATTGACCGTTTGCACTCGACGGCTGAAAGCCACAAGCGTATCATGGTGGTGGAAGTCATGGGCCGCCACGCAGGTTGGATCGCGCTGCACTGCGGCATCGCGGGCGGCGCCGATATCGTGCTGATCCCCGAAGTGCCCATCCAGATGGCGGAGGTCGTGGACGTGATCAAAAAACGCCACGCGCGCGGCAAGGATTTCAGCATCATCGTCGTGGCCGAGGGCGCCAAATTCGGCAGTTCCGAAGTTCTGATTGAAGAAAAAAAGGACGCGTTCGGCCATGTGCGCTTAGGCGGCATCGGCGAACTGCTGGCCAACAAAATCGAAGAGATGACCAAATGCGAAACACGCGTCACGGTGCTCGGCCACATCCAGCGCGGCGGCGGCGCCACCGCGTTTGACCGCGTGCTCGGCACCCGTTTCGGACAAAAAGCGGTGGAGCTCGTGAAAAAGGGCCAGTTCGGACAGATGGTGGCGCTTCGCGGCACCGAGATCGTCGCGATCCCGTTCGGCGAAGGGGTGGACAAGCTAAAAACCGTGGACCCCAAATTTTATCAAGAAATGTGCGCCTTTTTTAACTAACCCTATGCGCGACAAAATCGTACGCGACATCCAGGAAAGCATCACGACGAAGGAGGCCGTTCAAAAAACGCTAGTACCGCTGATCGAAAAAGCGGCGCGTGCCCTTTTTGAGTGCCTCCAAAAGGGCAACAAGGTGCTCTTTTTCGGCAACGGCGGCTCCGCGTCAGACAGTCAGCATCTCGCCGCCGAGTTTGTGGGCCGTTATGAAAAAGAACGGCGAGGTCTCGCGGCAATCGCGCTCACGACGGATACCTCGATCCTGACGGCTGTGGGCAACGACTACGGTTTTGACGCGGTTTTTGAACGTCAGATCGAGGCGCTCGGCCGGCCGGGCGACGTCGCGGTCGGGATTTCTACAAGCGGCAATTCGAAAAACGTCATTCGGGGTCTGGAACGCGCCAAAAAGCAGGGCCTAGCCACCATCGGTTTCATGGGCCGCTCCGGTGGAGCCATGAAGTCGAAGGTGGACCTGGCGCTCGTGGTCCCTTCCGAAAAAACCTCGCGCATCCAAGAGTCCCACATCATGATCGGACATATCCTGTGCGAACGCGTGGACGAGCTCATCGCCGCATGCTGAGCGTTCCACGGCTCTTACGCGCCCTAAAAAAACATAAAAAATCCGGTGAAAAAATCGTTTTCACAAACGGCTGTTTCGATATCCTGCACGTGGGCCACGTGCGCTATCTGGAAAAAACAAAATCCTTGGGCGATGTGCTCGTGGTCGGCTTAAATAGCGACGCGTCCGTGCGGCGTTTAAAAGGCCCGGGACGGCCCCTGAATCGCCAGCGCGACCGCGCCGAAGTTTTGTCCGCGTTGTCGTGCGTGGACTATGTCACCTTTTTTTCGGAGGCCACACCTTTACGGCTGATCCAAAAAGTGCGTCCCGATTTTTTAGTCAAGGGCGGGGACTGGGACAAACGGTCCATCGTCGGAGGCGATTTCGTCCGGTCCTACGGGGGCCGCGTGGTGCCTCTTTTGTTTGTAAACGGCTACTCCACCACGGCTCTACTCCGTAAAGCGGCGCAGCGTGCGAAAGCGTGAAATCCTACGCATCGTGGATGCGAACTTAAACCGATCACGCGAGGGCTTGCGTGTCTGCGAGGAAATCACGCGCTTTGTCTTAGCCGATAAAAAAATAACCGAAGATTTAAAAAAAATCCGTCACGCGATCAGTCACACGCTACACGCGCTTCCCGTGAAGCTTTCCGAGCTTGTCGAGGCACGCGATACGCGCCGTGACGTCGCGAAAGCGCCGCACGCGCTTGAAAATAAAAAAAAAGACGCGCTCGACTTATTTTTAGCCAACGCCGAACGCGTGAAAGAGGCGTTGAGAGCGCTCGAGGAATTTTTGAAACTTCTGGACCCAGCGCTTTCAAAGCGCTTTAAACGTTATCGGTTCTCATTTTATGCCATCGAAAAAAGAGTGCTGCCGAAACTGGAAACTGTACGTCATCACCGACGCTAAACTCGTCACCGGCGGACAAACCCTCGAGGATGTCGTGCGACAGGCAATCGCGGGCGGCGCCGATGTGATCCAGCTTCGCGATAAAAACGTCTCAGACGGCGAGCTGTGCGTGATCGCGCGCAAGCTCCTGTTCATCACACGACCGGCGCATGTGCCGCTCATCGTCAACGACCGCGCGAATGTCGCCAAAAAAGTGGGCGCGGATGGAGTTCATTTGGGCCAGGAGGACGGGTGCTACCTGGATGCGCGAACGCTGCTGGGCGACGAGGCAATCATCGGCCGGTCCACGCACAGTCGCGAACAGGCCAAACACGCGGAACGAGAAGGTTTTGACTATATCGGCGTGGGACCTGTTTTTCCGACTCCCACAAAACCCAACTACTCGGCCGTGGGACTTCATCTCGTCCGCTACGCGAAAGACAATATCCACATCCCGTTTGTGGCGATCGGCGGCATCGACGCTTCCAATATTCAAACGGTGGTGGACGCGGGCGCCCGGACAATCGCGGTGCTGCGCGCCGTATTTGGATCTGAGCATCCCACCGAATCAGCTAGAAAACTAAAAAAGTGCCTCGGATGCTAAAAAATAGTTCGGCTGGGCTCCTCGCCGTCGGTTCCGTGGCGCTGGACACCGTCGAAACGCCATTTGGAAAAATAAAGGAGGGCTTGGGCGGTTCCGCGACGTATTTCAGCGCCGCCGCTCGGTTTTTTAACCGTGTATCCGTGATCGCGGTGGTCGGGGAAGATTTCCCCAAAAAACACCTCCGGTTGCTCGGCCGCCTAGGCGTGGACACCCGAGGTATTGAGATCCAAAAAGACGGAAAAACTTTCCGCTGGCGCGGTTTTTATGACTACGACCTTAACACCGCGCGGACGTTAAAAACAGAATTAAACGTATTCGCGAGCTTTAAGCCGCGCGTGCCGCTGGAGCACCGCCGGAGCCGCACGGTGTTTTTGGCGAATATCGATCCCGACATACAAAGCGCCGTGTTGGGTCAGATCCATCGCCCTCGTCTCGTCGCTTGCGACACCATGAACTACTGGATTGAAAATAAAAAAAAGTCGTTCATGGGACTGCTTAAAAAGATCGATATTTTCTTGTGCAACGACAGCGAGGCCCGGGAGTTATCGCGAGAAGCGAATCTTTTAAAAGCCAGCCGCTGGATTCTGTCCCGCGGGCCCAAACTACTCGTGATCAAAAAAGGGGAGCACGGGGTAGTCTGTTTTTCCAAAAAATTTCTTTTCCTGGCGCCGGCCTATCTTTTGGAAAGCGTGCTGGATCCGACCGGCGCCGGCGACACGTTCGCGGGCGGCTTTGTGGGATATTTATCGAAAATGGGAAAACTAAACGAAGCCGCTATTCGCAAGGCTGTTATTTACGGAAGCGTGCTGGCCTCCTACAATGTGGAGAGCTTCAGTTTAAATCGGATTGCTCGGCTCCGGTGGAGCGAGATCGAAAAAAGATATCGGCAATTTAGGAGCTTGACCAGATTTTGAAAAATCGGCGGGTGTAGTTCAGTGGTAGAATGAAAGCTTCCCAAGCTTTAGATGTGGGTTCGATTCCCATCACCCGCTCCATATTTTTTTGTTCCATCGTCACCGTCTTCCTTATATTCTCTTTGACGGGATGCGCGTCCACGGGGTATCATAGACCCGTAACAAATCTTGGGCCGGGCCCATTCGCAAACAGTATCTCTCCTGGCGTCACGCATACAGTTCGAAAGGCCGAGACGCTGTGGGGTATCTCAAAAAATTATGGCGTGCCGCTAGAAACGATTTTAAAAGCGAATGGCCTGTCTAAAACCGCGAAACTCGAAGTGGGACAGGCGCTCATCATCCCCAAATCCTCGAGCGCGGGTTCCGCGCCGATCAGCCCAAGAAAAAGCTCGCGTAGTGCCCGGTTCGAATGGCCTCTCAAAGGGCGTGTGTTGATTCCCTATGGAGGCAAAGAGGACGGCGTTACTTCGAAAGGCATCGTGATTGAAGCCCAGGAACAAAGCGTCGTGCTGGCCGCCGAAGAAGGCCGCATTAGTTTTGTGGATGAGAAGCTGAAAGGTTACGGAAAAACCATCGTGATTGAACACGCCGACGGCTTTTCCACCGTCTACGCCCGCAACGCCGAGCTGCAGGTCACGCTCGGACAGTGGGTGAGGCGCAGCGAGCCGATCGCCCGCGTCGGTCATGCCGGTCGCGGATCCACACCGCAGCTCTACTTTGAGATCCGCAAGAACTCGAAACCCCAAAACCCTATCCAACATCTACCCTAAGCATTCACCATGTTCAGCGACCCCGTTGCCGGTAACTTTTTCTTTGGAAGAACCCAGATCATCGAGACGCTTCTAAAGCGCGCGCGCGCGTTAAAAGAAGGTTACCGTCAGAATGTGGCCATCATCGGCCACGAACAGCTGGGGAAAACGTCTATCCTGCATCACTTCTTGCACGTTCTGGATGACCGCGAAATCCTCGCGATCTACGTGGAAATCAAATCCGAGCCTCTGAAGTGCTTCGTCGACCAGTTCATCCGCGCGCTTTTATTCCGCTATTTGTCCGATACGGAAAAAATGGACGGCTCTTTATCTCTAAAAGAGTTGCTGGGGAAAACCGCCGCCGCTCTCCCGAAAACCGTCTCACACATCGAAGAAACCTTGCGACTTTTGGAACAAAAGAAAAATGAGGAAGCCTATTCAAAACTGTTTGATCTCACCGAAAATTTAAAGCAGGAAACGGGCCGCCGCTCCATCGTGATCTTGGATGAGTTTCACAAGCTGGGGGAGCTTGGGTTACGCAACGCGTTTTCCGACTTTGGTAAGCGCATCATGGTGCAAAAGGACACGATGTATCTATTAGCCAGTTCCTCGTTTATCGCGAGTCGAAAAATTCTAGCTGAAAAACTAGCACTTCTTTTTGGAAATTTTGAGCGCATATACCTTGAGCCGTTCGATTTTGAGACTTCGTTTGTGTTCTTGGAGAAGCGCCTGGCGCCCAGGGATATCCCGGAGCCGTTAAAATCGTTTCTGGTGGTGCTGACCGACGGACATCCGTTCTTTTTGGACAGCCTCACGACACGCTTGCGGGAGATCGCTTTGGAGCAGTCTCCCGGCGAAATTACCCGAAAAATGGTGGGGCTTGCTCTGTTAAAACTATTTTTTGAGTCTCAGGGATTTCTAAACCTCTATTTCCTGAAACTCGTTTCTTTGCGCGGCGCGGCGGCCCAATCCAAAGAAGCGCTGCGTGTGTTGATTCAGATCGCCGAAGGTAAAAACAAGCTGAAAGACATCGCGAAGACCTTGGGCCGGACTGAGCGTGAAACTTCTAAATATCTTCAACTGCTCCTGGAACACGAAATCCTCATTAAAACCGGCGTTTTCTACCGCTTTCACAACCGTACACTCAAGTTTTGGGTGAAGGAAGTCTATGCGCGCAAAGAAAACTCGCTTCTTGTCGGCGCGCGCGAACGCGCCGAGGATTTCCTCTGCAACATGGATGAGCGCATCACAGAGTTTGAAGAGCTGACACGCATGGATATCACTGAACGCGTCACGCGGCTTTTTGGAAAATTCAAAAATGATCTTGTGGAGCTTGGCGAAAAAACACGCAAGCTTCCTCATTTTACGGAGTTTATTCAGCCGGAATTTTTAGATCCTCCGAAATCCAACAGCGCCCGTAAACTGATCGCCAAGGGCCGCGGATCGTGCTGGGCCTGTCAGATCACACAGCAAAAGACATCCGAAAAAGAGATATTGAAGTTCGTCCAAGATGCGCCTTCCGGCTCGCGGCCTGCGCCCACGAAAGTGCTGATCGCACTGAACGGCCTCGAAGACAACGCGAAGCTCCTGGCCAAAGAAAAGCGCGTGCTGACTTTAAGTCTTTCAAAACTCAATACGCTCATGGACCTCTACGGGGAAATACCCGTCATTCGTGTTTAATCGACGATTTCTAGAGGCTGAGGAGCGGCGCACGCTGGCCCCTTACGCCACGAAAAGCGCCGATACCCGGGGCCGCGTGCACAAAGAAAAGGAACACCCTTACCGCACAGCCTTTCAACGGGATCGGGACCGGATCATCCATTCCACGGCGTTCCGGCGCCTGGAATACAAAACGCAAGTTTTCGTGAATCACGAAGGCGACTATTACCGCACACGGCTCACCCATAGTCTCGAAGCCTCTCAAATTGCCCGCACGATCGCGCGAAGTCTCGGTCTCAACGTGGATCTCGTGGAAACGATCACGCTGGCGCATGATTTAGGCCACACGCCGTTTGGCCACGCCGGGGAAGAGGAGCTCAAGAAACTCATGGAAGACCACGGCGGATTCGACCACAATCTGCAAAGTTTGCGTATCGTCGACTATCTGGAGGAGCGCTACCCGGACTTCCGGGGTCTCAATCTCACTTACGAATCCCGCGTGGGGCTTTTTAAGCATCCGGAGCTTCTCGAGCAAGCCGAGGCGAGAGGCATGGGACCTTTCGAGTACTTCGAGTCGCCGTCCTTGGAATCCCAGGTGGTGGATATCGCCGATGAGATCGCGTACGACAACCATGACATTGATGACGGACTCACATCCAGTCTGATCAAAGAAGAAGAGCTCGACAAAATCCTCCTATGGAAAAGGGTCAAGCGATCCGCATCCCGGGGGCACACGATGTCGCCGGAAATCCGCAAATACCAGGTGATCCGCGCCTTGATCAACCTGGAAGTCACGGACTTGATCGAAACATCCAAGAAGAATATCCAGAAACACCGCTTGCGCCGGCCCGAACAGGCCTGGGGGCTGGATCACTTCGTGATTTCCTTTAGCCCGGATCTCACAAAAAAACGTCGACCCTTGCGCGATTTCTTAAAACATAACCTGTACCGCCATTACCGCGTCGTGCGCATGACCGATAAGGCCCAGCGCTTCATCCGAGCACTTTTTCACGTGTATCTCGATCAACCGGAACAGCTCCCTCCCGGCAGCCAAAAACGACTCGAGAAAGAGGGGGCCCATCGCGCAATCTGCGATTACCTGGCCGGCATGACGGACCGCTACGCGCAGGATGAATACCGAAAGTTCTTCGAACCCTTTGAAAAGGTCTAACGCATGAACGAAAAAGAACTGCATAGCGCGCTCTGCCGCAGTGAAGCCTTGAGAAAGCTTCGTCTATCGTTGGATGACTGGCTGGGCCGTCCCATCTGGTGGCTGGCTAGCCGCAATGGGTTAGAACCGACGGCGCTCAAGAAATGCGTCGAGGCTTGTTATGAGCTGTGGCATGATCCGCGTACGAGAAAGTTCCGCTGGGCGCCGGCGATCTGCCGATTTCTGAAGTGCCGCCCCCGAGAAACCGCCGTTTCTTTTCTTCAGAGCTTCGACGGTGCCCTGCATTATCTCGTGCCGATTTCCTCCGCCGATGGCAAAGTGCTGGGTACTCTCGGACTCTCGGGTCTTCGCAAAGGAGTGTCTAAAAACACCTTGAGAGTGCTCACCGAGTATTTTTACTGCATCGTCGACAACTGCCACAAAACCGAGGAGATCGAACGCCTCTCGGCCACGATCCGGCCGCGGGCAATAGCGCTTTCCACGGTGCACACGGTGCACCGCATCATCAACTCCACGCTGAATTTAGACGAACTGATCTCGCGGCTTGCCCACCTGACAGCGCAGGTTCTGCGTGTCAAACGCTCGGCTATATTTTTATTGGAAAATAACCGGAAAAAACACACGCGCCTTGTCTGTAAAGCCCGTGTCGGTTTTCCAAAACATTCGAGTCCGCCCCCTCCCGTTTCGATCGGCCGAGGCCTGGAAGGTTCCGTCGTCAAAACGGCGCGCATTGTCTTGCGTAAAAAAGTGCTCTGCGTGCCCTTGATCGACGAAGACGTGATCGGCGTCATCACAGTGCACCATAAAAAAGAGGCCAAGGAGTTCTCTTGTTCCGACCAGGAAATTTTGACGACACTGGCCGAAGAAGCGGTGATCGCGATCAAAAACGCTCAGCTCTACGAGGAACAAAAAAAGGTGACGCTCGGCACGATCCAGTCCCTCGCCGCGATTCTTGGAACTAAACTGCCGCACCGCGTAGCGCCAGAAGCGTTTTTGCATTTCGCGCTGAGCATGGCCGCTGAGCTTCGTTTAAGCGAAGAGGATACTCAGGCGCTTCACTACGCGACGCTTTTAAAAGACACGGCCAAGATCGGCATTCCGGACAAAATCTTGAACAAACCCACGAAATTGACCGGCGAAGAGTACCGGTTGATCCGAGAGCACCCGATCCACGGCGCCAAAATCGTCCAATCGTTTGAAAACCTAAAACCGGTGGTACCCATCATCCTGTATTCCCGGGAAAAATATGACGGCTCTGGATATCCAAAAGGCCTAAAAGGAGAAAAAATCCCTATCGGCGCGCGCATCCTCGCAGTGATCAACGCGTTCGAGGCCATTATTACGGGCCGGCCTTACCGCAGCCGCGCTTCGCTGGACGAAGCGTTGAACGAAATCCGTCGCAACAGCGGCGCCCAATTTGATCCTCAAACCGTCGAAGCGTTCCTAAAAGTCGTCCGCAAAGAGGGCATCCCAAAGCTTTTCAACAAATCTTCGTGAAAAAAACCTTCCTTTTGGCAGGCGTTCTGGCCGCCGCTCTGGCGCTGGCTAGCTTTTGGCTGCCGTTGCCATGTCCCTGGCTGGAGCCCGTACTGCAAAAAGAACTCCAAAAAATAGGTTTCGCCGCAGAGGTGAAAAGCATCCGATGCATCCAGTGGCGTCATTTAAATATCCGCTTAGAAAAATTCCGTGCGAACGCGGAATTTTTTAAAAAAATTAAAATAGCGCCCGATTTCATTATCCAGTGGCTGGAAAAAAATAAACCCGTTGTGGATAAGCTTGGGGTTTACCGGACACGCTCACAAAAAGGAAGTGTATTTCACATCTACGATTGGCACCATGAAGCGCTCGACCTCCGAGGCGGAGTGCTTTTTCAAAACGGCCGGCCCCAAAAAATCCACCTGCGGCTTCACTTTTTGAAATCTGAGTTCAAAAAATGGCCTCGCACCTTAAGACTCGTATTTTCCGGACAGCGTATCCGTATCTACGGGCCGAGAGGTCCACTTTATGAAATGTTGTGGAGATGATATACTAAAAAGTTATGGAAGAATTAAAACGGCCCGAGGTTCAACGAGAGTTTTTTGAGGAGTATTCCGCCAACCTCGAAAAACCGGAACGCCTTCCTTCGATGAAGGTTCCTCAAAACGCAATCCGCATCCAATTGACGATCGAGCAGGCGATTTTGGGCGGAATCCTCACGATCCTCTTGGCGTGTGTTATCTTTTTCCTGGGTATCGTGCGCGGACGCGCGACAAAAAATGAGCCGCTTTTATTCGGGGCCCCGAGGCAAAGCGTGACCCACCGGCCCGCGCCGACGACCCAAGCGCTGCCCGCCGCGCCTCTAAAAGCCGCTTCCGTTTTAGCCCAAAATGTGGTAGCATTTCCGTCGGCTTTTGACCCCGCCAAACCTTATACGATTCAGTTGGTTACTTACAAGAAAAAGGAATGGGCCCAAAAGGAAGTAGCGGCCCTCCAAAAAGCGGGCTACAACGCCACGGTGGTTCCCAGCGGCCATTTTTATCTCGTGTGCGTGGGACAATATTTAAACCGTGCGGAAGCTGAGCGAGACTTGAAGCGCTTTGGCGCGCAGTACAAGGGCTGTTACCTAAGAAGACGTTAAAAAGGGGAGTGTTATGTCGATTCATCCGAGTCTTAGAACCGCCGGCAAAGATAAAAGACACCGGTCGGTTTTAAAGCGCTACGAGCGCTTGAAGATTTTGAAAGAAAAGGGTCTCTGGAGTGAGGAAAAATCCGCGCTCGGTATTCCTAAAGTGAAAATGTTAAGGATCCGCGTGAAAAAGGAAAAGGCCGCCGCCGAAGGCGCCGCGCCAGCCGCGGGCACGGCCGCACCAGCCGCCGCCGCGGGAGGCCAAGCCGCCCAGGCCGCCAAACCGGCTGCTGGGGCAAAGTCGGAGAAGAAATAGGCCTTGGCGCTGCTCACGCTGGATGAGTTTAAAAAACTGGATCTGCGCGTGGTGAGGTGATGCGCCGCCTCACGGTTCGCCTCAAAGAACGCTCCTACAAGATCCTGATCGGTCATGATCTTATGCCTAGAGCCGGACGATTCATCCGCGACACACGCATCGCCCAAAAAAATCTTCTCATTGTCTCCCAAAAACCGGTCGCGGCGCTGTATCTCAGGACCCTCGAGGAATCTCTGCTCCGTGAAGGCTTCCGGGTATCGACGTTTATCACCCAAGCCGCGCGAAACTCAGAAGAAGATAAATCCCAGCGCGTTTGGGCGCGGCTCATCCAAAAAATCGCGAGCGTCGATGGCCAAAATCACTCCGTGGCTCTCGTGGCTCTCGGGGGAGGGGTGATCGGCGATTTAACGGGCTTTGCCGCCTCGGTGTACCGGCGCGGCATTCCCTATATCCAGATCCCAACCACGCTCACGGCGCAGGTGGACTCCGCGATCGGCGGAAAAACGGCGATCGACTTGCCGCAGGGCAAAAATCTCCTGGGAAGCATCTATCAGCCCAAGCTCGTCTTGAGCGATCTTGGCACGCTCGATAGTCTATCGAGCCGCTCGTGGAGCGACGGCTTAGCCGAGGTTATCAAATACGGCGTTATCAAGGACACCAAACTTTTTACGGCGCTGGAAAAGCAAAATAAAGACTCTTTGCGTCAAAATAGACGCTTTCTTGAAGAGGTCATCTTTCGTTGCGCAAAAACAAAAGCCGAGATTATCACCAAAGATGAAAAAGACACCCGGGGAATCCGGATGATTTTAAATTTTGGACACACCGGTGGTCACGCGATCGAGGCGGCCTGTGGCTATTCGCGGCAGTACACGCATGGGGAAGGG
The DNA here is from genome assembly GCA_964372765.1 of uncultured Planctomycetia bacterium. Taxonomy (GTDB): domain Bacteria; phylum Omnitrophota; class Gorgyraeia; order 2-02-FULL-51-18; family CAYJSE01; genus CAYJSE01. Next base: position 20,215 of record CAYJSE010000006.1, on the reverse strand, counting down.
GTGGCTCTCGGGATGCTTTTGGCCTGCGAAATCGCTAAAAAAACGCAAGTTCTAAAAGATCCGGGGCTATTCGAACGGCTTGAAAAAACGATACTCAAATACGAACTGCCGCTTTTCTACAAAGGTCTCGCGACAGGCGCCGTCTTGAAAGCAATGGGGTATGACAAAAAAGCAATCGCCGGCAGCAACCGCTTCGTGCTGCCAGCGGCGCTTGGGAAGATGACGATTGTCCGCGATATCCCGCAAGCTTTGATCGAAGAGTGTCTAGCCCTGCGCAAGGCGTAACGTAATTTCCTGTCCGCCGCTATCCAATACCGCTTCACGCTCCGTCACCCGAAGCAGTGTCGCGCCAAAAACATTGTCTCCCGGCTTCGCGACACGATCATTGATGATGCAATAGGCCTCACCCTCGGAAATCACGATACCGCTCAGCGCCAGGTACGGGGTTTGCGAAACGCGCGCCGAGTCCGACAGAGGATTCACGGCAGGCGCGGCAGCCACCTGTTCGATTTGAAATTGGGCCTGACGCGTATCGGTATTGCCGACAGAACCCAAGGAAGCTTCCGGTTTTGGACGGGCTTCGGAAGCGGCCGTCGGAACAAAACGTTTGGCCGGGGTTGAAAACACCGGCATCAAGATAGGACCTGCTATCAGTAGCAGCACCGAGAGCACAAAGATCGGCCCCCAATTGATGCCGCGCTTTTTTTTGGGAAATTCGGCGTCGAAACCGCTCAATAGATTGGCCTGTGACAGCGGAACACCCCGCTTGTCACGCTGCGCCTTTTTCAAAGCTTCGTTAATGATGCTCATTCGATGCCTCCTTCAACTTCGGCGATGGATCGTTTAACAATGTCTTCCCGAACGGTTCGCTGCTCCCGCACATAGGCCATCAAAAGCGCCTTGTCACAAACAGCGTTCACCAACCTCGGGATACCTCGTGAATATTTATGGATCTCAGCGATAGATTTGTCATCAAAGATCGGCCCCGCGCCGTTGGCGCCCACGATTTTTAAGCGATGCTCAACGTACTGTTTCGTATGATCGCGATCCAGCGGCTGGATGTGGTAGCGCACCGCGATGCGCTGGCGCAATTGCCGAAGCTCCGGAGATTTTAGCTTTTCGCGAAGCTCAGGCTGCCCCACCAGAACAATCTGAAGCAGCTTATGTTTCTCCGTTTCAAGATTGGACAACATGCGTATCTGTTCCAAAAGCTGGGAGCTTAAATTTTGAGCCTCGTCGATGATCAACACCACGTTGTTGTCCAACGCCAACTGGTCGATCAGGAAGCGATAGAGCTCCGAAAAAAGCGCCGTGCGATTTTTCTTTTTTGTTTCTATCCCTAAGTCTTCGATAATGGTTTGCATCAATTGAAGCTCGGTCAGATTCGAGTTAAAAATAAACGCGGTCTTCGTGCGCTGGTCCAACTGGTTCAAAAGCGCGCGGCAAATCGTGGTCTTTCCGGTTCCCACTTCTCCGGTGATCTCAATAAAACCCATGCGTTCCTTGATCCCGTACATCAAGTACGAAAGCGCCTCCTTGTGCGACTGGCTCAAGAACAAGAAAGAAGGATCGCTTGTCAAAGCGAACGGCTTATGGGTAAAAGAGAAGAACTCTAGATACATAAATAGATACCCCCAATTATATCACCCAAAAAGCCAATGTAAAGGCCTTAAAAATAGGTTGACAAAACCTGATGATTTTGCATAAAATACGTGCAGTTTTGTAAAACAAGGGAGGCGAGTCGAATGAATCAGTGCCTGGGAACTCGAAAGGGCTTGTTGCTTGTGGCCGTGCTCATGCTGACAATCACCACGATCGCGTTTGCGCAAGACGCCTTTACAAAACTGGGCCGTGGCGTCGCCAACACACTGACGGGATGGGTGGAGTTGCCGAAAAATGTCTATCAGACCAGCGTAGACGAGAACCCATTTTCGGGACTGACGCTCGGTTTGGCCAAGGGTGCGGGAATGACAATCGTGCGTACCGGAGCGGGCATCTACGAAATTGCCACATTTCCGTTTCCGATCCCCGAAAATTACAAGCCCGTCATTGAACCCGAATACGTTTTCTAATCGCCCCCACGTGTTTTTAAAACCCCGCAATGAATGCCTCGCGGGGTTTTCTCTTTTTAATTATTTTTAATAAATTTAACTCATATTAACTCCGTTGATTTTTCCTTGACAGGAAACAACTCTTTTGCTTTAATGAGCTCCCTTTTCGATAGGAGAGACTCGTATGGCTGAAACAGCGCTGGAGCTGGAGTGGAAGGATGACAAGGCGTTGACCACGGAAGATGCGTGTCACTTCTTGAGCATCAGCCGGCAAACACTGTACAAACTGGTCAAATCCAAGAGGATTCCGGGGCGCAAGGTGGGTGACAGCTACCGTTTTTTGAAGAGCGATCTGGTTCGTTACTTTAAAAGCGAATAAAAGGAGAGTCTATGTCTGAACGCCGAAAGCATATGCGCTTTGAAACTCCGCTGGACGTGGAGTACCGGGCGCTGGCCCAAAATCCTATATTTGGAAAAGCGTTGGCCAAAGATTTAAGCCGCGAGGGCATACGTCTGGGCATCCCGCAGGACGTGCCGATCGGCACGACAGTGGAAATGCAGATGAACGTCCCGGGCGATAATCTTCCCGTATTCGCCACCGGAAAAGTGGCGTGGGCCGACGGATTGGAAGCGGGTATCAAAATTATGAAAATTAGCCGGGCGGACCGCGCGCGTGTGTTGGAGTACGTGTACCAGGAGTGGCTTAAAACCGCCAAAAATGAGGAGAAGTCATGGCCGAAGAAGTAAAGCCCGACAAACAGGTCGCATCCGCGGAGGTCCCGGCCGAGAAGCGCAAAAATAAAAAATCATGGCCCACCAACTGCGCGCAGTCCAATAAACGCATCCGGCGCAAAAACTGGTACTACCGAAACGGTTTATACTTTGCCAACAAAGCTTGTTTTAAACTGCACACGGCGGATTTGACCAAAAAAGCCAAGGAAGCCGAAGAAAAAACTAAAATCCCCGCATGAAACCCTCATCCAACCCTTTTTTTGAGAGAAGGCGTTTCCACCGAATCGAGGCGGACATTCCTTTCTCCATCGACAAGGGGCAGGGCGACAAGATCGACGCCCAAACGATCAATTTGAGTAAAAACGGCGTGCTTTGCCGCGTTGAGGAAAATATCCCGATGATGACAAGGCTGGATGTGGCACTTTTCCTGCCGAAAGAAATGCACATCCAGGGCGTGCTGGTCCGAAAAGAAAAAGATCCCATCCAGGGGTACCGCATGGCCATTTACTTTGCCAACATAAAACCCACGGATCAAAAACGCTTGGACGAGTACGTGGATTTACATTCCCGGAAAAATCTTCTCTCTGTCTGGCTATTGGCGGGGCTGGTCGGCGCGCTGCTGGGCTGCGCGGAAATTCAGTCCCCAACGCCCCAGGAAATTTTGGAAAACCCGCTGGGCAAGGGGCCTTTGCGTGTCGGCATGACCCGCGAAGAAGTCCGGGAGCTTTGGGGAACGCCGAGCCAGATCAACAAACAACCTTCCGATTCCCTCGGAACCAGCCACGAAGAGTGGGTGTATGAAGCGCGTTTTCCTGACGCCCTACCCGCCGACGTCGGCTATGCCACGAAAAACAAATACCTCCTCTTTGACGGTGAAAACTTAGTCCGTTTTCACGACTGATGGATGAAAAGATAAATAAACACGCTCTTCTGGAGTTGTGTCCTCTTTTCCATGGCCTGAGCCAGTGGGAGCTCAAGTCCATCGGCCAGTTGATGCGGCTCGTAGAGTTCAAAAAAGACGAAATCGTCTATGAGGAGGGCCGCGAAGCCAACAGTTTCTACGTCGTCGTGTCCGGCCGCTTTGAGGCGTCCATCCAAGCGCACGACAAAAAGAAAGTGCTCGCCTACCTGCGCCGAGGGGACTATTTCGGCGAGATGTCGCTTCTCACCAACGAACCGCATTCCGCGACGCTGAAAACCCTGTCCGACGCGCTGGTTCTGGAACTCAAAAAAGAAGATTTCAAAAAAACGATCGAGCACAACGCGATGATCTCGCTCGAGATCAGCCGCCGGTTAAGCTCGCGTCTGAAAGGGGACTCCTCCAGTCACCGGACGCTGTCCCGCAGCGATGTGATTTCGCTATTCTACAATCAGCGTCCCGAGGGCGCGGACGCTTTTTCGCTCAATCTCGCGACCAGCCTCTTCCAGGAAACCCATCAAAAAACCGTGCTGGTAGACCTCGTTCCCGAAGGCCAAAATGTCACCAAAACGATTGGCGGCCTTCCCAAAATATCGCTTAAAAAACTGTCTCACATCGCCGAAAGTACGCCATTGGTTCAGCTGTCCGGTTTTATCGCGCGCCACTCCCAAGGGTTTGACGTGATGAATTTATCGGAAGAATCGGACGACAGCTTTCAATCCGCCAAGGTACTCACGGCGCTATTAAATCTCCTCGTGCTGGAATACCGGTTCGTGCTTCTGGATCTACCAAACCCGTTAAGCGAAACCGTGCTCAAAGCTCTTTCGCAGTCGGATTCGATTTATTTTGTGACGGACAGTCATATCAACAACATCTCCGAGGCCAAGGAGATCATGGTGGAGATCGAAAAAACTTTGAATCTGCCGGAAGCGTTTATAGCCGTCGTGATTTACGAGGCGGTGTTCGGTGTTCACGCCACTTCCAGCATCAAAAAAGAGTTGTTTCCGAATCGGGCTTGTTTTTCGTTGTCCGCCCCCGGTCCGCAATCCGAAAACAAAATTCGCCATATCGCGCGGCGCGTCAGCAACAACCTCGTGGGTTTGGCGCTCGGCAGCGGCGCGGCATTTGGACTCGCGCATATCGGCGTGCTAAAAATCCTTGAACGCGAAAAGATCCCCATCGACATCATCGTCGGTTCCAGCATCGGCGCGTTGATCGGCTCGTTGTATGCGGCCGGATGCGGCGCCGAGGCGATCGAAAAACTGGGGCTGCAAATCACGAGCGCCTTGAAGCTGGCCAATCTGATGGATGTGTCGCTGTTTCCGGTTCGCGGCCTATTAAACGGAGAAAGCGTCACGCGGCACTACAAAAAACTGCTGGGAAACAAAACGTTCGAGGAAGCGCTGATCACACTGAAAGTCGTCGGTACGAATCTCTCGGCCGGCGCGGTGCATGTGTATGATTCCGGGTTAATTGCCGATGCGGTGCGCGCGTCGATTTCCATCCCGGCCATCTTCAAACCCGTAAAGCATAAAAGCGACTGGGTGGTGGACGGCGGCATCATGAGTCCTCTGCCCGTGCACACACTGCATGAAGCGGGCGCCAATAAAGTGATCGCGGTGAATGTGTTCCCGACATCACGCGATATCCTCGAACGGCGCCTCGTGATGGAAGAGACCGCAGAAAAAGAGAAGGCGCGCATGCGGCAGAAAAATCTGTGGACGAGAACCCTGTTTGGCTTGGGTAAACTCGCTACCCGAACCTTTTCTCCCAACTTTGTCGATATTTTGATGAACACGATCCAGACCATGGAACATCAAATCTCGGAAGTGGAGGGCCAGGGCGCGGACCTTGTGATCCGGCCCGTGATCCCCGAGGCCAATTGGTGGGAAATCCACAAACCTTCCCAGTTCATCAAGCGCGGGGAAGAGGAGACGCTGAAACTGCTACCGCAAATCAAGTCGCTCGTGTGGCCGCAAAACCCATGAACCATCTGACGCAACTTCTTGAAGAAACGACGCGCCGATTCCCGAAAAAACAAGCTTTTCTTTTCAAGGAGAACGGCCGCTACGAGTCCATCACTTGGGCCGACTTTTCTAAAAAAGTGGATGCGGCCGCTTCGTTGCTGCTCGGCGCCGGCGTCCGTCCCGGAGACAAGGTCGCCATTTTATCCGAAAACCGTCTGGAGTGGGCGCTGGTGGATTTCGCGACGCTCGGCATCGGCGCCGTCAGCGTCCCCATTTACACCTCCCTAACAGCCGCCGAAATTGAATACTTGCTTTCCGATTCTGAGGCCCGGATGGTCGCGGTTTCCAATATCCAACTTTTTGAGAAGATTTCCGAGATCCAGATCAGAATCCCAAGTCTAAAAGTCGTATTGGGTTTCGAAGCGGCGCTGTCCGCCCGCAAAAACAATCTTTCAATTCCGCTTCTTTTTTTGAGCGACGCCGAAAAACAAGCGCTGTCCCCGGAGCTAGGCTCGATCCGCTCCAGAATCAAGCCCGACGATCTCGCCAGCATCATTTACACATCCGGCACCACCGGCGTTCCAAAAGGAGTGATGTTGACGCACCGTAACTTCATCCAAAATGCACTGCTCTCCAAGGCCGCGCTGCGCATGAGCGACCAAGACGTGCACTTGTCTTTTTTACCGCTTACCCACGTCTTTGAGCGCCTGGCGGGCCACTATCTCATGGTGCATCTTGGGGCCACCATCGCTTATGCCGAAAATATGGACACTGTGCCGCGCAACATCCTCGAGGTGCGCCCCACATTCTTGCTCGGAGTACCGCGCTTTTACGAAAAGATTAAATCTCGCGTTTTGGAAAAAGTGGCGCAGGGCGGATTTTTAAAAAAAGCCCTATTTTTATGGGCCCAGGGCTTGGGCGAGCAAAAAAGGAAGGCGGTCGCGTCAGACCAAAAACAAAGCGCTCTTTTTCGGATCCGCTACGCGATGGCTTGTCTTTTAGTGTACCAAAAATTCCGGCAGGGTTTGGGCGGACGTTTACGTTTTTGCGTCTCGGGCGGCGCGCCGCTACCCAAAGAAATCGCCGAGTTTTTTTATGATCTAGGCGTTCTCATCCTGGAAGGGTACGGACTCACCGAAACGGCGCCCGTGATGAACGTGAACCGCGAAGATCGCTTTAAGTTTGGCTCCGTGGGTCCGGCGCTGGAGGACGTGGAAGTAAAAATCGCCGAGGACGGGGAGATATTGACGCGCAGCGCCTGTGTGATGGCCGGCTACTATAAAAAACCCGATGAAACACAGGCAGTTCTAAAAAACGGGTGTTTCCACACCGGCGACCTGGGATCCATCGACAAGAACGGCTTCCTATCCATTACCGGCCGAAAAAAGGAGCTGATCGTCACCTCAGGCGGCAAAAAGGTCTCACCGCGTCCCATTGAGGAAGCGATCGAGCAGGACGCGTATATCTTGCGCTGCATGCTGTTTGGCGACGGCCAGCGCTTTATCACGGCGTTTCTTGTGCCCTGCCGCGAGAGGTTGGAGGAGTTTGCAACGCAAAATAAAATCGCCTACTCCGAGTACCCTTCGCTTCTTAAAAATGAGAAAATCCACCAGCTTCTGGAACAGCGTGTGGACGCGCTGACACAGCATCTAGCAAATTTTGAAAAGATCAAATACTTCGCGCTTCTCGAAAACGATTTTTCCCAAAACGCGGGAGAGCTCACGCCGACACTCAAAGTGAAGCGCGATGTCGTGATCGCTCGGTATCAATACCTCCTGCTGCCTTTTTACGCGCTCGATAAGACCTGATGGGAACTGAACACCGTTTCATCGCGTTTGATGAAACGCCGATTTTCTATCGCCGTACTCTAACAGACGGCCCGCCGCGAGCCATCGTATTGATCGTGCACGGCATGGGGGAACATAGCGGCCGCTACGAGCATGTGACTCAAAGCTTGAAGGAAGCGGGCTTGGCCAGCTACGCGTTCGATCTGCGCGGCTTCGGCCAGAGCGGCGGCGGGCGTGGATCCGTGCGCAAAGCGCGGGATTTTCACGAGGATATCCGCGGCTTGCATTCTCTCGCGATGAAAAATCATCCCGGCGTTCCGATCTTTTTTTTAGGACATAGCTTTGGTGGTTTGCTCTCGGCTTCGTATCTGACGCTCTTTCACGAGAGGCTGCCGGCTTGCGGACTGATCTTAAGCTCGCCAATTTTCGGAATCGCGGTTCCGATTCCCTGGTGGCAGAAACTTTTAGCGGCTGGTTGTACCTACCTATCTCCCAATTTCGTCATGCAATCCCGTGTGGACCCGGCGAAGCTCACCCATGACTCGGGGTTCCTTGAAAAATATACTCAAGACCCGTTGATCCATCACGGGGTCAGCGCGCGGCTCTACCACGAACTTTTAGCGCTGATTCGCCAAAAAGATGCCATCGCCGCCCAGCTCGAACTGCCCACTTTGCTCTTACAAGCGGAGCTTGATTTTATCGTTTCAAAAGAAGCGAGCGTTGATTTTTTTAACAAAATTCGATATTCCGACAAGGAGTTAAAAGTTTGTATGGGATTCTACCATGAGATCCTGAATGAAATGCTCCGCAATGATGTCATAACTCATTTAATACAATGGGTTTATAGTCAAATTAAGCATAATTAATGCTCCCTTGTTCTGAGACTCCCAATCCGTGATACTTTAGGTAGAGTGGGGAAGGAGGCGATGTTTATCGCGAAGAGGCAAACGTGTTTTACGTGCTTCCAAGTTGGGGGTGAGTTCGATGATAAAATCCGACTTGTTTACGGGCCTACTTATAGGCGTAGTGCTGGGACTACTCTTTACGCCCCAGTTGTCACCTTATCTATCGCTGATCGTGATTTTAGCGGTAGTGTTTGGGACAAAGATGATTCACCTAAAGTAATAGCTATCTAAAGCCGCCTCTTTTGACTGTAGATTAAGGTTGAAAGAGGCGGTCTATTTTTGTACAATCCCTAAACTATGATGTTTTCTAGATTTCATTTCAATCCAAACCGCGACACGCTGATTGGGATCCTGGCAGGTATCTTTCTCGTCGCTACGCTTAGAGCCGCTTTCGGCTTTTAGTGTAGCTATAGGTGGTCCTGGTTAGACTCTAACCCATGACTATGCCTTTAATGCATGTACTGTTCCGTTTAGCCGTACTGTCATTGCGAGCTCCGCCCGCCAAAGGCGGGTCCGCCTCAGGCGGAAAGGGAGCGAAGCAATCTCGCTCTTAAAAACGAGATTGCTTCGTCGCTGGCGCTCCTCGCAATGACACGCTGAGGAGATTACATGCATTAAGGGCATAGTCATGCTCTAACTCTATTATTTTCAATAGATTATAGGTATAAATTTGCATCTTTAGGATCTATCATGTACACTTATTATAAAGATTTAATAAGTATACACGGTTTATGATGTTTAATAGATTTAGATAATTATGATAAATAGAGTTAATAAATTAATGCTAGCGACGCTCATCGGTTGGGTGGGAGTGCTCTCGTCTTATGAAGCGGGGGAGGGCAGCAGTTTACCGGCGCCCTTGGCCACCGGCGTCTTAAGCTATACACTGAACGATGGCGCCTCGATACAGGTTCATTTTGAGCCATCCAAAGAACCCCTGTTCCCTAAAGAGGTTCTGCAAGCGGCGGTGTCGGCCTATCAAACCATCACCCAATTTCAGGGGTTTAGCGCCGAAGAGTTCAGCTTTGTCCGCCCGAATAAAAACTACGCCTACGACAGCGACAAAACCTTGGACATCTACATCGGGAATAGCCAGAGCAAGCGCTGGATTTCCCGCGGCATAGAGCCCGCGGCGTTCAAAGACGCACCCTGTTTCGATACGATCAAGATATCGGAAACGCAATATGAAGCCATTATCCTTTTACCCGAAAATTACCCGGAGTTCATCAAAAGCTGGGAAAAGATCAACCCGTCACCACTGGGCACGCGAAACGTCGAGGTGGACTTGCGCGGCACGCTGATCCACGAAATGCTGCACGCGCTGATTTTTTACTACAATAAAAATCTCAATAAAGACAGCGCTTCCGCCGATCGCTCTCAAAACGTGGATTGGTACGTGGAAGGACTGGCGCGCTATTTTGAAACGTTTGCCGGCGCGCGGCATGATTTCTTCTCGCAGGGGTTCAAAGAAACGCTTCCCGATAAAATCCGATTTTCACGCGGCGGGTCCAATTTCTTTATGCGCTATCCGGACCAAGCATTCACGCGGCTGCGCTATGAGAACGCGCTTTTTTGGCGCTTTTTGGATCACCAGTACGGCATGGCCGCGATTGAAAATCTAACACGCATCCTCCGGTCGGAACACGCCGATTACCAGGCCATGATTGAACAGGCCACCGGCGATACGCTGGAAGCGCTTCTAAAAAAATTTGCGCGCAGTATTCTCTCTAAAGATTTTGGTTTAAAAACGGATCGGGATTATTTAAAAAACGTGGCTCAGACAAAACTGCGCCTTAAGGACAACACGCTTTGGCTCGTGGATGGGTATGGCCAAGAAAAGAAGCTGGGCTCCCAGTGCCACACCGATTGGATCGGAGAGTGGGGGGAGATCCGCTCCAAACTGGGGCATGAAGCCGCGGGCGGCGATGACACGGAAGCGGCCGATGTGTCTTCTTGGGCCACCGACTTTATTGAAATCCGGCTGGATTTCGGGAAAGACAAAAATCCAAAATTTCAGATCATTCATGCCGGATCCAAGGGGATTTTAAGCGTACAAGCGGTTTTATCAACGCGCGCGGGCTCCGTTTTGACACGCGACCTGGGATCCTTGTCGCCGGGACGCTCCGCTCGTCTCTCGCTACTCTTGTGGGTGGAAAATGAGGGGTTGACGCTAGAATCGCTCGACAAATTGACGCTGCTTTTGACCAATCAAGACGCTTCCGAATCCATCCCCTACGTCGTTTCACTTTAAACCCTCCTTGACTTCAAATTCTACGCTTCCTATAATAGGTGAATTCAAAACAAATACGTCCAAGGAGGTTTGAGAATGCGTTTCTTCAAGAAAGTATCCGTGATATCCATGGTCCTGGCTTTATCATTTGTTTTTTTATCCAACGCGCAGGCTGAAGAGAAAAAGTCCGAAAACAGCGTCACCGGTTTTTTCCGGCGTCTTTTTAACTACCCTGTGAAAGCAACTCAAAAAACCGGTGAGATGACGGCCAATACCCTAAACAACGCCGGTGAAAAAGTGCTGGCCAAGGCCGGTGAAAACACCGCCCAGACATTACAGGGCGACCTTGCCGAAGCACCTAAGATTTTGGTGGAACCGGCCATAGGAGCCGCGGAAACCACGGGTCAGACAGCCGTCGAGACCGTGCAAATCCCCGTCCAGGCCGCTCAAGAATAAACGGCAGCCCGGTAACAACCTTGCTTTACGAAACGATTGACAAGGATCTGTTGGCCTCGATGCGGGCCAAGGATCCGAAACGCACGGACGTTTTGCGCTTTTTGAAGTCGGCGCTGAAATACGCGGCCATCGAGAAAAAAGTCGCCGTATTGACCGATGCCGACACCTACCAGGTTCTCAATAAACAGATCAAGCAGCGCAAAGAGTCCATCGATCAGTTCGTGAACGCGAACCGCAAAGACCTGGCCGATAAGGAAGGGCTCGAGCTCAAGATTCTCGAGGGCTATCTGCCGAAACAGATCTCCGACGCGGAGCTTGAGAAAATCGTGCGCGATACCTTGAAAGAGATCAGTGCCTCTTCTAAAAAGGATTTCGGCAAAGCGATGAAAGCTTTGTCGGCTAAGCTGGCCGGCCAAGCGGACAATAAACGCCTGAGTGCCCTTCTGGGGAAATTGTTGTCGTGACGCTGCGCAAACCCTTCACCGCGATCATCGGCGCCGGCCAGGTGGGCGCCACCGCGGCCCAGCGTATCCTGGAAAAGAGCTTGAGCGACGTGATACTCTTTGACGTGGTGGAGGGGATGCCTCAAGGCAAGGCGCTGGATTTGATGCAGGCGGCGCCGATTGAGGGCCATGACCGCCGCATTCAAGGGACCAACCGCTATGAGGATATCGCGGGCGCCGAAGTCGTCGTGATCACGGCCGGCCTGGCGCGCAAGCCCGGCATGACGCGCGAGGATCTTTTGAAAATAAACGCCGGCATCGTTCGTGAGGTGTGTGTCAATATTAAAAAATTCGCAGGCGACGCCAAGGTCATCGTCGTGACAAACCCTCTCGACATCATGACGCATTTGGCGTTTTCGGTGACAGGATTTCCCGAGGCCAGAGTATTTGGGATGGCGGGTGTGCTGGACACGGCACGCATGCGAAGCTTCATCGCCGAACGTCTGGGAGTCGTCCCCAAGGAAGTGGAGGCGATGGTGCTGGGGGGCCACGGAGACCTGATGGTGCCGGTTTCAAGCCAGACCAAATCCAGGGGGAAACCCATCCAAGAGCTCATTCCGGCCGAAGAACTAAAAAAAATCGAAGAGCGCACAAAAAATGGAGGCGCCGAGATTGTGGCACTTTTAAAAACGGGGAGCGCCTTTTATGCGCCGGCGAGCTCCGTTTATGAAATGGTAAAATCCATCCTGAAAGACGAAAAGAAAATATTGCCGGTTGCCGCACGACTGCACGGCGAGTATGGCATCCGGGACACCTACTGCGGCGTGCCCGCCCAAATCGGCAAAAACGGCGTCGAAAAAATCGTTCAGATCCCCTTGAGCCCCGAAGAACAGGCGGCGCTCACGCTGTCAGCCGACAAAGTCAAAAAAGGCGTCGAAGAACTACTGCAGCTTCAAGTATGAAACTGCACGAGTACCAGGCAAAAATTCTTTTCTTGGAATACGGAATTCCCACCCTGCCCTTCGAAGTCGTTTCCGACGCCAAAGACGTGACGGCCGCGTTCAAAAAAGTCGCCAACCCCTACGCGATGGTGAAAGTACAGGTGTTGATGGGAGGACGAGGGAAGGCCGGCGGAATCAAGAAAGCGGATACCGCCCAAGAAGCTGAAAAAACCGCGCGCGCGCTTTTGGGCCAATGGTTTTCCACCTCCCAGTCGGCCGGGGAGGCGAAACGAGTGCGCTCGGTCATGATCAGCGCCGGAATAGATATTCTGGAGGAATACTATCTGGGAATCGTGATTGACCGCGGTCAAAAAAAGCCCGTGATCCTTTTTTCCAAAGCAGGCGGCATCGACATTGAAGAGGTGGCCGCCAAAAAACCGGACGCTATTCGTAAAATCTATTTTTCGCCCGAGGAAATACCGGACGTCGCAACGATCGCCGAAAGGCTTCGGCCGCTCTTTGCGCAAAAAGACACTTTGGAGGCGGTCGCATCCGTCGCGGCCAAGCTCTGCCGGCTTTTCGTGGAAAAAGACGCTTCGATCTGTGAGATCAACCCGCTGGTTCTGACGCCGGATAACAAAATCGTGACGCTGGACGCGAAAATTGTTTTTGACGATAACGCGCTATTTCGTCACGAGGAACTTTTAAAGCTGAAGGACCCGGACGAAGAAGATGAACGCGAAAAACAGGCCAAAAAATACGGCTTGAGTTACGTTTCGATGAAAGGAAACGTGGGCTGTCTCGTCAACGGCGCCGGGCTCGCGATGGCCACGATGGACATGATCCAGCTAGCCGGGGGAGAACCCGCCAACTTTTTGGACGTCGGAGGCGGCGCCTCCGTGGAGCAGGTCAAAGAAGGGTTTAAAATCATCCTTCAGGACGAGCGGGTCGGCGCCATTTTGGTGAATATCTTCGGCGGGATCATGAAATGCGACGTGATCGCCGAAGGCGTAATCCAGGCCTCGCGGGAAATCAAGCTGCATGTGCCGCTCGTCGTGCGGCTTGAGGGAACGCGCGTTGAAGAAGGGCGCGCGCTCTTGAAAAACTCACGTCTGTCCATCCTGAGCTGCTCCACGATTCAGGAAGCCGCCCAAACCGCCGTCGAGAAAGCCAAGACGCATGCCTATTCTCATCGATAAAAATACAAAAGTGCTGTGCCAGGGCATCACCGGAAAAGCGGGCAGCTTTCACTCCCAGCAGTGCCTCGAGTACGGAACCCAGCTTGTGGGTGGCGTCACCCCCAAGAAAGGGGGGAGCTTTGTCGGATCCATCCCCGTCTTCAATACCGTCCAAGAGGCCGTGGATAAAACCGGTGCCGAGGCCTCAATGATGTATGTGCCGGCGCCTTTCGCGCTTTCGGCGATCCGTGAGGCGGTTGACGCTGGCATCCGACTGGTGGTCTGCATCACGGAAGGCATCCCGACGCTCGATATGGTACGGGCCGCCGAATACGCGAAAACGCGCGGCGCGCGCATCATCGGCCCCAACTGTCCGGGCGTCATTAGCCCCGGCCAGTGTAAAATCGGCATCATGCCCGGCTACATCCACAAAAGAGGCTCTGTGGGCGTCCTTTCGCGCAGCGGCACGCTCACTTACGAAGCCGTGTGGCAGCTCAGCTCCAACGGCCTCGGTCAATCCAGCTGTGTCGGTATCGGCGGCGATCCGGTGATCGGAACCGGCTTTATCGAGCTCCTGGAATTATTTGAAAAAGACCCGGAAACCCAGGCGGTGCTGCTGATCGGGGAAATCGGCGGCGATCAGGAAGAGGAGGCGGCCGTGTTTATCCGTAAAAATATGAAAAAGAAAGTGGCCGCGTTCATCGCGGGCGCCACCGCGCCCAAAGGCAAACGCATGGGACACGCGGGCGCCATCATTTCCGGGTCCAGCGGCACCGCCCAGGAAAAAATGACTTCCTTGCGCGAGCATGGGATTCTCGTAATCGAAAACCTAAGTGACATCGGAAGCTCAATCCGCAAAAACTTTTCCATCCGCTGACCATGGCCAAAGATCATTCGTTTGATATTGTTTCTCTGGTGGACCTGCAGGAGGTGGACAATGCGGTTCAACAGGCCAAAAAAGAATTGGCGCAGCGTTTTGACTTTAAGGGTTCCCAGAGCTCGATCGAGCTCGATAAAACATCAAAAACTATCGCGCTCAAAACTGAAAATGAATTCCGCTTGAAAACACTGGTGGACCTTTTGCAGACCAAGTGCGTGAAACGCGGCGTTTCTTTGAAAGCGCTTGTTTTCGGCGAGCTAGAGACAGGGCTGACCGGCGGCTCCGTGAAGCAAGTGGTGACGATTCAACAGGGCATCCCTTCCGAAAAAGCCAAGGAAGTCGTGAAATTCATCAAAGAACTCAAAATCAAAGTACAGGCCCAGATCCAGGAAGACCAGGTGCGTGTCCAGGCCGCAAAAATTGACGACCTTCAAAGTGTCATCGCCGCCGTTCGCCCGCATGATTTTGGCCTCGATTTTCAATTCACCAACTTTCGCTAGGTTTCGCCACCCTTTAACATTTTTAACAAAAAATTTCTTGCATTTAAAATAAAGCTATGCTAGACTTTCGATCACTAGCAGTTGCTTTATTCTAACGATAACAAGGAGGATGTTCCGTGAAGAAGCTAGTTGTATTTATGTTGTTGCTTTTTGTGGCCAGCATGACCGCTTTACCGGCTTTCGCTGGAGATATGAATGACGGCCAAGCGCAGGTAAAGAACGTCAAGGTTGGTTCAAGAAACGTCACAACGGGTTGGGTGGAAGTGATGGATCAAACCCACGCTGAGGCGTCCAAAGGGAAGGGCACGGGTGAACAGCTCACCGGTGTGGTGGCGGGCGGAGCCATTGGTGTCCGTAAAGGCATCCATCGTATCGGCGCCGGCGCCATTGACCTGCTCACGTTCTGGATTCCCAAAAAACAGCCGCTGATCAACCCTGAAAAACCCCGTTTAGAGTAATTAAACGGTCATTTGACTCCATAACCCCGCCCCTCTTTAAACGGCGATCTTGCGTTTAAGGAGGGCGGGGTTTATTATATCCGCTATGAAGAAATCCAAAACCCCCCTCCATAAGCTCACCTATGAGCTTCTGCGCAGTATCGGTGAAGACCCGGAACGTCAAGGCCTTCAAAAAACTCCCCAGCGCGTCGAGGCGTCGTACCGCTATTTAACAAGCGGCTACCAAAAAACAGTTAAGGAAATTTTGAATGGCGCCGTTTTTGACGAAAAATACGATGAAATGGTCCTCATGAAGGATATCGATCTCTTCAGTCTCTGCGAACACCATCTGCTGCCGTTTTACGGAAAGTGCCACGTCGCGTACATTCCCAACGGAAAAATATTGGGCTTAAGCAAAATCCCCCGCATCGTGGATATCTTCGCGCGGCGCCTGCAGGTGCAGGAACGGCTCACGAATCAGATCGCCCACTGCATCCGCGAAGCGCTGGATCCGCTGGGCGTCGCGGTGATCATCGAAGCGCTGCATCTTTGCATGGCGATGCGCGGTGTGGAAAAGCAGAGAGCGCTATGCGTCACGAGCACGATGCTGGGCGTATTTCGGACCGACCGAGGCACGCGCATGGAGTTTATGAATCTCGTGAACGGCCGGCCATGAGGTTTTCTTACACAAAATCATTCCGCTTTAGCGCCAGTTACTCGGATGGACTAAAGATTATAGGGCACAACTACCGGCTGGATATCACGACAGATCCCCCCGGCCAAGAATCGGATTTTGAAAAGCGAGTCCAATCGGCGCTGATCGCCAAAATCCACACGCGGGATTTGAGCTTGCACGTCGATTTTTTAAAAAATACGCCGATCACCGATGAGCGCCTCCTCGAGGCCTTCCGAGGCGTGCTCGAAAAAGAACTGGCGCCGCTCAAAATCCAAGCGCTGAACCTTGAAAGAGACGACAGAACACGAGTCACGCTTTGGTGCTAAAAATTGCGCTCGCCCAAATCAACACCACGGTTGGAGACCTAAAGGGCAACGCGGCTAAAATCACGGCATGGCTTGACCGGGCACGAAAAAAACAATGCGATCTCG
This sequence comes from uncultured Planctomycetia bacterium, assembly GCA_964372765.1. Classification (GTDB taxonomy): domain Bacteria; phylum Omnitrophota; class Gorgyraeia; order 2-02-FULL-51-18; family CAYJSE01; genus CAYJSE01. The sequence continues at coordinate 3,682 of CAYJSE010000006.1, read as the reverse complement.
TCGTGTTTCCGGAGCTCACGCTGACGGGCTACCCGCCCGAGGATCTACTGTTTAACCCGCACTTTGTGCAAGACAATCTAAGGATACTGCGCTTACTGGCGGCAAAAACGAAGACGATCGGGGCCATCATCGGTTTCGTGGACCGCGATGCCTCCGGACGCTTATTTAACGCCGCTGCTTTTCTCGATCATGGCCGGCTCGTGGAGGTCTACCGGAAAACGAAGTTGCCCAACTACGGCGTGTTTGACGAGAAGCGTTATTTTCAAGTGGGTGCCCGGGCGGTGGTTGTGCAAAAAAAAGGCGTCCGTATCGCCCTCAGTATTTGCGAAGACGTCTGGCGGAAGGATTCGCTATTTTACAAAAAGAGTTTCCGGTCGAGCTGTGATCTCTTGATCAATCTGTCGGCCTCGCCGTTCCATGCCGAGAAACAGCCCCTGCGTTATCGTGTCTTACGCCATCTCGCCGCCGAGACCCGATCCACCGTTATTTACTGCAACCTCGTCGGCGGGCAAGATGAGCTTGTTTTCGACGGGGGAAGTCTAGCGTTGGACCCCCGAGGCCGAATCCTGGCGCAAGCCAGGCAATTTGAGGAAGATCTCGTGCTTGTGAATCTACCCGCTAAAAAAAGCGCTCACACGGGCAAAGCACGCTACCTATCTAAGGAAGAGGAGGTCTATAAAGCGCTAGTGCTGGGAACTCGGGACTACGTCCACAAAAACGGTTTTGAAAAGGTGGTGATCGGTTTAAGCGGCGGGATTGACTCTGCGCTCGTCGCGCGCATCGCGGTGGACGCGTTGGGAGCGTCCAACGTGGTAGGCGTCACGATGCCGTCCTGCTATACGTCTTCCGGAACCTACGAAGACGCTTACCGCTTGGCTCAAAATTTGGGCATCCCGTGTCTTGAGTTTAAAATTGACGCCGTGCTCGGCGCCTACTTGAAACTTCTGAAAAATGCGTTCGGCTCGAAATCCCCGGACACCACAGAAGAGAACTTGCAAGCGCGTATCCGTGGAAATCTTCTGATGGCATTGTCCAATAAATTTGCTTATCTTGCGCTGACCACCGGCAACAAAAGCGAGATGGCAACGGGTTATTGCACACTGTATGGAGACATGGCCGGAGGCTTTGCGGTCATCAAGGACGTCCCCAAAACTCTGGTTTACCGTCTGGCGCGATACAGAAACCGCAAAACCCCAAAAAACTCGATTCCGGTCAGTATTTTTCACCGGCCGCCCACAGCCGAACTGCGCCACAACCAGCGCGATCAAGACACGCTGCCGCCTTATCCGCAATTGGACCGGATCCTTGCGCTCTATATCGAGAAAGACACCCCGGTAAAAACCATCGTCCGAAAAGGACTGCCCCGAAAAATGGTTCGATGGGTCACGCGCGCGGTGGACCGCAACGAGTATAAACGCCGCCAGGCGCCGCCCGGCATCAAAATCACACCCAAAGCTTTTGGGCGCGACCGGCGCATGCCGATCACGAACCGATACACCGCGTGAAGCTCCCTCGCAGATTACGGCTGCTCGGTTTGATTTTACTGCTGGAGCTGACGGTTTGGGTGTGTGTCTCCAGCGCGATACGCCGCATCCCTTTAGGGCCCATGCCCACACCCCAGCCCTCGATCGAATCGCTGAAAATACTGGCGCGCTTTTCCCTTCAGAGCCCGGAAATGCTCCAAAATTGGGAGGAAAAAATATTCAAAAATAAAACCGCCTATGAAATTTTCTCCGAAAACGGGCGGTCGTTTCTCAAGGCCACCAGCCAAAACTCCTCCTCGGGGCTTTTTATGAAAGTTCAATACGACGTGACGCCGGAACTTGTGCTCTCGTGGCGCTGGAAAGCGCTGGCCTTCCCAAAGAAAAAAGATCCGGACAAGCTCTCCAATCGGCGCGAGGATGATTTCGCGGCGCGCATTTACGTCGTGTTTCCTGGATCCACGCTTTTTAAAACCAACGTGATTGAGTACCTGTGGGACGAAAATCTCCCCGTGGGGACACTCGCCAATAGCCCCTTCTCCGAGCGGATAAAGCTTGTCGTGATTCAAAGCGGAGCGCCGAAAGACAGGGAGGGGGGCTGGCAAACCGAAGAAAGAAATATTTACGAAGACTATTTGCATTTTTTTGGCAAGCCCCCGGACCGGCCGCTGGGCGCTATCGCGCTGATGAGCGACTCCGACAATACCGGCACCGAAGCGGGCTCGTATTTCGATGAAATTGAACTAAAACTAAAAAAAAAGGAGCCTCCCCACCATGAAGAAAAGAAATCAATGGTTGACTAATCATCCGATACAGGCCAAATACCTGCTCATCGTGGCACTCGCGATGCTCGGGCCCTCCCTTGTGATCGGCGCCTGTTTTTATCATCTGGTCTTTAAACTTCTCGCCGATCAAATAGCGTTCCCGGAGGCCATCCAGGCCAATCTTTTGCCGGTGATCCGGCAGATCAACTTACTGCTTTTGACTCTACTGCCGGGACTTATTTTGATCATCCTGTGGCTGGCGGTGGCGATCTCTCACCGGTTTGCCGGACCCGTTGAACGACTGGAGCGGGAGCTGGATGCCGTGGTCTCCGGCGCTTCGCGGCAACCGCTGCATACGCGTAAAAATGACGATCTGGCTGTGCTGGTCCAGAAAATCAATCGGCTCATTGAAAAACTGAACGGATGAGGCGCCCTTTTCTCTATTTTAAAGAGGCGCGCATCCGTCGCGCGCTCGATGAAAAAATAGCCTTTCGACTGGCCGAAGAAACGTTCCAACGAATCGCCGAGCGCAAGGTCGTGATGCCTCCGAAGCTTTACCTGACATTGCCGGGTCGCGGCTCGGCCAACGACTTTAGGGCCATGCCCGCGTTTATCCACGATCGAAAAGGCCGGGCCGCGTGCGGCGTGAAATGGGTGAGTGTATTCCCGGCCAATAAAAAGAAGAGGCTCGCCACCATCAATGCCCACATTCTGCTCAGCTGTTCCAAAACAGGGGTTCTTCTGGCCGTGCTGGAGGCCAATACAATCACGGCGTTGCGTACCGCCGCGGCTAGCGCCGTGGCTAGCGTCTACCTCGCCTCACCCAATCCTAAAATCTTGGCCATCGTGGGCGCCGGAGTTCAGGCCGCGTACCAGTTGCGCGCTCTGACGGCTCGGTTTCGTTTTAAGACAATCCGGGTATGGGGTTACGGCAGGGGAGAAGGGGAGCAGTTCAAAAACCTTGAGTTCACGCGCTCGATCAAGGCTTGCGTCCGTGACGCGGACATCATCGTGACCTGCACACCGTCCCGGAAACCGCTGGTCAAAAAAGAATGGATAAAACCGGGCGCTCACATCAACGCGATCGGCGCGGACGCTCCTGGCAAACAGGAGCTGGATCCGGCGCTTCTTTTAAATGCCAAAGTGGTCGTCGACGACTGGCGGCAGGCCTCCCATAGCGGAGAAATCAACGTGCCTGTGGCTCGGGGACTTTTTCAAAGGAAAAGCCTCTACGCGGAACTGGCCGAAATCGTGAGCAGGAAAAAAACCGGCCGAAACTCGTCCCGGGACATCACGATTTTTGACTCCACGGGACTGGCCGCCTTGGATATTCGCTGCGCCTCCTACGTTTACCACACTGCAAATAGTATTTTAGTATAACCCATGACTATGCCTTTAATGCATGTACTGTTCCGTTTAGCCGCACTGTCATTGCGA
>CAYJSE010000005.1:0-51804 GCA_964372765.1 uncultured Planctomycetia bacterium | reverse complement strand
ATACGCTTCGCAAATTCGGCGAACACGGATCCGAACAGATAAAAGATGATTTTGAAGGAACGATCAAGAAAATCAAAGAATTTTTCAGGTAAACCGATCATCTTGTCATCCTCGCGCAAGCGAGGATCAGCGGCTGAACGGTTGATTCCCGCTTGCGCGGGAATGACAATTTTCTTTTCTTTATTTGCATCACCGCTTGAATGCGAGGCCTCGACGTCGACGTGTTTTTCGCCTTATGGCGGCTGCACCGAGGCGATCGTCAACGCGCTGGATGCCGCTAAAAAATCTGTTTTGGTGCAGGCGTTTTCTTTCACTTCCTGGAGGATCGCCGAAGGCCTCGTCGAGGCACACCGGCGCGGCGTCAAAGTTGAGGTGATTCTCGACAAGACCGAGCTTCTGAAAGGCAGGGGTTCAAAGGCGGGGACGCTCGCGAAGGCGGGCATTCCGATCAGCGTGGACGGCGCGCACGATCCGGGCGTCGCGCACAACAAGGTGATGGTGATCGACGGCCAAATCGTGATCACCGGCTCTTTCAATTTCACGAACGCGGCCGAGGCGCACAACGCCGAGAATCTTTTGATCATCGACGACAAAGGGGTCGCGGACCGCTATGCCGAAAACTGGCGGAGGCACCGCGCGCATTCGGGGGCCTATCGGGCGCCTCAAAAATTTCAGGCGCGATTGGCTAAAGAGGAAAGCGCGTTTGCTTCAACCCAAGGAGTTTAAACCAGGCAGTGTCGCGGATAAAGGTTCTCTGGAAAAAGCGATGCAGGGCCACATTTTGGACAAGGCCGAGCTTGTCGGATTGTACAAAAAGTCGTAAGATGCTGCACATTTGAAGGATAGGAAGATGGAGGCTATGGTGTAGTGGTAGCACGAGAGATTGTGGCTCTCTTAGCACGGGTTCAAATCCCGTTAGCCTCCCCAAATTTTCCCCATTAAAGGAAGGGTCTCACAGGCTTATCTCCTTTTAAATTTTTTTAAATATTTTTATGCGAGAGGTTGACTTTTCACATTTTATCATACATCCTTTAGGAAAGCTATGATAAGCACCGACAAACATATACTCATCATCGAAGACTGCGAGGAGACGGCGCGGCTGCTCAGCAATTGCCTGGGAACCAAGGGGTTTCGGGTGTCCTGGGTGGCGGATGGTCGTGACGGTTTGAAAGCCGTCCAAAACACACGGCCGGATCTAGTCATTTTGGATCTCGGACTGCCGGGATTGCCGGGCGAGGAAGTGTGCCGAGGCATCAAGGATAGCTATGATCGTGAACTTCGCGAGATCCCGATTTTGGTGGTGACGGGGCGCAATTCCGAGGCGGATAGAGTGATCGTAAGAGCTTATGGTGCAAGTAGTTATATCACAAAACCTTTCCGGCTTGAAAAAGTCATGCGAGCGGTCGATGAGCTCCTAGGGCTTTCTGTTTAATCCAGCCTAAGGCGTGTGGTAGAATAGGCGGAATTTATGGCGCCTATTTTTTCTTTCCTCAAGAAATACATTCAGATAAACAGTGTGACCACGAAGGGCAATGTCCGGATAGCCAAGGCGGTCGGACGTGATCTTGGCCGGCTGGGATGCCGTGTGGGTTACCAGGTGGTCCGGAGGGCCGGCGGTGCTTTTGTGAACGTGCTGGGACTAAAAGGCGCCGGAAGAGGCGCGCCGCTTATGCTGTGCGCGCATCTGGACACAGTGCCGCCCGGCGAACTGAAAGCGTGGACACGCACCGGCGGGGATCCCTGGCGGGCGACGACCCGTGGTCGCCGTGTGTGCGGTTTGGGAGCCGCGGATGACAAGGCGTCACTTGTGGCGATGCTCAGAGCGCTAGCCGGTTTTCATGCCCAGGATCTCAAGCGGCCGGTACTATTTTTGGGAACCTTCGGAGAGGAAAGCGGCATGGGCGGTGCTCGGGCCTTTGTGAAAAAATGGAAAGGCCCAAAACCCTGCTTGGCAATTGTCGGAGAACCAACCAATCACAACATCACTTATTGCCACAAGGGCATCGGTGTGATTCAGGTAAACTTAACGCTCAAACACTCACCTTCAACCTTCCACCTGCGACCTTCCACCTATCGTTTTAAGGGGAAGCAGGGTCACTCCAGCCGCCCATGGACCGGAGACAACGCGCTTGAAAAAGCGATTGTGTTTCTAAAAAAGAAAAAGCATATCGAAGATATTGGGATTGTTTCTTTGGAGGGTGGTCACGCGGCAAATATTATCCCGGGTGAATCACGCGTCACTTATTGCGAAGGAGACGAGGCGGACGGTTTTTTTCCGGCACAAGCGGTTGTCGCCGTTTATGACGCGGTCCAGGATGTTTTGCGAAATCTATCCCGCAAAAAAGACAAAAGTTTTTATCCGCCCAACGTGACGAGCAATTTCGGCATCGCGAAAACCTTAAAGGCGCAAATGGAGCTCACGTTTGATTTTCGTCTTCTTCCGGGCATCTCCGCGGAGCGGGTCTATCGGGATTTTGTGGGAAACTTAAAAAAGCGCCGGAAAGATTTTCGGGGTGTCCAGTGGCACGTTGAGATCGAGCGCTATAATCCACCGCTTAGATCAGATCGCGATAATGCGGCGGCGTGCTACGGTCAGGCGCTTCTTAAGCGGTGTGGTTTAAAAGGGCGGCTTGAAGCCAAGCCCTCGTGCACCGAGGCCGGGATTTATGCCGCGTGGGGCGCACCCGCGTTTGTATTTGGTCCAGGCAGGGCTCAAGGGAATATCCACGCGCCGAATGAGTGTGTGGAGCTGGGCCAGATAGAAAAGTCCGTCTTGTTTTACAAAAAAGCCATTCAGGAGCTTTGTGTGGAGGGAAAGTGTTTTTGATCCGCAGCGCCGCGACGCGCGACCTCGAATCCGTGATGGTGCTGGCCGGATTTTTAAACTCCTACAATCTGCCGGCGGACAAGACGTTTATCAAAAAACTTTTGCGGGACAAGGGCCACTATCTCTTCGTGGCCGAGGAAATCAAAACCGGCAAAGTGGTCGGATGTTCGCTCATCATCGCGCGCCACGGCACGCCGCGTCTGCCGCATCTATCGTTTCAATTGGGAGGGGAGGCCAAGTTCAGCCAAACTTTAGGCAAGCGTGTGTGGCACTCCACGCTGAAACTCCATGCGGATACGCGGGGCTTTACAGAAATCGGAGGGCTTGTGGTTTTACCCCGTTACCGGGGTTTAAAAGAGAGAATCGGTAAACAGCTCTCGTTTGCGCGCTTCGCTTACATGGCGCGGTACCCGAAAAAGTTCGAGCGGCGGGTGCTCGTGGAATATCTGCCGAAGCTGGACGCGCTGATCGGCAACAAGCTCTGGGAATATCTTGGCAAACGGTTTACTGAGCTTTCCTACCGCGATGCCGATCGCTTAAGCGTTTGCAACAAAGAATTTATCTTAACGCTTTTTCCACGGGAGAAAATTTATTGCCGGCTCTTGCCGGAGACGGCGGTGCGGTTTATCGGGATCCCGGGGCCGGGCGCCGCGGCGAGTCTCGGCATGCTGTCCAAGATCGGTTTTAAATTTTTAGATCAGGTGGATCCGTTTGACGGCGGGCCGCACTACGGAGCGGCGTTTTCAAAGATATCGTTGATTCGTGAGACAAAATTTGTGAAATATGGCGAAAAAATAGAGGGTGTTCATATGGTATCGGTTGAAAAACACGGCCAATTCCGCGCCGTGGTTTCGGAAAATCCGGCCGCGGCCGCAAAAATTTTGGGGGTAAAAAGTGGCGAGCGAATCTCCATTACGCCTTTTAAGTGAAGACCCCGGAGACCTAGCCAATCCCGTCGGAGAAATTGTTTATTCCTTAGAAGCGGTGGACTTGAGCGTCCGGCGCGCCCGAGCCGCTTTTCCCGGCTGGTCTGCCAGCGGTCCAAAAGAACGCGAACGGTTTTTACGCGTGTTTCAAAATGTTTTAAAAAAAGAGGCGAAGGCGCTGGCGCTTCTTATCACGCGTGAGATGGGCAAGGCGCTCGCTGAATCCGAAGTGGAAGTGGATCGCATCGCCCAGAAAATCGATGTGGTTTTGAAAGAGGAGGTTGAGCTGCTGCGCGGCTCGCATCACGCGGTGAGCACCGGTGTGGAGGGCGCGCTTTCATTCCGTCCACGCGGTGTCGTTGCGGTGCTGGCGCCCTTTAATGTCCCGGCGTATCTCGGCTGCGCGCCGGCGCTGTCGGCCATCGCGTGCGGCAACACCGTGGTTTTGAAACCGTCGGAGTTGACCCCGTTTGTCGGGGAGTTTTTAAAGAAAATAGGGCAGCAAGCAGGATTTCCGGACGGGGTTTTGAATCTGGCGCAGGGCGCGGGTGACGTGGGCGTCAAGCTTGTGGGACATCCCGATGTGGACGGTGTCATTTTCACGGGCTCCTGGGAGACGGGTTCCAAAATCCAGGAAACGCTTCTCGACCAGCCGCAAAAAATGTGCGCGCTGGAGATGGGCGGAAAAAACGCGGCCATCGTTTTAAAAGACGCGGATTTGAAACTAGCGCTCGAAGAGATTTTCTCCGGCGTTTTTATGACGACGGGCCAGCGCTGCAATGCGACGAGCCGTGTCATTTTGGAGAAGCCCGTTGCGGAAAAGTTTGTGCAGGATTTTTTGGCGAAAGTCGAGAGCGTCCGGGTGGGCTACGGTCAAGATCCAGGCGTCACGATGGGTCCCGTCGTGTCCAAGAAAAGTTACGACAAGGTGCTGCGGTATCTGGAGCTGGCGAAAGGTGAGGGGTTTAAAGTTTTGCGCGAAGGAGGTCCGGCGAGCACTGCCAAGAGGGGCTACTATTTAAAACTCTCGGTTCATTTTAAAGAGGGCGCGCTCGATTTTCCAGTGCGCGATGGAAGTTATGCCGACGACGAAATTTTTGGCCCTGACGTGGCGATTTACGCGGTGAAAGATTTGACAGAGGCCATCGCTTTGAATAATCGCCCGCGCTATGGTCTCGTCACAAGCATTTTTACAAAGTCCCGGGAAAATTATGAAAAGGTTTTGTGCGGCGCCGAGACGGGGCTTGTGAACTGGAACCTCGGCACGGTGCGATCCTCGTCGCGGCTTCCGTTTGGCGGCTTGAAACGCAGTGGCAACAACCGTCCCGCAGGATTTTTCTCACCCTTTTTGTGCACGATTCCGACCGCATCCCTTAAAAAAGTTTGATGCCGCACGCCGTTCTTTTGGGAGACCCAACGTTTTTCCGAATTAAAGGCGGGAAAAATCCCTACACGCGGGATGTTTTAGGTTTCCGAAAGAAAGTCGACAGACAAAAAGCAATTTCCCAGTGGCAGCGCTTTAAAGAAACTCTGGAGCGCCTGGGCGCGCGTGTTTTGGTGATGCCGCCCGAAATCGAGTATCCCGGTATGGCGTTTCCGGCGAACGCCGGATTTCTACACCCCAAGTACGGGCTAATTCCTTTAGCGCAAAAGACATTTTACTTAAGCCATTTACTAGCTCATCGGGAAGGAGAGCGGAAGTTTTACAGGGGTTTTTTTGAAAAATTAGGCGTGGCTACTCACGCGACGCCGTATGTGTTTGAAGGCGAGGCGGACTTTTTCCCGTGCGGGGATTTTTTTATTTTTAGTTACGGGGAAATAATGCCGACGGGTTTTAGGCCGCGACTCGGGTTTCCGCCGTGGCGGTATCAGTTTTCCCACAGGTCGGATGAGCGCAATCTGTCATTTTTGAAAAGCGCGGTACAGCGGGAAGTGATCCCGGTTCGCTTGACGGACACGCGCTTCTATCACGGCGACACGGTATTTTTCGCGTTTGGGCCGAAGCGGGAAAGTTTATTGGCGTACCTGGAAGCCGTAGATCCGGGAAGCCGGGCGGAGCTGAAAAGGATTTTTGGGTCCAAACTGATTGCGTTGTCCCAGAAAGATGCTCAAAATTTCGTGGCCAATAGCTTTCAGCTCGATACGCCGAATGGTCCGCACCTTGTTTTACCGAGCGGAGTTTCTGAAGAAATAAAAAAGATCATCTCCGGTTTAGGATTTCCTTACACACTCGTGGATGTGTCGGAATTTTTCGAGAAGGGCGGCGGTTCGATCAAGTGTCTCGTCTGCGATCTAGGTCCCGACGACGTGGCTTAAAAAATCTTCAAGCGTTTTTTGGTATTTTTTCTCGGACTCTATGTAGCCGTCGTTGTGGGGCCCTGAAATTTCTAGAAATTGTTTTGGTTTTTTAGCCGCTTCGAAAATTTCCTTGCCGTGATGTAGGGGAATCAGTGTGTCATCACGACTATGCACGATGAAAACGGGCTCCTCGACTTTTTTGATGAAATCGACGGTCGGGAGATCGTATTTTGAAAGTACGCGCACCGGCAGCAAAGGATATTTTTCCTGGCCGAGTTTCCAAAGCGTCGTAAATCCGGATTCGAGAATGAGTGCCCGTGCGTCGTAGCGCGAGGCAAGATACGCGGCGATCGTGGCGCCGAGCGAGCGACCGCAGAGAATGATTTGTTGGGGCGCTATTTTGCGGGTTTGAGTAAGGTAGAACCAAGCCGCGTCCGCGTCGCGATAGAGGCCGTTTTCGGTGAGGGGAGCGTTTTGGCTTTTTCCATAGCCGTGGTAGTCGAAAATGAACACGTTAAAACCCATGCGGTGAAAAAACTGGATTTCGGGGACCCGGTCCGAGATGTTGCCGGCATTGCCGTGACAGACGAGAACCGTGCCTCGATTTTTAGGGTTTTCGATAAACCAGCCGGACAATTGTTCAAACCGGATATCTTCGAAAGATAGTCCGAGCGATTCCGGTGTGGTTTTCCATTCGCGCGCCGGATGAAAGAGTAATTTATCCTGTTCAAAGTAGAGCTGAGCGGTAAAGTAGACATAAGTGCCTACGAATATGAGAAACGCCAGGCCCAGGAGACGCTTGAGTATTTTCATAAGCATCCAAATTCTAGCATAGACAGCAGGATTTTTTGAGTGTTAAACTAAAACATTTGTGCCCGTAGCTCAACTGGATAGAGCGCTTCCCTCCGAAGGAAGAGGTTGCTGGTTCAAGTCCTGCCGGGCACACACAAAATTTGCGCCCGTAGCTCATCTGGATAGAGCGTCTGGCTTCCCCGCCAAAGAGCGTGGCGGGTCCGTCCGAAATTTTCGCGCCTGTAGCTCAGTTGGATAGAGCGAGTGGCTTCGAACCACTAGGTCACAGGTTCAATTCCTGTCAGGCGCAGTTTTTGATCAGCGCCATGTGCAGGACGGGTCCGCCGTGCAGTTTGGCGGAGAACCAGTAGGTCGCAGGTTCAAGTCCTACCGGGCGCATTTTATAGTCAAATCTGGGTAGTTCTGATTAATTCTAATTAAATAATTATAGTTCGAGAAATTTGCCTAAATTTCGTTTTCCAGGTATACTTTTTCCATATTATGCTTTCGCTGTAACCCCATAACATAGCAGCTAGTTGCAGAGGGACAGTCCCCGGGACTGTCCCTCGAAATGGAGTTTTTGTTTTGATTTCAAATCACAGTCTTTTAATAAGACCAAGAAAAAGAAAGTTTTTAGGTCTAAGAAGCATCGCCGCTTTTTTGGTGGCGGTATTTTGTCTGCAGGATATTGCTTTTGCCAATCCTGAAGCGAAGCCGATCGATTGGAATTTGTCGAAAGAAGTTTCTAGGCAATGGGCGAAGCAAGTGTTGCCCGCGATTCCGGCTTCGGTGGCTACGCTGGAAGACGCGTACCGGGCGGGCGATAAGATTGTTTATCTCATCCAAGATGCCCACACCAATTCGTCGGGACAATTCAATGTCGCGAAGATATTGGAAACAATTGTTTCCAAGGTCGAAGGTGGAAGGTCGAAGGTGGAAGGAAAACCATTTTATGTTTTTTTGGAGGCTGGTGCCGGCGACGAGTCGCTGTCTTTCTTACGCAAATATGCGACATCCAAAAAACGCGTCGAGGTCGGGCGAAGCTTTGTCATCAATGGCAAATTACAAGGCACTGAATTTTTAGATCTCACATCTGACAAATCATTCGCGCTCTGGGGCGTGGAGGACATGGATCTCTACGCGCAGTCGGTAGAGGCGTATCGCGCGGTGGCGAAAAATCGGGAAAAGTTTCAGGAGTATCTAACCCGAGTCGAAGCGGCGGTTAGGGTTCTAAAACCCCGAGTCTTGAATCCATTTCTTTTGTCGTTTGACGAGAAGCGCGAGAAATTTAAAAAGGGCCAGATCTCGCTCACTGAATATTTCGAGATTTTGACTGAACAAGCCGTTCCCCTACGCGATTACCCGCACCTTGCGATGTTAAACCGTCTAAGACAATTGGAATCTAAAATCGATTTCAAAAAGGCAGGCGAGGAGCAGTTAGCGGCGGTGATGGCGTTACCGGCGGAAGATAGGAAAGAACTGGAAGAAATAGCCGGCAGCATGCAGCGGGCAGCTGGCAGAGTGGATGCGAAAGACAATCGGGAACAATCGGCGTTTTACGCGTTGCTAGAAGAAAAACTCACAACCGTCATTGCGAGGAGCCCGAAGGGCGACGAAGTCCTTCGACAAGCTCAGGATGGTGAGCGAAGTCGAACCGCAATCTCTGCGACGGACGGATTGCTTCGGCCCTTCGGGCCTCGCAATGACAAATATTCCAACCTGTTTCTTTATTTCCGCTACCTGAAATTATCCAAAAAGTTAGACCTCCCCAAAATCCTCACCGAACAAAAATCCCTCGAGAACGCGGTATACGAGAAGTTATTCATGAACACCGACGAAAAAAGTCTCATCCAGGCGTCCAAGAACCTCGAAATCTTAAAGAAGCTTCTCGACCTCACGCTGGTCCCCGAAGAGTACGACGAATACCGCAAAAATAAATCAAGCTTTGACATTACCCAGATGACGGGTTTCCTGAATCAACAGATCATGAATCTCAAAGCCTACTACGAAAACGCCGTGTTCCTCGAGTCCGGCTACGAAAAGATTGTGAAACAGGCCGAAGAATTTTACGAGCTGACCTATACCCGTGACCAGAAGTTTGTTGAGAACATGCTTGCAAAAATGGATGAACGGATGCCCGCTACTAAAGCGTCAGCGGGCTCGTCCTTCGGCGAGGAGAAAGCGGTGCTGATCACCGGCGGCTATCACAGTCCCAATCTGAAGTCGCTTCTCAAGGCCAAAGGCATCTCGTACATCTATCTACAGCCACAAGTTCTCCAGGAGACCAATCAGAGAAGATACGAAGAAATTTTATTGAATCAAGGCATGGTAGGGGAGACCCGTCGGGTCGCCCCTACCGTGAACGTTTCACCCATGGCCCACACCAACATGCCCATGCGCCTGGGCGCGCATCCGGAGTGGCAAGCCGACATCGCCCATGCACTAGCAGACGCGTCTCAAGCGACACAGATCTTGCAGGAATTTTCTGGCGCCCGGCTCGCGACGCTGGCTATGCCAGCGGAGTTTTATCGTGATACGCGGATATGGCCACTTTTCATGAGAAGAATCAGCCCTTTAAATTCTTTCCTAGGTAGCCGGCTAAACAGTATTTTTAGCGCTTCGATGATGACATCGGCGTATGGCGGATGGATTTGGACGTGGATGATGTTAAATACCTTGGGCGAATACATCGAGATGTTGGTGAAATCATTGTCGATGGTGATTAACACTCGGCCTTCCTTCTTGGCTCGCTTGGCTGTTTCCATGTCGGAAATAGACGGTTTAGTGCGGACGGCATCATGGCCCAGCGATTTTAAGAACCCGATTAGTTTGGTGGGAACATCCTCGTCAATGAGGAATTTCATTAAAGAGTTTAAGAGGATTTTTCGAAGTACACATACTCTTGATTCTTCGCGTACTCTGCCGCGAAGTGAAGCGCGGCCCGGATATGGCCCTGTGCTAATTGAGGATAATAATCTTCTCCCAGGATTTTCTCAGGGGTTAAACCCCCCTCGAGAAGCTCGAGAACAATATACACAGGGATTCGGGTTCCCCGAAAATGAGGTTTCCCATGGCAGGTTTTCGGGTCAACAGCGATATATTTTTGCAGCAAATGATCCATACCCAAAGGATAACACCCGTCTTCCGGAGCGTCAACCTAAAACCAACACCGGCCGCAGGCCCGCCGCCGCTTTTATGGCGGGCGCGCGGCTGGCGATGAGCGAAGAAACCAGGAAGCGGAGACTGGAGGAAAAGCAAATCCTGGATGGGATAAGAGAAGAAAAGGGCGCCGCGATCACTAAAGCAGAGCTCCGCCGAAAGCTTACCGAAATACCTGGCCACGAAAATGCCGGGCTTCAAACAGTTTTAGATGATGCTAGGCGCGACCCCTATTTAAAGGGCCATGAAAAACTTATCAAACAGGCTAAAAACACGTCCGCTGACAGGGCGGCAGCCGTTGCAAGAAGGGAAGCTGAGCTGGAAATATTAGGCGAACAACCCAGTCCCATTGGGCTATCCAGGCTTCATGAATTGCTTAAACGGCGTCCAGGTTTTGAGAATGTTAAATATCAAGATGTCCAGAATGATTACTATAACTATAAAGACGTACGAATCCGTGAATATAAAAACCTTGTCATGGACACACGGGGCCTTATTTTTGGCATTTTAGAGGGTCAGAGTTCTGCGCTCACATTAAGAAAGCTGATGGGGTTACTGAAGAAAATACCGGGTTATCGAACGGTCAATGAACGGATTGTATCTGAATATTTTCGTAAGGATTACCGCTTATTATCCCATCGGAACTATCGGTCCTCGGTTGAGGATTGGCGCTGGTACGCGCAGACTTTATCAACCAAGCTTGACGTGTTGTACGAAGAAAAATCGTTTAAGATTACGAGGATTGATCATGATCTGCCGGCGGTTGAAATCAAGCGAGGGAAAAGTCAGTTTAAAATCACGGGCGCTTCTGTGCTCAAAATCACTCAACGGAGGCCATCCGAAAAAATGGGCTTGGGTCCGTTCGCCGTCCGGCCCCAAGTACCCGCACCCGAAGAGGCAAAACCGTTGTCAGCCGTTGGTGAAATGCCGGCCCAGAGAAGCGCACAGCCCACGTGGAAGCAGCAAAGAGCTTATGTTTCGTCTTTGGACCCTTCGCGAGAAGTCAGGTATCCGGGGCCGTCCGGTGAGACGTACCACATTCTCAGCGTGGATGCGACAACGCCCTCGCTCAGGCTATTTCATAAGCGCAATGGCAAAGAAGAGTTTCTCGGACAGGCGGAAGTGTTAAAAGTCTGGCAGGGGGTTATGCCGCAAGAGTTGTCGCCCGAAGAGCCTCCGGCGGCCGAAACGCCTACAGAAGCAACCATTTTTAAGATGATGGAACAGATTAACGCGTTTCTTGTGGCCGGAGAAGTTGAAAAGGCCAAAGAAGTATTTCTGGTCTTAGAGAAAAATTTTGAAGAATTGCCCGAGAACAATTCTTTGCCGGAGTATGCCGACTGGATCGACGAGGCGCGCCGCCTTTTTTCGGAGGCGGAAGAGGCGGCCGCGGCGCCCAGCATGTCCCAGATCGGCGAGTGGGTCGAAGAAGTTTTTAACCGGATCAGAAATCGCGAATATACCCAGGCGCAGGAGCTGTTGGGCGAAGCGCACCGCGCTTTTGAGAGCTATCCTGAGAGCGAGAGAGATGAGTGGGTGCGTGGCCGGTTGAGCCGCGCGACGCAGTGGCTGGCGCTGCCGCTGGCCAGAGTGGCCATCCGTGCGAAAAATCTTCCGGAAGCGAAAGAACATCTTGCCGTCGCCCGGGCGCTGCTCGCTGACGCCGAGCACGACCGCTATTTTTTGACGGCCTATACGTGGTATTTGATTGAGGAAGATTCCGACAAGGAGCGCGCGTTGAACGCGGCGGAGTACACGTTCAGTTTATTTCCCGATGAGCGCCAGGCTGTCACCAATCTAAACCGGGCCAAACGGGCGATGGAAATTTACGATGACGAAAATTGGACACAGAAGATCGATCTTTTCCCTGTCGATGAAGTCCTAGGCCCCCGCGGCCACGGCGCGCGGCTGGCCGTTCGACGTGCGTCGCCACAGGCGACGCGTGCTCACGGCGTTGCGGTGGTCCCGAGCCCTTCGACTTCGCTCAGGGCAGGCAAGCCGTCGCAGATGGCGCGTCGAGGGGCCTGGCTCGCGGTGAGTGAGGCAAAAGGTGAAAGGGGGAAGGTGGAAGGAAAATCAGAAAATCTGCAGGAACCCCTTGCGGTAGTCGACCACGGTCTTGAAGTGCTTGAGGAAGCTCAAACCCAGGAGGCCGGAAACCTCAATAATTTCAGGGATGTCGTGACAGAGAACGGGAATGTGAGAGGCGTTAATGTTCTGAATGGCAATCTTGTCAAGAGTGATCATGGGAGCGTGAATCTTGCCATTCGCGGTGACGATCGGAAGGCTCGTGCCCCGACGGGAGAGATCGTAGCCCAGGGTAATCGCCGTGTCGCGAGCGATCATCGTGTAGGCGGCGCCAGTGTCCAAAATCAAGTCGACTTCCAGGGAGGTTTTGGGGCCCACCAATTGCACACGGGGAATGATAATTCCGCCGGCGGATTTGTGGAGAGGTATTTTCAATCGTTAAAAAGGATTACTGCGTACTCTTTGGGCAAAAAGGCACCCGCGAACGTGATGTACACGCCGGTGTTTTTGGCCGGGGCAGATTCGAGTTTTTTGTGGAGGGTATGGCGGTTCTTAGCATGGGACAACACGGTACCTTCCTCGGATTTTTTGTCCGTGAACTTGAAAGCAATCCAATCGCCGTGGAATTTCTTTTTAGCTGTTTCTAGTTTCATCATTAACACCTCCAACGCCCCCAAGTATAGCACACCGACGACGCAGCTTCCAGCAGCGGCTCGAGGCGCGCGGTTGGCCCAGTCGTTGGAGTTTGAGGAATTTGAGGAACGCGTTGAAGGGCTGGCGCAGGACATCCTGGCTTATCAGGATAAAGATAAATCTGATATGCAGGAGTTTTTGAAAGAGATCAACGGCGTTTGGAAAAGCTTTGAAGATTCGGTGGGCGATTCTTGGCCCAAGCTGAGGCACTGGATCGTGGATGTCATAGGAAATTCCGTTTATGCGCTGAGACTTGCGGTGGAATTGCGCGACGAAGAGAAAATTAGGCAGGCGGTGAATCAGTTGTTTGAGAATACACACGCGCTCAAGTTGATTGTCGATAGCCGGCAACTCCAGAATATCGGGAAGTTCCGGAAAAGCAGCGAGGGGTTCGACGTTTCTTTTTTGGAGAAAATCAAAACGGAGCGGCCGGAGCTCTACGCGCGCCTTCAAAAGGCCTCGGACGTTTGGAGGCGTCTTCTGCCCGTGACCTTAAGCTTTAAGAACGACAAAGAGCGAAAGGCCGCTACGCCGCCCGTTTTTAGATCGGTGATGTCCGTTTTTGAAAAGTGGCTGGCTGGGGATACGTTGACGCCGAAGGATCTCGGAGACTTGTTCCTCGGAGGCAAGAGCAGTTTTATTGGGCAGATCGGTCGCTGGAAGGAGTGGGAGGACTTCGCCGAAGAAAAAAACACAGGTCCACAGTTATGGGAAGCGCTCGAGTTTTACCGTTCGCCGGAGGGCGCGGCTCATGTCCTGAGGTCACCGCCGGTGAGAGAGCGCGTCTCGCACGCCGATATTGCGATGCTTCGGAGCGGCTACTTCTACGATACGAAGAAACAGCGCGAACGGTTTGTGGATAGCTATAGGGATTTCATGGAGCAGACTAAAAACTTTAGACAGGAGCTTGTGGACGCCCGCGTGGATGCCGGTTTGGAACCCGAACAAGTTGAGCAAGCGGCCGGTTTGACGGCGGGTGAATTGGAAAGCATCGAACTGGGTGAGACACCGGTCGATCGACCGCGTTTCAATAAAATCAAACGTATCATTGAAAGTTTAAGGAAAAAAAAGCGAATGGCTGGCAGACCCGAAGAAACAGAGGCTTCCGCCGGCGTGCGGACGCAGAAGCCCCGCCGCAGTCAAGAAATGGTGGAAGAATATGCGAAGAAGTTAAGTAAAAAAACGGGTTCCTGGGTGGAATACGCGGGCAGGCTTTACAGGCTTGTATCTGTTTCGCCAAGGATGTGGCGAGTTGGTGATCAAGACGTTCGATTGATGACAGCCGTCTTACAGGAAGAAAATGTGCTCGCCCCAATCGCCGTCGCGGGTCCGAGTCTTATGGATATCCGGTTGTCCCGGAAAAGCGCCACTGCTTCCGAGGAAAACGAAGGCGCCGCCGGCGCGCCTGCCCGTCCGGAAGGCGCGCGGTTGGCGATAAAGAGGTCGAAGGTGGAAGGTGGAAGGTGGAAGGAAGATCAAGAGACGAAAGAAGGAGGTGCTTATGCAATACCAGTTCGAGAATCTGAAGGTTTGGCAGAAGTCCATGGAGTTGGTGAAAGAGATCTACAAGCTGTCGCAAGGTTTCCCCAAGGACGAGCAATATGGCCTTACCAGTCAACTACGCCGAGCATCCGTTTCAGTACCCGTCAACATCGCCGAAGGCAAGGGCCGTTATCACAAGAAGGAAACAATCCAATTTCTCTACACGGCGCGAGGTTCTATCTACGAACTCTTAACCTTGATCCGCTTAACGGAAGATTTAGGGTATCTCACCCAGAAACAATCCAAAGCATTGCTCGACTCCTCAGGCGAAATCACAGCCATGTTGAACGGCCTGATTCGGTCTCTTCACTAAACACTTCCTTCAACCTTCGACCTTCCACCTTCAACCTTTCACCTGTTGCCGCAGGCAACACAGGCGCGCGGCTGGCGGAGCAGGAATGGCGGGAAATGAATCCGGAGAATGCACGTCGGGGTAAAGTGGATTCTGAGGCGGCTCAATTCGCGGCGGAGGTTTCTCGGGAGCAGAAAAAAGCGGGGTCTATGGCCGTGGGGGAAACCGTGTTTGTCGTGACTTATGACCGCTCAACAGAAGTCGTCGCTATTTACGCCTACGGGCAAAAAATCTACGAAGAAGAGCCGCGCCAGGTTCGTGTATTTGAAAGATCAAAAGAGGCGAGTGGGTTCTCCGCCGTGGATTTAAAACGAGGCCTTGAAATTTCCTATCGTAAGCTGGACGTGTTTTTGGAAGACGCGGAGTTTCCGGATTCGCGCTTGATGATTCAGGAAATCGATCTCAACGCTCTGGCGAAAGACCGCCTGTACTTTGAGCAAGTGATCATGCCGCTTTTGGCGTACGAAATTATGTTAGCTAAGGGGAAACCCTACGGTCAATCCAGCCAGTTTTTACTTCGGGGAGATCCGAAGCTTGTTCAAATGATCAAAAAACGGGCGATTCAAATGGGCGGGGGTGCCGACTTTAATATTTTGACGGATGAGAAGGAGATTGATGCTGATTGGAAGGACGCGGAGAGAATATTGATCACGGCGCCGGGGAGCTTGAATGAGCCCGGCAAAAGACGTCTCTTGGTTCGCGAGGTGTCTACCGGGGACATTCCTGATTTCCGCTCGTGGTTTAAGGCCTCTTATCTTTTGGCGGTTCCAAAAAAGATCGAAGTGGCTGACGCAGATTTTGAAAAATTTGTCAAAGCGTTGGCTGTCTTGACCGGACACGAAATTCAGGACCCCAAGGAACTGGCGCAGGCTGTGAACGGACAAATTTCGGATATTTTCATCTTGCAAAAATACGCCATTCCGGCGGTGGCGCGATTGGCTATTAACCAGATTGTGCAGGGAGCGCGTCTGGCGACCAAAATGGCCGAACAGGCGGCTTGAGCCTGTGATACAATAACCCTCCTGGTATGAGACTCCTTTTTACGATTATCATCGGCGTGTTTTTATTCACGTTTATCTGGGGACTTTTTATCCACGTTTTGGATGGGCCGTGGAATTTTGAGCGTTACCTGCGGTATTACGTTTCCGAGACAAAGGAGAATTTTCAGTATTGGGGGCAGTCGGCGGCGGCCAAATTCAAGCCGCCGGCGCGTAAAACATTTGACCCAAATGCGTCTTGAACGATAAAATGAACGCTTTTCGCGCCCTTAGCTCAGTTGGTAGAGCAGCTGACTCTTAATCAGCGGGTCGAAGGTTCGAATCCTTCAGGGCGCACGGGATTGGAAAGCTCGCCCGCTAAAAAGCGCAGCGGGCGCCAAAATGCAAAAGGGGCCGAAGGCCCGCCGCGCATTTTGGCGGGCGGATGGCGAAACTGGCAGACGCGCAAGCCTTAGGAGCTTGTGGGGAAACCCTTGGGGGTTCAAATCCCTCTCCGCCCAAGGATTTATTGATATAGAGTTCGGAGTAATTTGGTCCGCCACAGAGCGCGGCGGACCTTCGCCCCGTCGAATGACGGGGCTCCGGCGGGAGTAACTCAGTGGTAGAGTGCAACCTTGCCAAGGTTGAGGTCGAGGGTTCGAATCCCTTCTCCCGCTCGATATTTTACACGTGTGTGCGGGATTCGAAGGGAGCCGCGTTGCTTCAATACACGTCGATGCGACCAGCGGGAGCATCGACGACCACCCACGCGGCGGATGGCCGACCGGAGCTTCGCCCTGTCTTGTCGAGCGTGACGGTAGGAACGCGAGACAATCTAGGCGAAGCGGAGGCGCCGAATCCCTTCTCCCGCTCCATATTTGACAACAAAATAGGAGAGCAGCTTATTTAATGAAAATCATGGAGTTCTTGAACGAAAAAGCGGTCACGCCGGAGATTAAGGCCAATACGAAGGAAGGCGTGATTCGCGAGCTGGCCGAAAATCTGTCCAAGGCGCAAGGGCTGAAGCCCAAAGAAAAAGAAGAGCTCGTCAAAGTTTTGTTGAATCGTGAAGCGCTCGGTAGTACGGGTATCGGCCAGGGCGTGGGCATTCCGCACGGCAAGACTAATTCCGTAAAAAAACTCGTGGCGGCATTTGGGATTTCCAAAGCAGGCGTCAATTTCGACGCGCTGGACGGCGAGCCGGTTTTCATTTTCTTTCTTCTTGTCGCTCCCGAAGATTCGGCGGGGCCTCACTTAAAGGCGCTGGCGCGCATCTCGCGGCTTCTCAAGGACAAGTATTTCAGAGAGACGCTCAAAAGTCTCTCCGACGAAAAAGCGATTCTCAAAATCATTCGCGAAGAAGATACGAAAAAACCTTAATCGTTTCGACATCTATTCTTAAAGAGTTTTCGACGTAATAGGTAATTTTTATGGGTATGTTCAAGTGGCTCTATCCAGGGATGCGGGTCAAGCGCTGGGTGCTCCTGTGCTGTTTCGGGATCATCCTGTGCTCGATGGGCTTTGCGCTCACGATCACCGAAATACAAAAAACGAGCGGCAGTCTTGTGGTGCTCGTGGGTGCCGGTATCGTGGCGCTCTCGATCCGTAAGATCATCAAGTCCGTCGTCACGGTGCTGTTGCCGAGCCGTGAAAGCGAGCTCGTGAATATCATGTACCAGAAACGCTATCTTGAACGGGGCCCGCGCATCGTGGCGATGGGCGGCGGCTCTGGGCTCTCTGTATTGCTGCACGGTCTAAAGGAAGTCACGTCCAACATTACGGCGGTGGTGACCGTGGCCGATGACGGGGGTTCCTCGGGCCGTTTGCGTAGTCAGTTTGATATGGTGTCGCCGGGTGATATCCGCAACTGTCTCGTGGCGCTGGCCGACGCCGAGCCGCAGATGCGCGAGCTTTTTCAGTTTCGTTTCCAAGAGGGCGGCGAGTTTAAAGGACACAATTTTGGGAATCTTTTTATCCTGGCGATGTTGAAGGTGACGGGTGATTTTGAAAAAGCGATCCGTGAGTCGAGCAAGATTCTCGCTATCCGTGGGCGCGTGGTGCCGTCTACTTTAAAGAAGGTGACGCTCATGGCCCGGCACAAGGACGGCACGATCACGGAAGGTGAGAGTCAAATCCCAAAAGTAGCGAGTCCTATCGAGCGCGTGTATTTAAAACCTGAAACCTGCGCCGCCACTGAGGACGCATTGCAAGCGATCGCTGATGCCGAAGTGATTGTGATCGGCCCCGGCAGTCTCTATACGAGCCTATTGCCGAATCTATTGATCGAGGATATTGCCGCTACGCTAGC
Organism: uncultured Planctomycetia bacterium; assembly: GCA_964372765.1. Classification (GTDB taxonomy): domain Bacteria; phylum Omnitrophota; class Gorgyraeia; order 2-02-FULL-51-18; family CAYJSE01; genus CAYJSE01. The sequence continues at coordinate 33,902 of CAYJSE010000005.1, read as the reverse complement.
CGCCAGCGCCGCGCCCAAGATTTATATCTGCAACATCATGACGCAGGCGCATGAGACGGATCACTTGAGCGCCTTTGCGCATGTGAACGCGATCGCGGAGCACACACGGCCGGATATTTTAAGTCATGTGATCATCAACAACGGCCAGATCTCGGCCAATATACTAAAGAAGTACGCGCAAGAGGGGGCGCAGCCCGTCGTGGCGGACGCGGACCGTATCCGCGGTTTGGGCTACACGGTGATCGAGGCCAATGTAGCCGCGGCCACGGACATGGTGCGTCACAATTCACGCAAAATCGCGAAAGTCGTCATGGAAATCGCCGGTTCCCATCGTAAAAGAATATCGACAAACGGCAGAATAGCCAAGCAAGAACTCTATGCCCCCGTCCGTTAAGAGTCTCATTCTCGCGGTTCACGCCCATCAACCCGTGGGCAACTTCGACGGTGTCTTTGAAGAGGCCCACGAGAAATCGTATAGGCCCTTTTTTGAAACGTTGGAAAAGCACCCGAAGATTGTTCTTTCGTGCCACTTTTCCGGCAGTCTCTTGGACTGGCTCGAGATCCATAAACCCAAGTTTCTTTCGTTGTTAAAGGAAATGACGCAGCGAGGACAGCTCGAGTTTATCGGCGGCGGTTACTACGAGCCGGTTTACGGCGTGATCCCTGAGCGGGATTTATTGGGCCAGATCGGAATGATGCGCGCGAAGCTGAAGCGTCTTTTCGGGATTACCCCCGAGGGCGCGTGGCTCACGGAGCGTGTGTGGGACCCGGAGCTTGTGAGTTCGCTAGCCAAAGCGCGCGTGGCGTACACGATTTTGGACGATTACCATTTTAAAAAAGCGCGCGTCGCGGCACCGGTCACCGGCTACTACCAGACCAAGCTCGGAAAACACAGCGTCGATCTTTTCGCCTCGATGAAAGATCTGCGCTACTCTATCCCGTTCCGAAAAGCGGAAGAAGCGCTCGCGCTTGTCCACGCGCAAGACACCGCGGGACCGGAAGATGTCTTTGTGTTTGCCGATGACTGCGAAAAGTTTGGAATGTGGCCGAGTACTTACGACTGGGTGTACGGCCAAGGGTGGCTCGAGAAGTTTTTCTCCGGGTTGGAGCAGGATTCGCAGATCACACTGTATACGTTTGCGGGGTTTCGCCGGTGTTTTAGGCCCAAGAAAACCGTACGTATTCCGCACGCCAGTTACGCCGAGATGATGGAGTGGTCTGGCGGACGATTTTACAATTTTTTTGAAAAATACCCCGAGAGCCGCTACATGCGCGAGCGCATGTGGGAAGTGAGCCGGAAACTCGCTTCGATCCCTTCACGCAACGGCACAGCCGCGGCGCTCGAGAAGGCGCGCGCGTTTCTTTATAAAGCGCAGTGCAACTGTTCTTACTGGCACGGCGTGTTCGGGGGGCTGTATCTGCATCACTTGCGCTCGGCGGTTTTTTCAAATCTGATCGAGGCTGAGAAGGTTTTGAAAAGCATCTCAAAAAAGACGTCCGGGCCCAAGATCGAAAAACTGACGCTGGGAGAATCGAAAAAAAGCGTTCACTGGTCGGTGCGTCAGCCGAAACTTGTCAGTTTCTTTGATCCCGCGTATGGAGCGGCGCTGGAAGAGCTCGATTTTCTGCCCAAGTCCGTGAATCTCATGACCAATCTCGCGCGTCATAAAGAGGTCTATCATGAGACGGTTTTGAAAAAGGCCGCCTCTCTGGCCGGGGGCGGACACGATCCGGTCTCTATCCATGGAATTTTGGGCAGTAAAGAGGAAAACTTAGAGCGTCATTTACACTATGACGCGTTTCGCCGGTTGTCGTTCATGGACCATGTGTTGGATGCGCCGCTCGGCTTGGAGGCATTTCGCTCGAGCGAGTACGAGGATCTCGGGGATTTCGCGAACGCGCCGTTCCGGGTGAAATCAAAGCCGGGCGCTCACCTACTATTATTTGAGCGCAAGGGACAGCGTTTCCCGCTGGCGGTGCAAAAGAGCGTGCATCCGCAGGGCGACTCCGAGCTTAAAGTTCATTACCGGATTCAAAATCCGACGCGCGAACCGCTTCATTTTGTATGGGTGGTTGAGTTTAACTTTTCTATTTGGGACGAGATGGCGGTGGCGGGCTTGGAGCGCGCCGGCGTTCATGAGTGGGTGCTCTCGGACGCGTGGTTTGGCACCCGAGTCCGGATTCATTCCCGGTCGGCGGCCACGATGCTGGCGGCGTCGGTGGAAACCGTGTCGGGTTCGGAATCGGGTTTGGAGCGCACTTACCAGGAGCTCGGTATTCTCTGGCAGATTCCGATGAGGATCAAAGCCGGCGGCGTCGTGGAAGAGAGCGTGACCCTAGGTGTGCTATGATTTTAAAGAAAAAGATCAAAATAAAAAACGCGATGGGACTGCATGCCCGGCCGGCGTCGATCTTTGTCCAGATCGCCAATCGGTTTGAGTCCGATGTGTCGGTGCGCAAGGGCGCCGAGAAGGTTAACGGCAAGTCGATTATGGGTCTCATGATGCTCGCGGCCAGCCAAGGCCACACGATCGAGATCGAGGTGTCGGGGCCTGACGCCGAGCGGGCAATCGAGGAGCTGGAGCGTTTCTTGTCCAGCGATCACGAGAGAGAAGATACGAAATGAAAAGCTTAAAAGGCATCCCGGCCTCGCCGGGCATCGCGATCGGCAAAGCGTTTCTTATAAATAGCGAAGAAATCCAGATCGTCAAAAAGCCGATCAGAGAGTCGGATATTCCCAAACAGATCACGCGTTTTGAAGACGCGCTCACCAAGACGCGCTCCGAGATCTTAAGTATCCGCGACAAGATTTCCCAGGAGATGGGCAAGGAGCATGCGGATATTTTCAACGCGCATCTACTCTTTATCGAGGACCGGTCGCTGATCGAGGAGGTGATCGAGCGCATCAAAACGGAAAAACTTATCTGCGAGCACATCTTTTCCCAAGTGCTTAAAAAATACACGGAGGCGTTTTCCCGCATTGATGACGAATACTTACGCGACCGCGTGAGCGATATCAACGATGTCGGGCGGCGCATCATGCGCAATCTCGTGGGCGCCGAGCGTACTTCTTTGAGCGACCTGAAGGAGCCGGTTATTGTCGTGGCCTATGACCTTTCGCCGAGCGACACCGCGATGATGCATCGCAAAAACGTGATCGGATTTTTGACGGATATCGGCGGCCGCACCTCTCACACCGCGATCATGGCCAAGTCGCTGGAGATCCCGGCGGTGGTGGGTTTGGAGGAAGCCACGCGCCGTGTCAGAGACGGCGACATGCTGATCGTGGACGGCTACGAGGGGATGATCTTGATCAACCCGACGCCCGCGGATCTGCGCAAATTTCGTCATGAAAAAGTACGACAGAAAAAATTTACCACGAGCCTCAAGCGCTTCAAGGACCTGCCGTGTGTCACGAAAGACGGCCGGCGCATCGAGCTCGGCGCCAATATCGAGCTGCCTGAGGAAGTGCACTCGGTGATCTCCTACGGCGCCGACGCGGTCGGACTTTACCGCACCGAGTTTCTCTACATGAACCGCACGAATCTCCCGGATGAGGAGGAGCAGTACCAGGCTTACCGAAGTGTGGTGAAACAGATGGCGCCGCGGCCCGTGATCATCCGCACGCTGGATCTGGGCGGGGACAAGTTTTTGTCGCATCTCGACATTCCGCACGAGATGAATCCGTTTATGGGCTGGCGCGCGATCCGCTTTTGTTTGGCGCGTCCCGATATTTTCAAAACCCAGCTGCGCGCGATTCTGCGCGCCAGCGCCCACGGTAAACTGCGCGTGATGTACCCCATGATTTCGGGGGTGGGCGAGTTAAAAGGCGCCAACAAAATGCTCGAGGAAGCCAAGGCGGAGCTACGCGCCGGCCACCATCATTTTGATGAAAATATGGAAACGGGCGCCATGATCGAGATTCCTTCAGCGGCGCTTACTTGCGATATTTTGGCGGATCACGTGAACTTTTTCAGTATCGGCACGAATGACTTGATCCAGTACGCGCTGGCTGTCGACCGCATCAATGAAAAGATAGCTTATCTTTACGAACCGGCTCATCCGGCGGTGCTGCGCTTGATCGAGACGATCATCCGCAACGGCCACTCCAAGAATATCTGGGTGGGGATGTGCGGTGAAATGGCGGGGGACCCGCAGTTGGCGCTGGTGCTCGTGGGATTGGGCTTGGATGAGATGTCCACGTCGCCGCTCCTCTTGCCGGAGATCAAACAGATGATCCGTCTCGTGGAGTACCGCGAGGCGCAGGAGATCGCGCGCCAAGCGCTCACGATGAGCACCGGCGAGGAAGTCATCAAATTTTTAAAATCCAAGCACGACGAGATTTTGAGCCACTCTCACAGGAAGCGTAGTTAATGAAAGCCGTCATCTTGGCGGCCGGCTACGCGACACGACTTTATCCTCTCACGCTCCATCAACCCAAGTGTCTCCTCGAAGTCGACGGCCGGTCGATTTTAAACTGGTTGTGCGAAAAGTTGTGCGCGGTCGGTGATTTGAGTGAGATCATCGTCGTGACCAACGCCAAGTTTTTTGATGTGTTGGAGGTTTGGCGCGGGTCTAACGGCTTCACGAAACCGATACGGATTTTAAACGACGGGACAGTTTCCAACCAGACGCGTCTGGGGGCTATCGGGGATCTGGATTTGGCGATCCGCGCGTGCCATTTGGAGGCGGAAGATCTTTTGGTTCTTTCGAGCGACAATCTGTTCCGGGACGGTTTTGGCCTATTTTTAGAATTTGCACGTTCCAAGAAAGATTCAGGCGCGCTGGCGCTCTACGATATCGGAGACCCCGGAAAGGCGTCGAAAAAGTTTGGTGTGATGCGCCTAGACGCGAACGCCCGTGTGATCGAGTTTGAGGAAAAGCCTGAGCATCCCAAATCCAGTTTTATCGGCACCGGTGTCTATTATTTTCCGAAAAGCTCCGTGCGTCACATCGCCGAATATTTAAAAAGTAAACACGCCAATGACGCGCCGGGCCACTACATCCGCTGGCTCATGGGAAAAATCGACATTTATGGTTTTCTTCTAAAAGGGCTATGGTATGATATCGGCGATTTGGCGGCGTTGGAGGAGGCTAGAGAGCTTTTTAAACGAGGGGAACCATGAGAGATCATAATTTTTTGTTTACATCGGAGAGTGTGACCGAGGGACATCCGGATAAAGTCGCGGACCAGATTTCCGACGGTATTTTGGACGCGATCCTGGACAAGGATCCCAACGGCCGTGTGGCCTGCGAGACGCTGGTGACGACGGGTCTCGCGTTTGTGGCGGGAGAGGTGACCACGTCCTGCTACGTCGAGATTCCGAAGATTGTGCGAGCGACGATTCGCGATATCGGCTACGACGACCCCCATTTTGGCTTTGACTACCAGACATGCGCGGTGATCACCTCGATACAGGGGCAGTCCCCGGATATCGCGCTCGGCGTGGATAAGGGTGGCGCGGGGGATCAGGGACTCATGTTTGGCTACGCGGTGGATGAAACGCCCGAGCTCATGCCGCTTCCGATATCGCTGGCGCACAAGCTGACACAGCGGCTGGCGGAAATCCGGAAGAAAAAAGTGATCCCATACTTGCGGCCCGACGGAAAGTCGCAGGTCACCGTCGAGTACGTGGATGGCAGACCCGCGCGCGTGGACACCGTGGTGTTGAGCGCGCATCACGGCCGCGGCGTGAAGCTCAAAGACATCGAACGCGACATGAAAAAGTACGTGATTGAAAAAATTGTGCCACCTCAGTACCTCGATAGGCGCACCCAGTACTACATCAACCCGACCGGCCGCTTTGAAGTCGGCGGACCTCAAGGGGACACCGGCGTTACGGGCCGCAAGATCATCGCCGATACTTACGGCGGCGTGGGTTCGCATGGCGGCGGCGCTTTTTCGGGGAAAGATCCTACCAAAGTGGACCGTTCCGCGTCTTACATGGCGCGTTACATCGCGAAAAATATCGTGGCGGCAAAGCTCGCGACGCGCTGTGAGATTCAGATCGCTTACGCGATCGGCATCGCGGAACCCGTTTCGGTCATGATCAACACGTTTGGAACCGGAAAGGTACCCTCTAAGCATTTGGGCGATCTTGTGCGCAAACATTTCGACCTGACGCCAGCCGGGATCATCCGGGACCTGAAACTGCGCCGGCCGATTTACAAGCGCACCGCGGCGTACGGCCATTTTGGCCGTGAAGAAGACGGCTTTACGTGGGAAGAACTGGATAAAGTCGCGGTATTGAAAAAAAGTACATAAGGTAGGGGCGCAATGAAAAAATACGATATTGCCAACATCGGTTTGGCCGCCAAAGGCAAGGCGCGCATCGAGTGGGCTCGAAACCAAATGCCGGTTTTGGAGCTGATCACCGATCGCTTCGCGAAAGAAAAACCGCTTGCGGGATTACGGCTGTCGGCTTGTCTGCACGTGACGACAGAAACCGCGAATCTCGCGGTGGCTCTGAAAGCGGGCGGCGCGCGCGTGGTTTTGGTGGCGTCCAATCCTTTGAGCACGCAGGATGACGTCGCCGCGGCGCTCGTGAAACACTACGATATTCCTGTATTTGCGATCCGAGGCGAGGGCCGCAAAACGTACTACTCCCATATCTTCGCGGCGCTGGATCACAACCCGCACATCACGATGGACGACGGGGCGGATGTGGTTTCGAGCATTCACCGCGAGCCCAAAAAATATAAAAGGGAAGTTTTTGGCGGCACCGAGGAAACCACGACCGGTGTGATCCGTTTACGGAGTCTCGAGAGTCACGGCAAGCTTTTATTTCCGATCGTGGCCGTGAATGACGCGGATACCAAGCATCTTTTTGACAACCGCTACGGCACCGGCCAGTCGACGCTGGACGGTGTGATACGGTCCACCAATATGCTCGTGTCCGGTTCCACGGTGGTCGTGGGCGGCTACGGCTGGTGCGGCCGCGGCGTGGCGACGCGCGCGAAAGGCATGGGCGCTAACGTCATCGTGACCGAAGTGGAACCCTTAAAAGCGCTGGAGGCCGTGATGGACGGATTTTCTGTGATGCCGATGAGCGAGGCCGCTGTCTCGGGAAATCTTTTTATCACGGTTACGGGCAATACCAGCGTGCTCCGCCGGGAGCACTTTCTCAAGATGAAAGACCGCGCGGTTGTCGCCAATTCCGGGCATTTCGACGTCGAGATTGACATCGCGGATCTTAAGAAGCTATGCCGGGGCCGGGTGCGTCTTGTGAAAGAAAATGTGCAGGAGTTTTTATTGCCCAATGGCCGGCGACTCTATCTTTTGGCCGAGGGGCGTCTTGTGAACCTGGGCGCCGCCGAGGGACATCCGGCGATGGTGATGGACATGAGCTTTGCCAATCAGGCGCTGTCGGCCGAGTGGATCACACAGCGCCAGGCCTCGCTTGATCGCAAGGTGTACCGCATGCCGATACAGTTGGACCATGAAATCGCGCGGCTAAAGCTGAGGAGTATGGGAGTGCGGATTGACGCACTTTCCAAAAAGCAGGAAAATTATCTTTCTGCGTGGGAAACGGGGACTTAAGCCGTTTTTTTGATCCAGTAGATACCGACGCCCGCGAACGCGAGATTGGCCAGCCACGCCGACAGCACCGCCGGCAGGTACCCCCCGCGACCCAGCGCTAAGCTGATCGAGTTTGTCGCGTAATAGAGCAGTACGATGCCAAGACTTGTTCCGGCGCCAGCGATGGTCCGGTCACGGCGCGCTTTCAACACATGAGCGCTTCCCAAAAGAATGATGATAAAGTTCGCGAACGCGAACGCTATTTTTTCGTGAAACTGGACCCAGAGTCTCGTCGGAACTTTTCGGCCCAGCGCCCGAGTTTTTTCAATTTCTTGCCTGATTTGAGCGGAGCTCATAAACTGGGCCTCGGACGCTTTTTTCAGGAAATCTTCGGGTCTTTCGTCCAAATTCACTTCGAGGCGGTCGTGATTGGCCGGAGCCCCTTTTAGATCGCCCCGGCGGTCCATCACGTAACGCACCGCCTTGTAAAATATCCAGCGGCCGTTTTCGAACACGGCTTTTTTAGCCGTTGTCTTTTCGCGAATCCACTGGCCTTCGTCGTGTTCAAATACGATCACGTCGTACAGCGTTTGTGAGGCGACTTCGTATTCGCGCGCGAAGATCATGCGGTTATGCGTGCCGATCACGGTCACGTTGGGGATCGTGCGCTCCTCGATCTTGGAACGTCCTTTCTGGATTAGACTTTCTTTGATCGACGCGGATGTTAGAGAAAATTGCGGTACCAATCTTTCGCTGACGAGCAGCGTCAAGAGACTTGTCACGATCCCGACGAATAAAAGCGGGTGCAGCACGTTCGCCGTACTGACGCCGCTTGCTTTCATCGCCGTCAATTCATTATTGCGTCCCAGCCAACCCAGGAAATATAGGAGGGACACCAGACACACAATCGGAGCGATCTCGACGAGCGCCACGGGCATCAGATAGAGGTAATAAGACAGCACGATTTTGAGCGATAAGCCGTGTCTTAGGTATTCGTCGAGATCGTTGAAAATGTCCACGACCACAAAGAGCACCATCGCAAACGCGACGCAGTAAAGCAGAGATTTCAAAAACCCGTGGATCAGGTATCGGTCCAGAATGCGCATGGCGTCTAGTTCTTTGCGTGCCGCATCATCAGATAGATACCGATGCCGCCGACCAGAAAGTTGGAAAACTGCAGAGCCGGAAAAGCCGGCACGACGCCTTTTTGGGCCAGCGCTTTCCCGGCGATGAGACAAAGCCAATAAACCATGAGCACCGCGAGACTGAGCACGAAACCCACCGATTTCTCGCTGCGCCGGCGGATCGTGAGCGCCAGTGGAATGCCAACCAGCACAAACGCGAGACTCGAAAACGAAAGCGCGATTTTATTGTGTATCTCAGCCCAAAGCGGCGACAGAATATGAACGCCCGCCTGATGCAGGCGGTCGATTTCGTCGTAGAGCTCACGGATCGACATTTCCTTTGGTTTTTTGTCCGGTGGTTCGTAGTTTTCAGTAAAGTCGGAAAGGTTGAGCGGCAAGTCGTAGGTTTTAAAATTTAATTTGTAAAGCTTCGAAGGGTCTTTGGGGTCCGGCTCGTCGCTGGTGCCTTGAATCAGCTTGATCTTCACGGTATGGGTTTCGGGGATCGTGATCACTTCGCCTTTTTGAGCGACGATGGTGCGCGTGGGTTTGCCCTCTTGGGGTTGATAGATGCGGATACCTTTTAATTTATTTTTATCGATTTCATAGACGTAGATGATAAAGTTTTTGAATTTCTTGATAAATACCCCTTCTTCCAGCGCGGCTAGCGGACTTTGCAGGCCCACTTCGGTCAACAGCTTACGGTAGGCATAGTGAGTGGAGGGCGCGAAGCGGTCATAGACGAGTAGGGCTGTGAGACACAGTACCAGCGAAGCGGTCAAGATCGGCGCTACGATACGCCCGAGCGATAGGCCGTTGGCATGAAGAGCCGTGATTTCATTGTCATGCGAAAGTTTTCCGAGACCTAAGAGGATGGAAAGGAGCGCCGCCATCGGAATCACGAACACCACGAGAAACGGCAGGGTGAGAAACAGCATCTTCAGCACCAAAAAAATACTGATGCCTTTATTGATCACGAGGTCGGCCATCTGCATGATGCCCCGGCCCGCCAGAAATAAAAAAAGTAGCATGAAAATCGCGAAAATAAACGTGCCCGCGACCTCTTTTAAAATATAATTTCTTAAAATCCGCATCTAAAGACCTCTCGCGCAGGTTAGCACAGTTATTTCGCGAGCACCAGCGCTTTTTAGGAGCCGGCCGCACTCGGAGGCGGTGAGACCTGTCGTCAGAATGTCGTCCACTAGAAGCAGACGTTTGTTTTGGAACGGCGTGGCGTCGTGGATGCGGAAAGCATCCCGTACGTTTTGGCGGCGCATCTCTTTTGTGAGAAGCGCCTGAGCCGTCTGGGAATTTTTCCGGGAGATGAAGCGTGAAAGTTCCTGTTTTTGGAGATCTTTAGCGATGCGCCGTGAAATCAAAAACGATTGGTTGAAACCTCTTAAGCGTTCCTTTTGTTTAGAAATAGGGACAGAGAGAATGGCGTCGAAGGAATTTTTGTCGAGGTGCTGGTCGATGAACCCTAACAGGAGATTCCCGAAAAAGTTTTGAAGATGTTTGCGACTTTTATATTTATAAATGTGAATCAATTCTTTGACGCGGCCGTCGTACCAGGCGCAGGCATAGGCACGGTCAAAATAAAAATGGCCGGTGTGAGGCTCCAGGTGCGCGGTGCGCGCGCATGTGGGGCAAAATGGGGGCTCTATTTTACGGATCTCGGCCTCGCAATCGGCGCATACGCCAAAAGAAGATGTGGACAAGGGTCGATCGCAGGTTTCACAGCACAAGGGGAAAACGAGGTTCAAGAAAAAGCGCCCGACAGAAAACATGGTATTAGGATATAATAAAAACATGAACTATTGTCTAAAAAATTTGCCTAAAATTTTAAAGATCCTTCGCAGAGAAATCCGCCCATGGAAACAGCCCATCGTCGGCACATTCGCCTCCGGACACAAGGGCCCTTTCAAAGTTCTCATTTCAACGGTTTTAAGTCTGCGCACCAAGGATCCGGTGACCGAGAAAGCGAGCCACCGGCTTTTCGCCGCGGCCGACACGCCGCAGGCCATGCTTAAACTGACAGCATCTGAAATTGAAAAATTAATTTACCCCGTCGGTTTTTATCGCACCAAGGCCAAAAATATTCTGTCGATTTGCCGCATACTCTTGGACCGTTTTGGGGGCCAAGCGCCGGATGACATTGAGGCGCTTCTGGAACTTCCGGGTGTGGGTCGGAAGACGGCTAATCTCGTCGTTACGGTCGGTTACGGCAAGCCGGGTATCTGCGTGGACACGCACGTGCATCGTATTTCCAACCGCTGGGGACTTGTCAAAACCAAAACACCGGACGACACCGAGCAAGTTCTGCGCCGCGTCTTACCGAAAAAATACTGGGTCACTTTTAATGATATTCTGGTTTGCTACGGTCAAAATCTCTGTGTGCCCGTCTCGCCGTTTTGTAGTCGCTGCAAGATTTCTGAATTTTGCCCCCAAACGGGCGTTATCAAAAATCGCTAGAGATTCTTGACATTTATTCCCAGATGATTAGAATTACTAACTTAACATGATCGAAGCCAAAAATCTGACCATGTACTACGGGTCGTTCTGCGCGCTGGCGGGGGTTTCGTTTGAAGCGCGTGAGAAAGAGATCGTGGGGCTTCTGGGTCCCAACGGCGCTGGCAAGACCACGGCCATGCGCATTCTCACCACCTACATTTATCCCACGCAAGGGACAGCCAAAATTTGCGGCATCGATATTACCGAAAACCCAATCGCGGCGCGCCAGATCATCGGCTATCTTCCGGAAGAGCCTCCTTTATATAAGGACATGCGCGTGGATGAGTACCTCGATTTTGTCGCGCGGGCGCGGGGTTTGAGTGGGCGTCTTTTGAAAGAACGCAAAGACTGGGTTGTGGCGGCTTGCAGTTTGTCGCCTGTCTGGAAACACAATATTTACGAGCTGTCACTTGGGTTTCGTCAGCGGCTGGGTTTGGCGCAGGCGTTGGTGCATGACCCCAAAGTGGTGATCCTGGATGAGCCCACGTCCGGCCTCGATCCGATCCAGATCATCGGCATCCGCAATCTCATCAAGGAGCTCTCGAAAACCAAAACCATCGTTTTCTCGACGCATATTTTGCAGGAGGCCTCCACGATCTCGAGCCGGCTTGTGATCATCAATCGCGGCAAGGTCGTGGCCCAGGGGTCTGTGGCCGAGCTGCGCGCCCAACACGGAACGCCGGACGCTTCCTTAGAAGATATTTTCGTGAGTTTATTTAAGAAATCCATGAAATCCAAAGAGGCTGCCGCATGAGCCACTTTCTGACCGTCTTTCGCCGCGAGCTCTCGGCCTACTTCAACTCCGCGATCGCGTATATTTTCGTGATCGTGTTTATCCTTTTCAACAACGGTCTTTTCATGGTGCAGTTTTTCCAAAGCGCGAAAGTGGACATGCGGGGATTTTTCAACTCTCTTCCTTATGTGCTCACTATTTTTATCCCAGCCATTACGATGCGTCTCTGGGCCGAGGAGAAAAAGGAAAATACATTCGAACTACTTCTGACATTCCCAATGCGGCCGTTTGAGCTGGTGCTGGGGAAATATCTGGCGAGTCTCGCGTTTTATCTTTTTACGCTCGCGACCAGCCTCACGATTCCGCTTATGATGAAAATGCTGGGGAGTTTTGACCCCGGCCCCGTGATCGGCGGCTATCTCGGCTCTATTTTGATCGGCGCTTTGTTTTTAGCGATCGGTATTTTCGTTTCCGGGCTCTGCAAGGACCAGATCGTCGCGTTTATCCTGACTATGATCACGGCGTTCGCCGCGTTTTTTATCGGCACCGATTATGTCGCGTCGTTTGTGGACGGGTGGACACCGGGACTGGGGACGTTTATCCGAAATTATGTGGGTGTCGTGGTGCACATGACCGGTTTTGGCCGCGGCATCATCGATGTCAAAGATTTTGTGTACTTCGCGATTACGATCCTGGCATTTTTATTTTTAAACGGCTTGTCGCTCGAGGACCGTTTGCGTCCCAAAGCGAAAACCTTTTTCTCCACGGCCGCTCTGGTGTGCCTGGCCATCGTGGTCACGGCCAACTGGTTTTTGCATGATTTGCCGCTCGGACGCTTTGACGTCACGCAAGGCAAGCTGTACACGATCTCGGACGCTTCAAAGAAAATCCTGGCGGAACTGAAAGCGCCGGTGCAGATCAAGCTCTACATTTCGCCGGTGGACGGCATGCCGACGGTTTTTAAAACGCTGGAACGCGATATTGTCGACAAGTTGGAAGAGCTTCGCATCGCCTCCGACAACAAGCTGCGTTATCGCGTGATGCACATGGAAACGCTGGACGAGGCGAGCGGGGAGCTACGCGAGAGTCTAAAAGAAATGGGCATCGTGCCGTTCCAGGTGGAATCGATTCAGCGTGATGAGGTCGGGGTGAAACTTATCTATTCGAGTCTCGCCGTGGAGTATAAAGAGAAGCCGGTTGAGATTATCCCGCGCGTGATTCCTCAGACCATCTACGATCTTGAGTACCAGCTCGTCTCGCGTATCTATAAGCTCACATTTGAAAATAGGCCGAAAGTAGCGCTTTTCGCGCCTTTAAAGAAAGAGGCGCTGGCCGAAGACCTGACCCAAGCTTTGACCGAGGAGGAGAAAAAAGAAAGCGCCGGCTTTGCCGATAGCTACAACACCGCGGTGACGCTCCTGCGCAGCAACGGCTATATCACAAACCGCGTCGCGTTGACCAAGGACAGCGCGATCCCAGAAAACACAAACCTTCTTTTGGTTTTCAACCCCGGTGTTCTCACCGACCGCCAGCGCTATGAGATCAACAAGTTTCTCCACGGTGGGGGCAATGTCGTGGTCGCGGCCCAGCCCTATGAGTTTACTTTCAAGCGGGAAAGCACCGGCGTCGAGGCCGAGCCCGCGAAGCTCAATCTCGATATCAATAAGCTGATTGAAAAGTGGGGCGTCAAGGTGAGTCAGGATGTGTTGATGGACGAGAGTTCGCAGGTGATCTCGCTATCCACGGGTCAGCGCATCGGGCCTTTCGCGCTGGAGATGCCGGTTAAGTTTCCAAATCAGATCAATGTCGTCGACCGCGCGATCAATAAAGAAGCCGCTGTGACCCAGCGCATCCCGGGCATCGCGTATCTTTGGGGCACCGCGCTGGATTTAGCGCAGGACGTGGTTCGCCAGCAGGGCCTGAAGGCCACGGTGCTCTTTACCTCGACGCCGCGCAGTTGGAAGATGGCGAACTCCGGGTCTAATCTCACCATGGAAAATACCGCGCCCCCGGAGAGCGGCGTCACGGGACTTTTTCCGCTGGCCGTGATGATCGAGGGTTTGTTCACCAATACTTTCACCGGCGACAAGGCGCCTGTCTGGGCCGAGGGTGACGAAGCGCCGGACAACAAAATGGGCGAGGCGAAGCCCGGAAAACTCATCGTGATCGGCTGTTCCAAAATATTCGCCGAAGAGCTGATTCAAAACGCGGGGAATCTGAACTTTTTCGCGAATATCACCGACGGACTGACGCTCGGCACGGACTTGATCCAGATCCGTTCTAAGGTTAGCGTCGTCGGCGACATTGGGCGGCTCTCCAGCGGCCAGAAGATCGGGTATCGGTTCCTAACCGTTCTCTTGGTGCCGATTGTGCTGCTCATCGTGGCGGTGGGGCGCATCGCTCTGCGGCGTAAGGAAAAAGAGTTTTACATGAGCGCCATTGAGGGCAAACCCGAAGAATGATCAAGCAAAGACAACTCGCCGTTTTAACCGCGGTATTTCTCGTGTTGTTTGTGGCGGGCGTTGTTAAAAAGATCAACCACGAACGCCGGGAGCGGATTGAGGAAAAAAAGGCCGCGACGGCCAATACCCAAGTTTTCAATAGAGACCTCGCGACCGCGTTTGTGACGGGGCTCGAAGTCTGGCACGGGGACGACGAAAAATCGAAAATCACCGCCAAAAAAGACGCCGCTACTTCCGCGTGGTCGGTGACAAGCCACTACGGTCTGCCGGCCAAGCAGTACATGGTGGATGAGCTCTTGAAGCTCTCGGCCAATATCAAGGGCGAAGTGCGTTCGAATTCCCGGGATGTTCTCGAAGATTTCCAGATAACGGACGAGCAAGGAATTCATCTTCTTTTGCGCGGCACGGAAGATAAGGAGCTGACGCACCTCGTTGTGAGCCCCTTGCGCGTCGCGTATGACAATTTTGTGCGTCGGGCGGGTGATCCGACGGTAATTTTCTCGAAAAATGACATTCTCTCTCAACTGGGGATTTATAAAAAAGAAGATCGCATCGAAACCAAAAGTTTTATTGATCTAAAAGTCGTGAGTTTTGAGAGCGATAAAGTCACGCGTCTTGAGTTTCGTCCTGCAGGGGCCGCGCCGCTGGTGCTTGTAAAGAAAGAAATCGAAAAAGAAGACAAGACCAAAGAAAAAATTTGGGTGTTTGAGCCCGAGGACAAGTCGACCGAGATCGACACGAGTAAAGTCAGTAGCTTTTTCTCGAGTCTGTCCAATCTTTACGGTAAAGAGCCCGTAGATCCCAAGAGCTCCGATACCGGAATTGGCGAGGGGGCCGCGCCGTGGGTGAAACTCACACTCACGAAGGACAGCGCGGCGGAGGAAATTTCTCTATTCCTCGGAAAAAAAGATGAAGAGAAAAAAGCGTACACCGTGAAAGTCAGCCCTAAGGGTTTTGTGCACCTCGTGACCGACTCAAGTCTCGACTCCATCCAGAAAAAAGACAAAGCGTCTTTTCTTAAAAAACCGGAAGAAAAGAAATAATCCGGTAGGGGCGATTCATGGATCGCCCCTACCGGACGTCTTTTTCAATTACCGAATATTGTTGACAAGCACTCCATTTTCGTCGAATATGGAGCTCATGGACTACATCCAGAGAGATCTCGAAAAACCGATTCGTCACGCGCTCTCACGCGGTAGAAGCGTATTGCTTTTGGGCGCTCGACAGACCGGAAAAACGACGTTGATTAATCGGCTAAACGCCGATCTATCTATTTCTTTTTTGCGGTCTGATTTGCGGTTGCGTTATGAAAAAAATCCCGAGTTTTTAATTTCTGAGGTTGAATCTCTTAGGAACCCGCTCGTTATCCTGGATGAGGTCCAAAGAGTTCCTGAGATTTTGAATATTGTTCAGGATCTTGTGGATCGTCGCAAGGCACAATTTATTTTAACGGGCTCTAGTGCTCGCAAACTTCGCAGAGGCACCGAGATCAATCTTCTTCCAGGAAGAGTCCTGGTGTTTAAAATGCACCCGTTGAGTTTAAAGGAGTTTCCTTCCAATAATTTGGAAGAGAGATTGCTTTATGGATCGCTTCCAGGCATTCTTGCCGCAAAACAGATCGAAGATAGGGAGGCAGAGCTTGAGTCTTATGTGACAACGTATCTTGATCAAGAAGTGCGGGCGGAGTCTATTGTTAGAAATTTGAGTTATTTTGCCAGGTTTCTCGAGCTGGCAGCCGCCGAATCAGGTCAAATCATTAATCTAAGAAAACTCTCCCAAGAAGTTGGTGTAGCCCATACTACAATAGCCGCTTATTATTCAATTTTAGAAGATTGCTTGATTGCCGAAAGGATTGAATCTATTAAGGAAAGCAAGGTCAGAAAAAGACTTACGCGATCCGACAAGTATTTGTTTTTTGATCTTGGAGTGCGGCGAGTCGCCGCTCAGGAAGGGATTGGGCCCCCGCGCGATGTGATGGGGAGGTTTTTCGAACAGTTTGTGGGTCTAGAACTCCTGCGCAGGATATCTGTTTCTCACACGGTGCCGACTCGGCTTCGTTTTTGGAGAGACCCGGATGGACCCGAGGTCGACTGGGTTTTGGACCAAGGCGGCGCCTATACTCCAATAGAGGCCAAGTGGACAGATACACCTACCCTCGCGGACGCACGACACCTTGAGACGTTTTTATCTGAATACAAGCAGGCGAAAGTCGGCTACATTGTATGCCGAGCTTCGCGTAAAGCCAAGCTCAGCGACCGAATTTTCGCACTGCCGTGGCAGGAAACAAATCAGATTATCGACAATGCCCCATAGGGGTGACTTGTCAGACCGCCACTACGCGTCTACCTTTGCTTTTTCGAAGTGCTGCATCGCTTCTTGCATCCTGCCTTTTTTTAATAGAATCAACCCCAGATCTCCGTGGGCGTCTTTGTGGCTGGGATTTATTTTTATTGTCTGTCTAAGGAATTTTTCGGCCTCATCGTAGTTATTTTCATTGTTGTAGATTTTTGCGAGCTCGTAGTTGGTATTCGGAATATACGGGTTTACTTCCAGAGCTTTTAGATACATTTCTTTGGCTTTATCCAGTTTTCCTGATTCAGAGTAAATCACGCCCAGGTTTTGAAACGATATCGCCATACGCGGATCGATGGCGACGGCTTTCTTAAAATAAAGCTCCGCTTGGCGGCGGTAACCCAGCTTTTCAAACGCATGGCCTAAGTTATTATAAGCATCCCCGTAAACCGAGATGATTCTCAAGGATTTTTTGAAAAAGGGAATCGCTTCCTTGGGCCGGCCCATGTGGGTCAAAAGCACACCGACATTATTCATGGCTCTGGGGTTATCCGGTCTTTTCTTCAAAACATCCACCCACATGCGGTACTCGCTCGAATAGTCCGCATTGCGCGCGATCGTGAGCAGTGAAAATGAAAGCGTGATCGCGGCCGCGCCCACGAGAAGCATCCATCGTCGGAGCGCGGCGAAGCGTGTGTATTTTAGAACAACGCGCGCTAGCAGGATGACAATAGACGCCAAAACCCCTAAGAGCGGCAGATACATGCGGTGTTCGACGGCAAGGTCGGCGATCGGGATGAAGCTGGAGCTAGCCGCGAGCACGATCCAAAAGAATGCCAGCCAAAATCCGAGATCCGGATCGCGAAGGTAAATTCGGACGCTTGCCGCGATCAAAACGGCTTCGACTAACAAAAAAGGAATGTATCGGGTAGGGTCACTATTGATCCACCAGAGATAATCAAGGCACAGCGGCCATGGCCATACGGACAATTTCAAATAATGGAAGATGATCTCCGGCTGTGTTCTTAGATAATGCCACCACGTGAATTCTTTGATCCCGAAGCCCGCCGTGGTGTAGTGTCCGCGCGATGTGATTATCAAAACGGCCAGAAGCAGCCAGGAAGTGGCGAGACCTACGTACAAACTTTTATGCCGGCGCCAGCTTTGGCGAAACGAAGCGCTGATAAACGCTCGGTCATAGGCGAGCACCAAAAATGGCGCCGTGATGATGACGGGTTTCGTGGCGATACCCAAAAAGCAAAATAAGATCGCCAGCATTTGCCATTTTTTAGAGCGTGGTTCTGACCGAAAGTACCGCATTGAGGTGTCCAGTGTCAGTAAATAAAATAAACTACAGAGCGCTTCGCCTCTCTGGACGATATAAGTCACGCTTTCAGTCTGAAGCGGGTGCAGGGCCCAGATCAGCGTGATGACAAAGCTTAAAGCGCGGCTATGAGATTCTTCAAACGACCGGGACAAAAGCTGTCTCAAGATATGCCAAGCGGCACAAGCGGCTGCCAGATGGATGAGGATGTTGACGAGGTGATAACCCTCGGTTTGGATACCGCCGAAGCGGTAGTTTAAAGAGAGTGTCAGGTCCAGCAGGGGTCTCGATCCGTTGAAGAGAATTTGCCCGATGGATGACGGATTCGCAAGGTTGGGATTCCGGACGAAGTGTTCCTGGTCGTCCAAGAGAAAGACGCCGTTGAAGCTATTGAGATAGGTGAGAAAGACACTCGCGGCGAGGATAAAAAACTGTAGCATCGTGGCGGCGCGACGATTCATGCTGCTGATTGTACAGCGAGTTTCATGATAAATCCAGTGGCGGGGAAGCCCAGAAAATGTTTAAATGATCGGGTGAAAAAAATATTCGCCCTCATTTTTCTTGGAGTTCTTATTTACTCCAACACTTTTCACTCATCATTTCATTTCGACGATGGGGCCGTTATTACCCACAACGCATCTATCCGTAATCTCGCCAATATCCCCGCCATCTGGGACGCCTTTAATACCCGTTTTGTTGTGGGTTTAAGTCTGGCACTGAACTATCATCTGGGCGGGTCGGATGTTTTGGGGTACCACATTTTCAATATCTTAGTCCATATCCTAGCATCATTGCTTGTCGGCCAGATCTGTGTTTTGACATTCAAGACACCGCTTTTATCGGGCAGCGCTCTTGCCAAGCGCAAAGAGTGGATCGCCTTGCTGGCATCGGTGTTATTTCTGACCCACCCGATCCAAACGCAAGCGGTCAACTACATTTGGCAGAGGGCGGCATCCCTCGCAACTGTTTTTTATCTTTTATCCTTGGTTTTCTACGCAAAAGCCAGGCTTCAATCTTCCAAACTTTATTACTGGGCTTCGCTTGTCTCGGCGGTCTTTGGAATGTTCTCCAAAGAAATTACGATCACACTGCCCTTTAGCATCGTGCTGTATGAATTTTGTTTTCTCAGGAGCCTAGGGGAGAGCAAGCTAAAAAGATTCCAGAAGATCTTGCCGTTTCTTTTCCTTCTTCCGCTGATCCCACTGGTTCTCATGCGGTCGCCGGACGTTACGCTCGATTTAATGAGGCCACAGGCAGACCCTTTAAAAGCCCATTCGATCCTGGAATCTATTACCCGTTTTGTTTCAGAAGCCGAGATGTGCCGCGGCCTCTATGGACTGACTCAGGTCAACGTGCTCCGAACTTATCTCCGACTTCTTTTTTTTCCGATCCATCAGAATCTCGATTACGATTATCCGCTGGCACACAGCCTATGGGAGCCCAACACCTTTTTTTCGTTGGGTCTTCTTCTGGGGGCTATGAGTCTCGGAGTTTTACTTTTTAAAAGACATCGCCTGGCCGCGTTTTCTATTTTTTGGTTTTTTGTGACACTGAGTGTGGAGTCGTTTGTCCCTCAGAGCGATGTGATCTTTGAGCACAGGCTTTATCTGCCGATGGTGGGTTATAGCTTATTCGCGTCGTATTGGCTTTTCTTTTTTCTTGCGAATAAAAATCGGAGGCTATTCATTATTGTCGCGATCCTTCTTGTCGGGAGCTATAGTTTGCTGACCTACGAGAGGAATTTTGTTTGGAAAAATGAGCGGACTCTTTGGACGGATGTCGTCCAGAAATCCCCAAAAAAGGCGAGGGGCTACCTGAATCGAGGGAGCGCTTACGAGGCTGTAGGATTGTTGGATAAGGCTGTCCTGGACTACGACCAAGCCATTAAAATTCAACCCGACTTTGCCGAGGCCTACTATAATCGAGGGATCACCCATTTTTCCATGGGTTTTCCCGACCAAGCTGTCCAGGACTACGACAAAGCGATTGGGTTTAAGCCGGACTACGCGGATGCTTACAATAATCGAGGCAACGCTTACTACTCAAAAGGTTTTTCCGAGAAAGCTATTTCGGATTTTAGCAGAGCTGTTCAAATTAAACCCGACTTTGCCGAAGCCTACAATAACCGCAGCAACGCTTATCGGGCCAAGGGTTTTTTGGAGCAAGCGATTTTAGACTGCAGCAAAGCGATTGAAATCCAGCCCGATTTTGCCGAGGCCTACAACAGCCGAGGAAACGCTTACTTCGCCAAAGGTCTTTTTGGCAAGGCGCTTTTGAACTACAGCAAAGCCATTCAAATTAAACCTGATTACGCCGGAGCTTACAGTAACCGGGGAAATGTTTACTTTGGTAAAAAACTCTTCGACCGGGCTGTTCTGGAATACAATCAGGCCCTGCGGCTCAACCCCGACTATGCGGAGGCACTGGGTAATCGAGCCGTTGCTTATTACCAATTAGGACAATACGACAAAAGCCGGGAAGATGCCTCGAGAGCCCAGCGCCTTGGCCGACAACTCGATCCGCGATTTCTCGAGGATTTGAAGAAAGCTCTCAGCGAATAAAGCGTAAAGCGGACCAGGTCCGCTTTCCACAACCTATCGTGTCGCTTACCGCACAGAGTCTCAGCATATTGTGGATAGCGGACCAGGTCCGGAATCAGTAGGTCGATTCGCGCAGAGGTATCTTTTATATTCTTTAATTCTTTGTCGGTCTGTTTCGGCTAAACCCAAATAGGCAGGAGAAGTCGTCAGGAGATTATCGATAGTACGCGCCGCATAGAATCTGTAGCTACTATAGGGGTAATCCTCAGGGTTTTCGACGATACCCGCTTTACACGGATTTTTTTCAATATAGCGGCCACATTCCAACAGATAGGCGTCATCGTTAATCGGAGAGCTTCTAAACCTTCCCTGAAAAACTTGCCCCTCCCATTTGTACGTCCTTTGGTAATAATAGGCGTACCTTCGATTGATGTAAAAAATAAACTTGGATAGGTTTTCCAAGTTTGAGCTATAAAGCAACACGTGCGCATGATTGGCCATAAGGCAGTAATGATAGATGACGACACCAGCCTTTTCTTTATGTTCGCGCATCAGCCTTAGATAAAAGTTGTAATCCTTGGCCTTGTGAAAAAGAGTCCTTTTGATAACGCCCCGAGTGATTGAATGGTAAAATCCGGATGAGCTTTGCTGTCGATTTTTTCTTGGCATAGGTTTTTCTCCTCTCATCTTACTAGACGCCGACCCCCCTCGTTTCCTTTCAACTATTTTCTAGATTTTTGCTATTGATTAACGCAGGCTGAATAAAGCGAATAAAGCGGACCTGGTCCGGGTTACACAATATTTTGTTGTAAGTGATTGGGTAGCCCCCATATCGTGTATAAAATAATTTGCTTTTAAGGGGTTTTGAATGATTCTTAAAAATAATAGTAAAAAATGCTAAATTTCCGCTTGACAAGTTTTGAAGCAGTGCTAGAATACCCAGCACCTCTGGTACTTCCAGTGATTGCTGGAGGTGAGAGGAAAGAGGATAGAGAATAGAGGAAAGAGGGCGATGTCCGGAAAAAATAACGATCACTTGACAGCCAAGGACCTGGCAAAAAAATACAAGGTCAATTATCCGACCGTCAATTACTACACGGACATCGGACTGCTTTCGATTGTCCGCCGCCAAGGCAATCGGCGCTATTACAGCGACAAGGAAGTGCGCGCGCGCTTAGAGACGATCACTCAAATGGCGAACGAGGGCTATCCGTTGCGCCTCATTCGCAAGAAAATCCTAGGGTAGGAGGCACCGTGAGCTACTATCGCATACTGGGTTTTGACAAAGAGCCCTTTTCCACAAGTCCAGACCCTGAATTTTTTTACTCCTCGCCGGAGCATGAGAAAGCGCTGACCAATGTATTGATCGAGCTGAGGTTGAAGCGGGGTTTAAGTGTCGTCTTGGGTGATGTCGGAACCGGCAAGACCACGCTTTCGCGCAAACTGATCCAGGAGCTGAAAAACCGCGAGGATTGTCTCTTTCACATCGTTCTCGATCCGTCGTTTGAAAATCGCATGACGTTCCTGCACTCGCTGTGCCGCAACTTCGGGATCGCGCTTGAAAACGCCGCGCTTGCGACCTCGGTTTCGTACTTGCGCGAGAGCCTGGAGCGGTTTTTGTTCCAAAAAGGAGTGGTGGAGCGTAAAACCGTGATCCTGATTATCGACGAGGCGCAAAAGCTGGATCCCGTGGCGCTTGAGGAACTGCGGCTTCTTTTAAACTACGAAACCAACCAGTTTAAACTGCTGCAACTCGTGCTTCTCGGGCAAACCGAGCTTTTGGGCACGATCCGCGGCATCGCGAACTTTTTTGATCGCATTAGCTTCAAGACCACGCTACACCCTCTAGACTTCGCCGAGATGAAGGAGATGATTTATTTTCGTATCACGCAAGGAGGCTACCGCGCGAAGATGGATCTGTTTTTGGAGCCGGCGCTGAAGGAAGTGTATTCGTATACGGAAGGTTACCCGCGCCAAGTGACGATGCTGTGTCACCGGGCGCTGAAGGCGATGCTGGTGAAAAACCGCACCGTTGTCGACAAGGCCCTGATCGAAGAAGCGATCGAGGAAGACGTGAGGAACGGATGGGGACGGACAGAGAGACTACTCCAGAAAAGCAGCTTTTAAAGCTGATCGAGGACTCGAAGGGCGGAGCCGCGAAGCTAGAACGGCCTAAGCGCGGGGGCTTGAAATTTTTATCTTTTGGCTCGCTCGGCGGAGCGCTGCGGGGTCGGTTTTCTTTTTTCAAGCGCAAAAGCAAGGAAAAGGCACAGCGCCCGAAAAAATTTTCCTTCAGTCTACGGATTGTGAATCGCGCTTTGGTTTTGTCGGTGGGCTTGCTTTTGGCGTACGTGGTCACCGATACCGTGGCGCAGGCGATGAGCTTGAATAAGATTCCCGATTTTTCGCCCCAGCAGGACCTCGTGAGCCGACCACTGAAAGAACTCACGGCGCCGCTGAAATCCGCCGGTTACTACCAGGAAAAGGTGAGCGCGCGCGATTTGTTCCGCGAAGGGGAGATCGCGGAGGAAGCCGAGGAGGCCGCGGGGCCCAAAGTGGAGGCGGCCGGCCAATTGGCGCTTGTCGGGATCGCCTGGTCCGCCAATCCGGACGCGATCATTGAGGATAAATCGATTCAAAAGACGTACTTTGTGAAAAAGGGCCAGGTTTTCGGCTCCAATGTGAAGGTTCGCGCGATTTATAAAAATAAAGTGGTGTTGAGTTCTCAAGG
The DNA here is from genome assembly GCA_964372765.1 of uncultured Planctomycetia bacterium. Taxonomy (GTDB): domain Bacteria; phylum Omnitrophota; class Gorgyraeia; order 2-02-FULL-51-18; family CAYJSE01; genus CAYJSE01. The sequence goes on along the minus strand of CAYJSE010000005.1, from coordinate 10,666 downwards.
AAGCGAATTTGAGTTAAAATAAAAATGAAACAGCTAAGACGAGTCTTAAGCGTGTGGCTTCTAGCGGCGTTTTTCAGTCAGCTTGCGCCGCTTTGGGCCGAAGAGGAAACGGCTTTCGAAACGGAAGAGGCTGTGGCTGAGGAAGCTGTGACTGAGACAGAGGCCGTGCCGGAAGGCACGTTTACGACACTTGCTGAACTTATCGGGGAAGATGCGCTTGGGGAAGAGCCTTCTCCGGATCTCGAGGCCGAGCAGGCGCTTGGGATGGACGGCGTTGTCTCGCTGGATTTAAGGGGGATCGACGTGTCCGAGGCGCTGCGGTATCTGGCGCAAAAAGCCGGCATCAACCTCGTGCTTTCCAGCAACGTGAAGGGTCGCGTACAGCTTGTCCTAAACGACGTGCCGATCCGGGACATCATTGACCTCGTTCTTTTGACCAACGCTCTCGCGGTTGAAAAGCGCGGCGAGATTTATTACGTGATGACGGAGGCCGAGTACAAGGCGCGTTTTGGGCGCAGTTTCTCCGACGCGCGGGAAGTGAAGATATTTCGCCTGAAGTACGCGATCCCCGAGCAGGCATTTTCGCTCTTTGAGGTGCTGAAAAGCGATATCGGACGGCTGCTCGTGGACCCCGAATCCGGCACGGTGCTGGTGGTGGATACACCCAGCAATATTGCCCGAATGGAACAGGCGCTGGCGGGTCTCGAGGAAAAAAAGAGCACCAAAGTGTACGGTCTGCAGTACGCCAAGGCGGCGGATATCGAGACGCGCCTCCGGGCACAGCTGGATGATAAAAAGGTTGGTTCCATACACGCGGACGAGCGCACCAATAAAGTGATCGTGGAAACACTGCCGGAGCGCATGAAAGAAATAGACGCGATGATCGTCGAGCTGGATCAAAAGACCAAGGAAGTGCTCGTGGATACCAAGATTATTCAGGTGACGCTGACGGACAGTCTGACGGCCGAAATCCAGTGGGAGGGCATGTTCACGCGCCTGGCCAAATATGGCACGCACTTTTTAGGAAATCATGGTCTGAGTCCGATCGCGCGCGCGGGCGAAAGCTTTTTGGATGACTTTGTGCGCATTGAGCCGGAAGAACAGCCGGCCCAAGGATCCAAAAGCATTTTGACTCAAAATCTGGTGTTTGGCGCTCTGGATAACGACGACGCGTTTGAGGCGCTGATCAACTTTTTAAAAACCATCGGGGATACCAAGATCATTTCCAATCCAAAACTGGCTGTCGTGAATAACCAGGAGGCCAAGATTCTCGTGGGTCAGAAACAGGCGTATGTCACCACGACCACAACCTCCGGCACCTCCACCGCGACCACCGCCGAGTCCGTGACCTTTGTCGACGTCGGCATTAAACTGAACGTAACACCGACCATCAACGACGACGGTTATGTGACGATCAAAGTGAAGCCTGAGGTATCTTCGGTGGCTGATTTTCTTGTGACGCCGAGCGGCAACAAGATCCCGATCGTGGAAACCGCGACCGCTGAAACCTCGGTCATGGTCAAAGACGGTGTCTCCATCATCATCGGCGGTTTGCGGCAGGATAGTAAGATAGAAGCGCACAGTCGGGTGCCGTTTTTGGGAGATATCCCGATCCTGGGCATACCCTTCAACAACACCACGAGAAGCAAAGTGCGCACCGAGCTTCTTATCATCATGACACCGCACATTGTGCAGGGCAACACGTTGATCACGCAGGACGGAGACCGGGCCGGCGATGTGCCGATCTTGCCTTACGCCGATTACGAGGAACCCCTGCCGGCGGCTACTGTGCCGCCTTCCGCCGCTCCCGTTTCGGTCACGGCTAAAATTGTGGGAGCGACCCAATGAAATTTACCGCGTGGCTGGTTAAAAATTTAATATCCGTAGCTTTGGCGGCGGCGCTAGTTGTGACGGTGACGGCTTCCTATTTCTGGGTGCAGAACCAAACTCAGTTCAAGAGCGCGCAGGTCGAGGCGCTCACAGCCAAGTACGAAAAGACAAGTATTGAGCATCAAGATTTCAGGAAAAAATATGAAAATCTCGTCGCGGACCGCAACAACATTTTGGCGCAGACAAAGTTTTTGCTGGAAGACCGCAGTAAGATCAACGACTTAAAGGCGGCCAACGAGACTCTGAAAAAGGAGCTGGAGACGCTGACCGGGCAAAAGCAGGCGCTGCACGAGGACAGCCGCAAGATCCGCAAAGAAAAAGAAGACGCCGACGCGGAGCTTTCCGAATGGACAAAAAAGCACGAAGCGCTTTTTGCGGAGCACAAGGCGCTGCTCCAGGACAACGACGCTCTGGGAGCGGCGCTGGCGCAAAAGATGAAGAACAGCCCGGAGTACAGAAAGCTGAACGCCGACCATCAGAAAGGCCGCCAGGAAAACGAGGGATTGAAGAAAAAGACCAGGGATCTGGAAACGCAAATCAAGAAGATGATGTCCGAATACCGAAAGATCCAGCAGAGAAACTTGAAACTCGCCAGGCAAAGCGAAGTGTACAGCCAAAATCTTAAAAAATCGCGCGCAGACAACGCGTCGCTTATAGAAAGTAACCGCAGTCTGCAGAGCGTCGTGCAAAATATGCCCAACCGCTTCAAGAATCTCGCCGGCGAAAACAAAAAGCTCGTGAAAGAAACCTCGCAGATGCACTACAATCTCGGCGTATTTTATTCAACCAAGCGCGACTTTACGATAGCGATCAAGGAGTTTGAGAGAGCCGTGGCTATTGATTCCAACAACGCCAATGCGCATTACAATCTGGGCTACATCTTTTCCGAACAGTATGAACAGCACGACCGGGCGATGACGCACTTCAAGCGCTACCTGGAGCTGGCCCCTTTGTCCAAGCAATCCGAGGCGGTGCGTAGTTATATGTTGGTACGGCAGAGTTATGGGGATAAGTCGATGGTGTAGGCAGAAACAGGTGATGGGGTTGACTTACGCTAAAATGTATAGTAGATTATATATAGTTGTATAGGATTGATAAAGGAGGGGTTATGAAAGGATTTTTAGGGGGGTTGTCCCTGCTGCTGACCGTTTCGTTGCTTGGTTCACCGATGACGGTTCTGGCGGCGGATGAAAAAATGAGCGCCGAAGCCGCGGCGGCAGCTCAGGAAAAACGCAACGAGATACGCAAAAAACAACAGGAAAAGCAGCGAGAGCTGAACGGCAGCGAGTGGACTTTAAAGCTCGAGTCGCACGATCCCAAGGCCAAACTGAAAGAGGACACATTTTCTTTCCAAAACAATCAGTTTAGATCAAAAAACAATACCGAGCGTGGTTTTACACCGACCAACTACACCATCACAGTGCCCGAGGGTGGTGACAACGCTATTTTTGAGACCATGCAGACGGGGCCTAAAGGTGAAGTGATTTTTGTCCGTGGAGATTGGGCAAAGGATTCGATGTCGGGCGCTATCAGCGAGCAGATGGAGATAGGCAAAGTCACCGCGGAGTACTGGTTTACAACTTCTAAAAAGATCTCAGTTAAGCCGACCCTAGCCGAAGAAGACTGGGACCCGAGCATCGCCGGCGGCCAAGACGAAGACCTTTATGAGCCGCTGGTGTCCAAAGAATCCACGAAAAAAAGAGGCAAGGCCGACGCCGGTGCTTCCGCTAGCAAAGGAAAGCTAGTCGCCTAATAGCTCTCTATGCCCAGACTTCCGAGAGTTGAGGTCGAGGGCGCAGTTTACTACGTCACTTCACGTGGATCGAGCGGTTTTGAGATTTTTAAGGACGCCGCGGATTATCAAGCGTACGTTGAGCTTCTCGCCAAGTATAAAACCCAGCACAAGTTTAAACTCTTCGCGTTTTGCCTGCTTCCGGATCGTCTGTACCTTTTGATTGAAACGGGCCTGCCTGCCGGACAGGCAGGAGCTGGCGGCGCCTCGCTCTCCGAGATCATGCACGATTTAAACTCTCTGTACACCAAGCATTTCAACAGCCGCTACAAGCGGCACGGGCATCTTTTTGAGGCGCGGTTTAAATCCGTGCTTGTGGAAAAGGCCCGTTTTTTGCCGGCGATGACGCGGCATATCCACAAGGCGGCGGGTTTCAATTTCAAGGAGCATCCCTATTCGAGTATCGGCGCTTTTATCGCGGGAGGCGCGGCGACGCAGGGTCTCGACCTTTCGGCGGAGGCGGGGGAAGTGAAGACTTTGCTCCGAGACGCGGACCCGGCGGCGTATGAAAAATACTGCTTGAATGACGATCAGCCGGACGTGAAGGACCTGGAAAAACGGCTGCGGCGCGCGTCTATCTTGGGGTCGGCGGATTTTGAGACAAAAGTGCAGGACAAAATCCATGAACACTCTCAAGTTTTAGAAAAGGCCGCGAAGCAAAAGGAGCGCGCCCGCCGGATGAAGATCGTGCTGGCCGTCGTGGCGATGGGGGTCCTTGCGGCCACGGGCTCAAGCGTCTACCTTTATATAGAGAAAAACGCGCTTGAGACCCAGTATAAAAAGCTTCTCGAGACCAAAGAGGCGCAGTTTTTGGAGCAGGCGCGGTTCGAAAACGTGAGTCCCATCGCGCTTCAGGAGCTTGAGAACACCCAGTGGGAGATCGAGCTATTGCCCATTACGACGGATAAAACCACGCAGTCCATCATCAAAGATACGATACAGTTTAAAAACGACCGGTTCTGGTCCAAGTATTTCTCGCGGAAAGAGTCGGCGGGCTCAAGCTTTTTTATCTCCCGGCGCGGGGATGGGTCGGCGATTTGGGGGAGTTTCGAGGTGCTGCCGGACGGGTCCAAGCTCACCTGGCGCGGCGATTGGCGCGGCGACATCATGAGAGGCGTGGTGAGCTTCCGGCCAGACGAGGGGTCCGCCGAGCCCGTGCAGGACTACTCGTTTTTTTCGGTGAAGTGGGAGTACGTTTAGTTAATAGAACAGGGACAGTCCCGGGACTGTCCCTGTTGAGGGGAACCGTGCCCCTTGACAGCGCGTTTTAAATATGTATAATTTAAGTATACATATTAGAGGGGGATCATGAGAGCGTCCGTTGTCGATCTGCGTACTAAAATGAGGGAAGTTCTGCAGGCTTTGCGTCGCAACGAGGTTGTGGAAGTGCTCTACCATGGCAAAGTGGCTGGCAGGATATTTCCGCCCGTTCAAGAGAAACCCGCCGGCCAATTCCGATCACATCCTTTCTTTGGAATGCATAAGAAGCAATCGGGCGGCAAGTCGGTCGAAAAAACCATGGACGATCTGCGGGGCGGGCGTTTTCGTGCTCTTTGACACGGATATCCTTATCTGGTCCGAGAGGGGTAACGCGCGAGCGATCGGTCTGATCGGCGATGCCGAGATACGGTATATTTCAATACTTAGCTACATGGAGCTCTTGCAAGGCGCGCGGAATAAATCGGAAATAAAAATCATCAAAAATTTTCTATCGGAGGGGTATTTTCAAACCCTGCCTCTGACCGAGAATATCGGCCACCGGGCGCTGATCTATATTGAGGAGTATGCTCAAAGCCACGGACTGCGCTCCGCGGACTCCATTATCGCGGCCACAGCGGTCGAAAATAATCTCGCCCTTGTCACCAGCAATCAAAGGCATTTTAAGCCCATTCACGAGCTGAACCTCTATCCTTTCCATCCGTCAGCCTAGCATCCCATGACCCTCCCCCTGTTTTTCGTGCAGGGTTTTTCGACATTTTGTCCATTGATTAACGGAGGTTGGTGCCCGAGGATCTCAGGATCAAGGGATGCAAAGCACGCCGTTTTCCTTGAGGCGTTCTTTCCCCCGGTAGAGAAGTATCAAGCTATCGTTTCCATTTTCAGGCCTATTATGGAAGTGTTATACCCAAAAAGTGAACAAGCGCAAGTGCTATTTTTACTGGGGAAAGCGGTAGGGGATTTGGAGGGCGGGAGATGGGGGTATAGCCGGGAAAACCAAGTAGCTACTAAACGCAATACTAGTTGCGTATAGTTCAACTCAATGATATATTGCTGACGTATGAAAAATCTTATCTGGCGGTCCTATTGGGTCAAAAAGATAGAGGACGCTTGGAAGCTTCGGCCGATTATTTGGCTTTCGGGTGTCCGCAGGACAGGTAAGACATCTCTATGCTCCAGCTTGGACCGCGCCGAGTATTTTGACTGCGAATTGCCCAGGGTACGCCGGCGCATGGAAGATCCGGAGAGTTTTTTGTCCGATCTTGAGGGTAAGAGGATCATTCTCGATGAGGTACACCGGCTTTCCAACCCCTCCGAACTTTTAAAGATTGCCGCCGATCACTATCCTACGGTGCGTGTTCTCGCCACAGGGTCATCGACGTTAGGGGCTTCCAAAAAATTTAAGGATACGCTGACTGGGCGTAAATTTCAACTCTGGCTTTTGCCGATGGTTTTAAGGGATTTGGTGGATTTTAAGAGTGAAAACCTAAAACACCGGTTATTAGCCGGCGGACTTCCCCCATTTTTTCAAGCAGCCAGCCAGCCTGAAAAAGATTTCCAAGAATGGATGGACTCCTATTGGGCCAAGGATATCCAAGAGTTATTTCGTTTGGAGAGAAGGCATTCATTTCTTAAGTTTGCCGAGCTTCTGATTATGCAGAGCGGCGGGATTTTTGAAGCTACAAGGTTCGCGTCCCCATGCGAAGTCAGTCGCACGACGATTACCAATTATCTGAGTGTGCTAGAAGCGACGTTTGTTGCGCATATTGTGCGGCCTTACAATACCCATAAACCCGCTGAAATTATCTCCGCGCCTAAGGTTTATGCTTTTGACACTGGATTCATTAGCTACTACAAAGGGTGGGCAGGGTTCCGTAGAGAAGATGCGGGGTACCTCTGGGAGCATTTTGTTTTAAACGAACTTTATGCCGAGGCGCAGTCAGCGAATGTCTGCTATTGGAGGGACAAGACAGGACGCGAGGTTGATTTTGTGTGGACCGTCCGAGGAAATTCTCCGACGGCGATTGAGTGCAAATGGTCAAGCGTGGATCTCGATCCCTCGGGGTTTAAGAGTTTCAGAAAACTTTATCCAGGGGGAAATAATTATGTTGTTGCCCCCGATGTCGTTGACTCCTGTACAAAGTATTTCGGTGATTTAAAGGTAAAGTTCATCCCACTTGAGGAGATTGGTTCGGCAATCTCCCTCTAGGCCCCTGTTTTTCGTGCAGGGTTTTTCGACATTTTGTCCATTGATTAACGGAGGTTGGTACTCGAGGGTCTCAGGAGCAAGGGATGCAAAGCACGCCGTTTTCCTTGAGACGTTCTTTCCCCCGGAGGATGGATAAGTTTGCAGGCGTATCTTGAGGAATTTTAGGCCGACTCCAGGTCTTCAAGCCAACGGCTAGTTTTCCGAACCTGAATCCTCCCGATGTCGGTTTCTTTATGTATGTTTTTAAGTAACAGAATTTTTTTGGTTTCACTGGGAAAATTTTTAAAAAAATAATTTAGCTGAGAAACATCCTCTCCGGACAATTTGGTCTCTATCAAAAATTCCGGTTTTCCGTCCTTTAGGGTGAGGAAATCCACTTCTTTCTTATTCCGGTCTCTCACATAATACAAAGCCGTTTTCTTGCCCCGCGTATCCTCCAGAAAATGCAGGTGTTTTAATAGAGCGCAGGCAACGGCGTTTTCAAACCGGGCGGCCGGTTTGTCCGCGGAAATAAATCCCGTATCATAAAAATAAATCTTTGGCTGCTTCAAAAGTCCTCGGGCGATATTTTTTGAATAGGGCGTCACGATAAAAATAACATAAAGACTTTCAAGGATCCCTATCCAGCGCTTGACCGTATGGGAAGAAATCTGAAGATCGCGCGACAAGGATTCAAAGGAAACAGGGCTTCCCACGGCCTGGCGCAAAAGCTCGGCCAATGTCTCAATGCCTTTCAAATCCCGCACGGACGTGAGGTCCAAAAGATCCTCCCTTAGAATACGATCCGTATGCGCGCGTCTCCAGCGATCGGCGGCCGTTGCGTCGTCCGCTAAAAAAGGCTCCGGAAATCCGCCGTGACGCAGGATCCTGTCAAACACTTCCTCGCTTGGCAATTGACCTTTGAGTTCAGCTACCGAAAAAGGATGAAGACGATAGGAGTAAAAACGGCCCGCCAGAGAATCGCCGCCTTTGCGAAAGGCGTCCATCCTCGCGGAGCCGGTTACCAGAATCCTAGGCCGGACTCCTTCCGTGTCATAAATGCCTTTAACCAGCCGCTTCCAGTTTTTAAGTTTATGCAACTCATCAAAAATAACCAGCTCCGCGTCTTTTTTCCATATATATTTTTGAACATTCAAACGATGCTGAGGGTTGTCGATATTGAGATAATCAAAATTTTCCGGATAAAGCGCTTTCGAAAGCGTGGTCTTTCCGACCTGGCGGGGACCGCTCAAGAGAACTATTTTAGAATCAAGATCTTTCTGGATGAAGGGTTCTAGTTTTCGGCGCATAGGATAATTCTGCATAATACTTCAGAATTGTCAAGACAAAAACGTAGTGGACTGCTGGCTAGTCTCCTACGTATTCTTGAAAGGCCACCTCTCTTGTGGTACCATTACTTTCGATGAAGTTAATTTTTTCCGATCACGCCCGCCGTCAAATGGTTGAGCGTGGTGCTTCCGAAGCCGAGGTCAGTGAGGCTGTTATGTTGGGTGAGCGGAGATAATCCCATGAAAATCAGCTACGATGCCGCAGTCAACGCAGCTTATATTCGCCTGAAAGAAGGACGCTTTGAAGTCACCACCCATCGCCTGACGGAAGACGTCGCGGTCAATTTTGCCCCCGATGGTTCGGTTGTCGGAATCGAAGTGCTGGATGCCAGTAAATATCTTCTTAAACATCACCGTCCTCAAGTTGAACTCGAAAATTTGAAAGCTGCATAAGAATTTCTGGAATTTTAGGTTCTAGCAGAGGATATCCGCGGATTCGAAGATCCGGGGGTGGAGTCGTGTTAAAGGAAAGAAAAGGGATTTATTAAAAATTCTTCGCAAGGGATGCAAAGCACGCCGTTTTCCTTGAGACGTTCTTTACCCCGGTAGAGAAGCAGCAGCTTGCAGGAAGGGTAATCCGCACGGAAAGCTCTTAAGGAGCGCAGGTCCTCCGGTCTTACTTTATTCGAGTTTTTAACCTCAATAGCCGTCAGTGTGGCGGGCCCGTAGAGAATAAAATCCACTTCTCGACCGCTTTGGGTTTTCCAGAAATAAAGCTGGTTGTCACGGTTTTCATAATCGATCAGCGCTTTTAAATGCTGAGCGACCAGCGCTTCCAACGCGGCGCCTTCGATTGTTTCCGGTTTGTCCAGGGGGCCCTTGGGTCTCAAAGCGCGAAAAACACCGGTATCGAATAGATAAAATTTTGAATGTTTAATGGTCGCGCGTTTTGATTTTTTAGAAAAAACGCCGAGGCGAAATCCGAGCATGAGATCCTCCACGATCCCCACATAGCCTTCGACAACTTTTCTTTCAATCTCGCACTCTCTCGAAATGTTGCTGATATTGAGCACGCTGCCGTTTGAAAAACTCAGTGTCTCGAGAAATCTCGAAAAATGGCCTAAATTTCTGACCAGCCCTTCATTCTGTATCTCCTCGCGTAAATACAGTGTGAGATAGGCCTGCAGGGAATCTCCGGGATCGGGCGAGTTTAACAGCAGCGGCAATAGGCCCCACTGGAGCGCCTGATCCAACTTAAATTTTTCACCGAGCTCCCAGGCGACAAATGGATAAAAGGTTCTTTGGAGGGCTCGTCCCGCCAGAAGATCGACGCCTGTTTTTTTAAGCTTTCGGGCACTGGACCCCGTCAGGATAAATTGATGTCCCGCTTTTTTTTCGATCCACTGGTGCACGACGGTTAAAAGCGCCGGTACTTTTTGGATCTCATCGATGATGACGATTTTTTTGTCCGGGGAGCCTTCAAGTATGGCCGACAGCCGTTCGGGCTTCGCGCTCAAGGTCCTGAATGCTTCGGGGGATAGTAGATCGATGTACAGCGCGTTGGGATATTGAGAGCGTACCCACGTAGATTTACCCGTACCGCGTGGTCCTAGTAAAAAGAAGCTTGTTTTTGGGGGTTTAAAATATCTGGTAATCGTTTCCATTTTTAGACCTATTTTGGAAGTATTATACCCAAAAAACGATTTTATGCAAACGTCATTTTGAAGTATTATTTTGACTTCTGTGACGAGTTCATGTATGCTTTGTTTAAGAGATTTGAAGGGTTGTAGGAATTTGTAATTCTTTGATAACGGTGTGAAGAGTGGCCCGAACAAAGCCGGGGGTGTGTCCGGCGGCTAATTTTTTTTGGGAAAAAGGGCGAAGTGCCAGGCACCCGGAGCCAGAAACGGGGAAAGTACCTGGCGCTGAAGTAGAGGTAAAAGGTGAAAGGGGAAAGGAAAAAGGAGTTAGGAAGATGAAAATTTGGGTTGGTTGGCGAGGATCGCGACAAAAAATAAGCGGCGAAAAGAAAATTTTGGCGGTCGTGTTGACCGCCGTTTTGATTTTTGTGTTTACCAGCGTGTCCCGTGCTGAAACGAAACCATCGGTACTCAGTTCCGGGCCGGCGGAATCTGTAAAGACGCCTGTAAAGTCAGAAACGAAATCACCGGCTAAATCGTCCGCCAAACAAACCACAAAACAAAGCGCAAAGCAGGAACTAAAATATCCAGATCCCACCGCAATCCCGGACGATAGCAAAGACCATCCGGTGAAAAAAACGATGGAAGA
>CAYJSE010000004.1:0-58897 GCA_964372765.1 uncultured Planctomycetia bacterium | reverse complement strand
TCAAGCTATAACCTTATAATTTCCAATGGGTTGTGTAATTATCTTTTTTAACTGTAAATCTTGATAAATAATTAATAATAATATATACTTTTGGTAAAGAAGGTGTGCAATGCTATCCTATACCTTTAAAGACAGAACGGGATATACCCTTGTAGAAACGGTTGTGAGCGTTGCCCTAGCCGGTATCGCGATCACGGCCCTTATGCTTAGCATGAGCAGTGGCATCTACTTCTCGGATGATAACCATTTGCGCCAGTATGCCTTAAACGCCTTGCGGGAGGAGATAGAGATCGTTCGCACCGCGGCCTTTGACGATGTGGAAGATATGGATGGAGACGCATTTACAAATGACCAAATCGACAAATTGCGCGAAGGCTCGGGCGCGATTGACGTCGCCGACAGCCTGGGCGATGACATCAAAGTGGTCACGTTGACTGTCTCCTGGGAAACCCGAGGAGGCGCTACGAAAACGGAAAGTTTAACGACGCGGATTTCACGCGTAGGACTCAATCGAGCATGAAAAAACCCAGACTGTTCAACCCTCATGGATTTACGATTACCGAGCTCATGATCGCGAGCGCCCTGAGTATCATGTTCACAGCCAGTATTTTTTCTATATTTTTCGTCATGCAAAATCAGGTTTACCAGGAGCGCGGTTACGTCATCGCCAACCAAGCGATGCGCCACGCGATGGACCGTATCGTCAGGGACGCTCAGGAAGCGATCGCGATTGATGTGGATTCCGCAACACAGACGCTCGTCTTCAAGGTCCCGAGTATTGATGCCGACGGCATACCTACGGATTTTGACAATGATTTCGATTACATCACTTACGAGTTGGATCCTGGCGACGACACGATTCTAATACGCTCCGTGACACTGGACGCGGCCAGCGAACGAGAAGGGGGAGAAAATCAAACGGATATTCCGGTCGTGGAAAATATCAGCGCTCTTACGTTTAGCGATGATGCTGGAAATGAGCTCTCCGACTTAGCCGACGATGAAATCGAAGCGCTCCGGTACGTCAATGTGGAAATGGAGTCCCAGTACCTTACGCGGGGAAAAACACAAACAACCAGCGTCGACGCGACGCTTTTACTGAGGAACATGGAGCCATGAAAAATAATTCAGGATTTGCCTTACTCACCGTTGTGGTTCTTACGTGGTTACTTTTAGGGTTTTCCGCGTCCTATATCGGGATCATGGTTCAGGATAAATATTCGACACTTTCATCCGAAAATCAGATCAAAGCGCTGGCCATTGCCGAAGGGGGGATGGATGGTGTGTTGTGGATCTATAATTACGACGACGAAGACTTTGCGGGAGCCGATTTTGATCCCAGCGCAGAAGGATGGGAATTGGAAGACAGTGATTTCGATGACGCCACCGGCAGCACTATTGGGACCCTGAACATCACGATCGATAACACGACAGACCCGTCTAGTCCGTTAATCACCAGCACCGGGACAATCGACGCTGCGGGCACGGACTCCAGTAAATCGGTGACTGTATCTGCGGCGCTGGTCGGTAGGCCCATCTATAAGGCCGCCATCATGACTAAAGGAACGATCGACATCAGTGCGGACATTGATAGTTACACGTCTCCGACCGCCTATGGTGGGCTCAACATAGCGGAAAACGCTGATGTGTTGACCAATAGCACCGCGGCTAACGCTATCAGCGTGGGAAACGGGGATACGATCAGCGGGAATGCGGGCACAGGATCCGGGGGAACCATCGATAATGACGGGGACATCACAGGAACCCAAAGCGATAATGTCAACAATGCCATTTCGGATGTTGAGATCCCGGACGCTCTCATAGCCTTGGGTGACAGCGCGGTTAACTTTTCGATGAACGGCGGCAGCGCTCCCGTTTCATGGAGCGGCAATAAACGATATAATTCGTTCGCCATGTCCGGTTCAACGATTACGATTACAGGTCCCACCCAGCTCTATCTAGACAGCAGTGCCGGATGGGTATTTTCGACATCGGGCACTGGTACGATTAATGTGGATACGCTCACTTATCCCACCGCCAGTCTTGCAATCTATACCAACGGCAACTTTAAAATGCAAGGCACGGGTATCATCAACACTTCGGGATCCACGAACCCCCAGGCGGTTCAGATATTCGGCACTTCGAATTGCACCACGGCCACGATCGGTGGCAACAACGCGTTTTCCGGACTCGTCAACGCGCCGTACGCCACGGTCAATGTCACGGGAAGCTCTGAATTCTACGGGGCCATCATCGCGAATGTGGCGGATATTAATCAACCCATTCATTACGACGAAAATCTGCTGACCAATGGCCCGACAGACGGGTACGATATCAATTGGGTTCGTCGATCCTGATCATTCTGGTCTTCTCTTGACAGTACTTTACATAACTTTACATAAGATACATTATAAGACATTAGATGGTTATTGGAAAGATAGGTAGGGATGAAACTGTGACATAAATCGTTATGCTGTCATTGCGAGCGGCGCCCGCCAAAGGCGGGTCCGCCTCAGGCGGAAAGCAATCTCGGCCGGATTGGGTTTAGATTGCTTCGTCGGCCCTGCGGGCCTCCTCGCAACGACGGCGGCTATCTATTCCGATCGGCTGGTTCGGGTTCGGTTGGCTTCGAGGATCGGGAGATTCGCTTCCGTGGGCACGTAAATCACCTGCAGATCATTGGTCTGAAGACCTTCGAAATCTTTCCAAAATCAGCTTTGACGCCCGCCTGTCCGTCCTCGATCACGGCTAAGCCGCAGCCGCTCAACGCGACCAGTCTTATTTCCTTGCCTCCTTTTCGATTGGTTCTAAATACTGACTGGGAATGGGTTGGCGGCCGGGAAAGCCGGCCTCCAAATCATGATAGTACTGCACGCAAGGTTCGTCGGTGCGCCAGCACAAAAACACGTCCTTGCCTTCCACGCGGCTTGGGAAATCCACAAGTCCCATCTCGAAATTCCAGTCCTTGTAAAAACAGCCGAGCGCTTCTATTTCATCCATGAGATCGTCAAAACGGTCGGCCCATTCCGCAAAACGCGGGTTCTTTTCCGCTGCATTCCCCATCTCGGCTTGCAGCTTCGCGAGCTCTCGGCCCGTTTCCAGAATATCACACGCTATTCTTTTGACCAGCGGCAGAGTTTTATTGGCCTCGGCGGGTGTGAAAAACTTTATTGGCGCGTCCATCTTCAAGAAAGTCCCCTTAAATAGTCAAACGAGTAAAGGCCTGTATCATGCCCGTCGCTCCACCGGATTTGCAGCGCATAACGACCCACGAGATTGATCGCGAGCGCGCGCATATCGGGCGGCAGTTTGGATTCCTCGAGCAGCTTTTTACCCGTCCATTCGTCCACGCAGCGGGCGCACGGACACAAAAGACGTAAGGATCTAGGCTCAAAAACACTGCGCCGACCGTCTTTCCACTCGATTTTGATTTCGGCGCTTTGTGGTGGACTGATCGTTTGCGGCAGCTTCTTTTCCTCGGCACGAGCGCCCAGCGATTGTATCTCACTTTTTAGTTTTTCGGCAATTTTAAAGAATACTTTGGAGAGAACGTGCTCGGGCTCCTGGAGAATGATCGGCTGCCCCTGGTCTGAACACGTTCGGAGCCGGGTATCAAGCGGAATCTCGCCTAAAAAGGGTATCCCCAAAAGCTTCGCGGCGGCTTGTGCGCCCCCATGCCCAAAAATCTCCTCTTTCGACCCGCAGCGCGGGCACTGGTAAAAACTCATATTTTCAATCACGCCCAAAATCGGCGCGTTTAGTTTATCAAACATCAAAATCGCTTTTTGGGCCACGTTCCAGGCAACGTCTTGAGGCGTGGATACGATCACGGCGCCCGCGACCGGGATGGATTGGCAGAGACTAAGCTGGATATCCCCGGTGCCGGGAGGCAGATCCACGACCAAAAAATCCAGCTCTCCCCAATCCACGATACGCAAGAAATCCTGCACCATCTTGTGCAGCATCGGCCCGCGCCAAATCACCGCTTCGTGAGACGGCACAAGAAACGCGATGGACATGACTTTGAGACCGTGTTTTTCGATTGGGATGAGATGATTGTCGGCGGTGGAACGAGGCCGTTCGGAAATACCGAGGATGGCCGGGACGCTGGGACCGTAAAGATCGAGATCCAAAAGCCCGACGGTTGCGCCGGACCGGACAAGCGCCAGCGCGAGATTCACGCTCACGGTAGATTTGCCAACGCCGCCTTTACCGCTGGCGACGGGGACGACGTACTTAATTGGCGGCAATCTTCAAGAGGGCTTGCTGGACGTCGCGCGCGCTCTTTTCACTGCGCGTCAAAAAACAAACGCCGACATCGTAGGTCCTTTTAACGGGGTTTTCCTCGATGCGCACCACGCGTCCCAAGAGACCGTCCTTGTACACCAGCGCGCGCTGCTCGATTTCCTGACAGATTTGCAGCGTACGAAAATCAAGATTCAGCCACAAGATGCTAGACATCGGGGGCACTTTATCCGTTTCAAACAACACGCCGGACTGACTGATGTCTCGCGTCTTACCCTCTAAAACTTCATTGCGAGAAGAACCAAAAACCTCAGTGTCGGTATAAGCGCGGAATTGCACCGGCGCATCAAACTTAACGCGAAAGAACTCGCGGCGTTCTTTTAAATTGGATTCTCTATCGGCCACCGAAATTACTCCTTTTTTAGAAATACACAGTGCTATTTTACCATCCCGCCGCAAAGCTTTCAAGGACAGCGCATAAAAAACCCCAAAAAACGCAAAACCCTCGTTTCTTGAGGTTTTATCAACGCTTAGCGCGTTTAGATTAAAGCTTGCGAACGTTAGCCGCTTGCTCGCCCTTGGGTCCCTGAGTCACGTCGAACTCGACGTTCTGACCTTCGTCCAGGGTCTTATACCCGTCTCCCAAAATAGCGCTGTGATGCACAAACACATCCTTCCCGCCGCCGTCGGGGGTAATAAAACCGTAGCCCTTTTGGTTGCTAAACCACTTGACTGTGCCTTTGGACATTGGACTTCTCCTTTTAGTTAAATAAATAAAAAAAACCGCGGAAACTATATCAAAACTAAAATAGGGCTGTCAATGATTATCTCAAGAAAACATCCCGATCGTCCTCGTTGCAGGTAAAGCAGGACTTGTAACCGGCGGCCTTGGCCTCGACCCGTGAGCGGAAACGCACGAGCTGCGCCTCCGGAATCCGTTCCAGTTCCGGTGAAGTCGGGAAATAGTAGATTTTCGTGTTCTTTTCTCCGATATATTCGCTCTGGATAAACGGGTTGTCCGGCTCCTCTTTCCAGAGTCCCCGCTTGGCGCGGCGCGCCTCAAGCTCCGCTTTGCGAAACGCCCCGCCATATTTCAGGTTGGGCGCCTGTAAACGCAGTTTCGCGTGACCATTCCTTAAAAGAAGCTCGTTGAGTGAAGTTCCGTCTTCGAGATACACATAGCCGAGTAGATTGTTGAGATCGTCGCGGATCTGGGGACCCCACTCGATGGCGATGCTCTTCCCCCGCACCGCGGCTTCATTAAACTCTTTGGCGTCAACGCCGTATTTTCTCACCAGCGGCACGATGCTTTGAAGCGGCGGAGCGGCCAGGCCCGCATATTTGAGCGTCTTGCCGCCTTCCAATCTCACGGTATCCCCGCTTAAAACTTCCCGAACCACGGCCGACTGTCGTTCCAAAGCCTGGACCGGAACGGAAAATACAAATAAAAGAATCGGAAATAAAATAAACGAGGATTTAAGGATTTTCAAGAATTTCGAGGGCTTGTTCGGCGTCTTTGGTTTTGATCACGAGACACCCGTAATCTTGGTTCTTAGCCGCAGTGCAGTACATATACTCGATATTCATGTCCGCGCGGAAAAGCTTTCGGGCGATATTGGAAATAATGCCCGGTTTATTTTCAACCTCCACGACGACGACATCATGCGTCACGATGTAAACGCCTTCTTCTTCCAGAAGCACCAACGCCTTGGTGGGCTTGTCGACCATAAGGCGCACGATCGCGTGGTCCACGGTATCGTGTACCGACATCGCGTAAATATTGACACCCGTATCAGCGAGCGTGGCGCAGATCTGGCTCAAGCGTCCGGGTTTATTTTCCATAAACACCGATAGCTGTTTTTCAATCGGCATCGGATTGTGCGGTTTCGCTAACCAAGCAGCTTCTCGCCCTTGGCCCAGTTTTCTCTTTCGACTTCGTCAAAAACGAGATACGTGGAGTCCTTGGGTTTGCCGGCCACGCGCTCCAGCGTCTCGGCAAACTCCTTGGCGATCGTCTCTTTTTGCTGGCGGTTCAGCTTCCCCGCCACTCGTAAGCTCACATACGGCATAGGATGCTATCTTACCTCTTTAGCGATCAAAGTCAAATAACAGGTTGATCCCCACAAGGATATGCTCCAGTCGCTCGGCACTTAAAGCGCCGATTTTCTCAACAAGCACATCCTTATCCACGGTAAAGAGTTGAGAAATATTGACCACACTATCTTTGAGTAGATTGGCCTCCCCTTTCTTCAAAAGAACGTTGCCCGGTAAATCGGCTCTTTGGAGTTTGGAGGTGATACCACAGACCACCACGGTTCTAATTTTGCTCTGATTGTAGGGGTTGCCCTGAATAACAACGTGAGGGTGGCGATAAGCGAGCGCGTGCCCCTTGGCGTCTCCCATATGGATCCAGAAAACGTCACCCTGCTGGATCACCACGCACCGTCCACAAGTTTTCGGTGTTGAGCCCTCATAAACCCGGCTTGACGCTTGTCCTCTGCGTCTAAATGGTCTTTTTCGACGGCCTTATTAATCCGCCCAATGAGACGCTTGCGTTGCTCCGCCTTCAACCACTCTTTAGCCGCGATCTCAAAAAGCTTACTTCTCGAAACGTGGATTTTATGGGCAAACGCGTTCAGCTGCTTAAAAATCCCTTCCTCCACGGATATTGCCGTCTTAACTTGACTCATAATCCCTCCAGCCAATATTCATACCAAAAGTATAACACTAATCAATACTATTTTCAATACCAATTGATTTTGACTTGTGTAAAACCGGACCTGGTCCACTTTCCACAATCCGTTGTAAGTGGTGAGAGAGACCCTCTCAATAGATGGTGGAATGCGGACCAGGTCCGGAACGTACGCCTGGGTGTGCAGCGCCCTCCCCTACTCCTTCACAATCCGGCCCTCCAGCCACACCGGTTGGCCGATACCGGAAGCCGCGTGATCCGGGACGTAATCGCTTGAAGCTCGGCGTGAATTTTGCGGTTAGAGCCCAGGATATCCCCGCAGTTTAAGTAACGGCCGCCGCCCCACAAATCCGTCACCCGCCCCCCGGCCTCCTCAATCAAAAGTGACCCCGCAGCAATATCCCACGGCGCCAAGCTGAGTTCCCAAAATCCGTCCAGGCGTCCGCAAGCCACGTACGCCAGATCCAACGCCGCCGACCCACCCCGTCGCATCCCGGCACTACCAAGCGAAATCAACTTCAAGGAATCAAAATATTCGTCGTAACGGTTACGCGCGCGAAACGGGATACCGGTGGTCATCAGCGCGTCGGCAAGCTTCGCGGTTTTAGACACCCGAAACCGCTTCTTATTTAAAAACGCGCCGCTGCCCCGCTCGGTATAAAACATCTCTCGGTGTAACGGGTCATGCACCACGCCGGCGCAAATCACACCCTTCACCGCCACGCCGATCGACACCGCGAACATCGGAAAACAGTGAATGTAGTTGGAGGTTCCATCGAGAGGATCGATGATCCACACGCATTCGGCGCCGGTGTTGCGCGTCCCGCCTTCTTCCGCCAATATCCCGTGATCCGGAAAAAACCGTCGGATCACGCGGATGACCGCCTCCTCGGATTTTTTATCCAGAACCGTCACAAAATCGTTTTTGGACTTGGCGCTGATCTGGGTACTTTTCAGCTTTCCGTAAGAAGCTAAAAGAAGTTTGCCCGCGGTTTCCGCGGCCCGCATCGCCACGGACAAAAATTGTCGGTTCGCGCTCAAAACGGCACTCCCAAAACTTGGAGACGTTTTTTAAGATCATCGTGATTATTGCGAAACGTGAACGCGTGGATGCCGAGATCCCGCGCCGCTTCGGTCATCTCGGAACGGTCGTCGATATAAAAAATTTCTTGCGGCTTCGCGTGACAGACGCGCACCGCGCGCCGGTAAATCCTGCGATCCGGTTTTCGCAGGCGCTCGCGGTAGGATAAAATCACGCGGTCAAAACACGCTAAAAACGCGTACTTTTTTTGAATGTACTCGTAGTGCATCTCGTTGGTATTGGAAATGAGCGCGGTGCGGTAGGTTTTCGAGACTTTTTTAAGCAGCGCGACATTCTCGTGGTCGGGCGTAAAAATCTCGTTCCAAATCTTCGTAAATTCACGGTCGCTCAGTTCATGCCTCAAACCCTGGCGCACCAAGCGGCAAAATTGACGTGAACTGATCTTGCCGCCGTCGTAGAGCACTTCCAGCCCCGATCGCGCAAAAAAATGGGCCACTTCGACCGGTGAAAACGCGCAAGACTTTGAAAGCTTGGCAAAAGCCGGCCTAAAATCAAACGCAAGCAGCACTTGTCCGAGATCAAATAGAAACGCCTTGATCGACATGCGCGGTATTATAACATATAATAACTCTTCATCTTATGAACCAAGCTCCGGCCATCCACATCCAGTCACTGGTCAAGTACTATGATAGCTTTCAAGCGCTGCGAGGCGTGAGTCTCGAGGTTCGTCCGGGTGACTTTGTGGGTTTTTTGGGTCCCAACGGAGCGGGAAAAACCACCACGATCAACGCCATCACGGGACTTTCCAATTTTCAAAAGGGGAGCGTTCGCGTATTTGACTTTGACGTTCGTTCCGAGTATCGAAAAACTCGGCCCCTGATCGGTCTTTGTCCGCAGGAATTCAACTTTGACCCGTTCCTCACCATCGAAGGCGTCCTGATAACCCAGGCCGGTTACTTTGGCGTGCCGAGATCGGAGGCGCGTAAAAAGGCTGGCGACCTGTTGCGACTCTTTGGCCTGGATAGCAAAAAAGACCTCGATTTTAGGAAGCTTTCCGGAGGCATGAAACGGCGGCTTCTTTTATGCCGCGCGCTGGTGCATGATCCTCAAATCTTGATCCTCGATGAGCCCACGGCCGGCGCCGATCTTGAACTGAAGTATCTGATCTGGAATTTCTTGAACGATCTCAACAAAAAAGGCAAAACGATTTTTCTTACCACGCATTACATGGAGGAGGCCGAGAAACTCTCCAAAACGATCGCGATCATCCATGAGGGCAGTATCGTCCACCACGGCCCCACGAAAGAGCTTGTGGCCGACGCGACGCTCGAAAAACGATTTTTAGAACTGACAAAGAGTAGCGACCATGATTCCCAATAGAGTCGGATTTGAAACGCTGGTACGCCGCGAAATCCTTCGGTTTTTTGTCGTGTTTACGCAAACCATCGTGCCGCCGCTTGTTTCCTCAACACTTTTTATCTTTGTCTTCGGGTTTTCGCTAGGCCGCAACCTCGAGATCCAGATCGGCGCGTACAGCTACTTGCAGTTTTTGGTGCCGGGACTTGTGGTGATGCAGTTGATCGAGGGTTCCTACGGCAACACATCCTCATCACTTTTCATCGCGCGCTGGCACAACCATATCCAGGAGATCCTGCTGTCCCCTCTCACCTACTACGAGATGGTTCTGGGGCTCTTGGTAGGCGGCATCACGCGCGGACTCCTCGTGGCCTCGGGTGTGTACGGCATCTCGCTTTTATTTACGCAGTTTGTCTGGCACAACGTCGCGGTCGCTGTTTATTTTATGCTGGTTGTTTCGGTGATCTTTTCGCTTTTAGGGTTGCTCGTGGGTCTGTGGGCTACCGGCTTCGAAAAACTGTCCATCTGGACGACGTTTGTGATTTCGCCGCTGATCTATTTCGGAGGCGTGTTCCATACGATCGACATGGTGCCGCCCGCGCTTCAAATGGTCACAAAACTGAACCCGATCTTTTACTTGGTGAGCGGTCTGCGTTACGGCATGCTGGGGATCGCCGACGCGAATCTCGCGGTAGGCATGGTGCTTTCGGCAGTGCTCGCGATGGGACTTTTTTTTCTCGTGGTGTGGCTATTTAAAATTGGCTACCGCTTAAGAACCTAAACCGCCGCGCAGGCGATCAGAGTTTGCACCTTTTCTTCTCTAAGTCGCGCTTTTTTAAGACAGCCGATCAAAATGCGCGCCGGCGTTTTTTTTCTTTCAAGCAAAACTTGAAGCGGTTCGAGATAGCCTGACTCTTCGGCGTTCAAACCGGATTGAGCAAGCTCCAAGAGTTCCCAAGCGAGATTCGGCCGTTTGACCCCAAGCAAAATTTTAAGCGCCCTCTCGCTTGACAGAGCGCGGTAAAAGATCCCCTTCAGAAACGCGATCGCCGCAAGACCCATCTCGCGGTTCTGGCAGTCGAGACTCCGGATCTCAAGATACTGTTTCAATCGCGCCTCCGTGAAAATCGTCGTCAAGTGTAGCTTCCAGTCGCCGAGCGTAGCCTCGAAACCGCGGAATCCATTTTCCATGAATCGCCGAAAATCCAGGCGCGGCGCCGCGATCCAGCGGCCCCCGCGCACGATAAAAAACATCGGCACCGAGAGCGCGTAGTCGACGTAGTCCTCCAGCGTGTAGTCCGCGCGGAACACGTCTTTTAAAATACCCGTGCGGGCCGGATCCGTATGCCGCCAGATCCAGGCGCGTTGGGACTCGCGTCCGACAAGGCGCGATTCGTAAACGGGTGAGTTGGCAAACACTCGCGATAGAACGGGCGCCAGCGCGAACGCTAGCCGTAGTTTTTGAATCGCGTCTTCTTCGCTTGTGAAGTCGAGATTGGCCTGGATGCAAGCGGTTTGCTTCATCATCGCGTGCGAGAGCGAGCCGCGCGCGCTTAAAAAACGCCGCATGATCCGATAGCGCGCTTTGGGCACCCAACGGATCTCGTCTAAACGGCTGAATGGCTGCGCGCCCAGCCCCAACCACGCGATCCCGAGAGGCTGTGATACGGATTCAATCTCGATCAAGTGCGAATCCAGCTCCCAGGCATTGTCTTTGAGTGCTGCGTAGGCATAACCGCTCAACTCGATCTGTCCGCCTGGCTCCAGCGTGATCGATGAGCGTCCTTTTTTGAGAGCCACGATCGGCGTTTCCGAAGAAGCGTTCTGCCAACCGTGCTCGCGGATCAGCGCTTTAAAAATCGCTTCGACGCCGCGCGCGCCAAAATACCCAATCGCGCGGCCGGTGGCACGGTAAACCCCGAGTTTTTCCCACTCGATACCGATTTTGCGGTGTTTTTCATTTTTACATCCGGACAGGATGTATTTTTTTAAATCCGCGCGTCGAAGACTCATCCTAAAACGTATGCTATAATAAACGCTGTCTCATGAAAATCGCCTTTCTCCTCTATCCCGTGGCGCACGTGAAACCGAACGAGGACTCGTCGCTCTGGATCATGCATGAGCTCCGGCGCCGCGGCCATCGGGTGTTTCACTGCGAGAGCCGTCATCTTGCCTGGAGAAATCACACACTGGAGGCCACTCTCTACGAGGCAAACACGGATCTCCGGCACGGGTTTCGTCCGACCCCTCTTTCCCGCGAACCCCGCGATCTCGGCCGCTTCGACTGCGTGTTCATCCGCAAAGAACCCCCGTTCAACGCCGAGTACCTTTATAGTTTAGAGCTGTTGAATCGCATCAAAACTAAAGCATTCGTGATCAATGACCCTCAAGGCATCACGACGAGCAACGAAAAGCTTTTGACGCTCGATTTTTCCGACTTAATCCCCGATACACTGGTCACGCAAAACGTCACGGCCGCACGACACTTTATCGCCCATTTAAAAACCCAGGCCGTGATAAAGCCTCTCACCGAGAAATCGGGTGTCGGCCTGTTTCTCACTTCCCCTCAAGATCCCAATCTGCCGTCGCTTCTTGAGAGCGCCACGTCCCGCGGCCGTGAAATGGTGATGATCCAGCGTTTCGTGAATGTCCACCGTTTCGGAGATAAACGCATCGTGATCTTAAACGGCGAACCGCTCGGCGCATTTTTAAGGAAACCGCCGCGCGGGGACTTCCGGGCCAACTTAAGCGTTGGCGGCTCCATGCACCGGGCCACACTGAACGCCGGGGACCGCCGGATTGTCGAGAGCCTGGCGCCGAAGCTTCTTGAAAAGGGCCTTTGGCTTGTGGGAATCGACGTCATCGGGCGCTTTTTAACTGAGATCAACGTCACAAGCCCAGCCGGCATTCCGGAGCTCTACGAACTCGAAGGAAAAAGACTGGAAAAAAAGATCGTCGATTTTATCGAAGCTGTTTTAGCCGGCCGGCGGAGCGCACACGCTCTTTAACGTCACGCCCGGCGCTTTCGCGAGCGCGTCGTCGTGCGGCAGCATCGCGATCGTATCCCACGGGCAGTGCTTGGCGCAGAGCGAACAGCCAATACAGCGCGCCAAATCCACCTCCACCACCTGCTGAAACTGCGCGTGTTCCACGCCCGGCACGATCTCGATGCAATCCACCGGACAAAACACGATACAAACCTCACAACCCGTGCAACCGTTCTGATTGATCACGGCGAGCTTCGGAGGCTGTTTTTTCCGAGGCGGTTTTTGAAGCCGTTTTTCGGCGATCTCCTTCGTTTTTTCGGCGGGGGTCATTTATTTCGTCACCGCGCGTCCGATCCCATCGAGACGCAGCCACTTCGCTTCCTCGTAGGCGGGCAAATTTTGGATATCCACGGGCTCCACGTCCACGATCTCCGAAGGGTCAAAATCGAGTCTTTCGCGGTCATAGACGCCCAGCATTTCTTTTTTGTCATAAATAAAAATATTTTCCACCCGGCGCCCGTCCCGCAGGCGCGCGTGCACTAGGTGCGCCCTTTTTAGAACCTCCGGGTATTCCCTTAGCTTGGCGACCAGCGATTCACCGATCCTACGCTTTGTTTCTTCAACAAACTCACCTCGGTAAGGCGCGTACTTCTGGAGTCGCGTCATCGACTCCGTCTCGCGCCGGATGCGCGCGTCTTCGTACGTTTTGTCCACTTTGTTGTACATCAGCACGATGAGCGGCACCAGCATCAGCATCCAGGTCCCAAAAACCGCCACCACCCACAGCACCGGCATCCCGGAGTCCTGCATGCGGCCCACGTACCGGGCGATAAACCACGTCCAAAAATAGGCTGCGACAAAGAACGTCAGTATCGTCAAAAAAATCCACGACACCCACCAGACAATCGTCGACTGACCGTGTGAACTCATTGTTTGTCAATCACCATGCATAGACTTAAGATCACTAGATGCGCAATCGAGGCCGGGATAAAACGCCGGGCGCCCTCGAGCCTGCGCCGGTAAAGCCAGTGTACCAAAAATAAAGAAAAAAGCCCCGACAAAAGCGCCGCGTTTTTATAAAAAATTCCGCTCATGCCTAAAAAATACGGCAAGAGACTCGCCGGAATAAGCAACGCGCTGTAAAGCAGGATGCGGCTCGCGGTCTTTTCGCCCAGCGCGTCGGTGCGCGTGATCATCCTGAAACCGGCTCTCTCATAATCCTGCCGATACTCCCAACAAATCGCGAAAAAATGCGGCAGTTGCCATAAAAAAAGAATCGCGAAAAGCGTCCAGGCTTCGGGGGTCAGCACCGGATTCGCGGCGGTCCAACCGATCAGCATTGGCAGAGCGCCCGGCACGGCGCCGACAAACGTGTTGAGCGGCGTCACGCGCTTCAAGGGCGTGTACACAAACACATAGCTCAAGAAAATGCTAAAACCCACGAACGCCGTCAAGGGGTTCACGAAAAACCACAGCACGGTAAGACCCGCCGCTGAAGCCGCCGCACCAAAAGCCAAGGCCGCCTCGGCCCGAAGGCGTCCGCTAGGCAAAGGCCGCAAGCGGGTGCGCTGCATTTTGGCGTCATAGTCTCGTTCGAGATACTGGTTGAGTGCGTTCCCACCCGCAGCCACCAGTGCCGCCCCTAAGATCACGCGCACGAGCAGAGCGGTGTCCATCGGCGGAGTAGACGCCATATAGAAAGCGCCCGCCACCACCACCAGCGCCACAAGCGTCAGCCGAGGTTTTATAAGCTCCCAGTAAACATTCATGATTCAAGATGCCGGAATACGGATAACGTCCACACGAGCATCGCCATTAAAATCCAGGCGCCGATCGCTTGATGCGCGGTCGTGATCAAAACTTCCTCGAACCGGAAGTCCGGCCCGAGACGCAAAGCCAGCGTCACCACATACGCCGCAAAACCCAGCATCGCCTGAATAAACACCAAAATCGCGAGCCCCCCCGCCGGCTTGAACCATCGCTCAGACAAGTTTTTGTCCTGTGTCACTTTATAAAAAATAAGAAACGTATGCAGTAAAATGAGAAACGCCAGCAAAATATGGTAAGGCAGTCCAGCCGCTCCTTCGGTGTGGCGCACCGCAGCGCCCGCGATAAGCTGCAAATAAACAAACGTACAGGTGACGCCTAAAAGCCGCTTGAACGACGCGCCGTTCGCGCAAAATACGGCGCGCCGATTGCTCCAGGATTCGGAAGTCACAAGCGTGATCACGCCGAGCAGCGCAAAAAAGGTCTGCGCGAGACAAGCGTGTGTGATAGAAACAGCATCCGGTAGGCGGTGAATCACGGTTATCCCGCCAAGCACCGCCTGAAGCGTCACCATGAAGAACGCGAGTATCGTCAACCCGCGCACCCACGCGCGCTTCTCTCGGAAAATAGCCCACAGCGTCAGCGCCAGTGTCAGCAGTCCCACAAATCCGGCGATCACGCGGTGCGTGTGCTCAAAACGGATCCCCCCCACCATCGGAGGGAACATCGTTCCATAGGAAAGCGGCCAGTCGGGCACGGCGAGCCCCGAATCGGTGCTCGTTACAAGCCCCCCCGCGATGACAAGACAAAACGTGGCGGCCGTGACAAAAAAGCTAAATCGATGCAAGCTTTTTAAGCTTTGTATGAGAAGGAAATCTCTTGGGTGGCGCCTTCGTCCGTGACTGAAACCGCCTGTTCTTGCACACCGTACTTCTCGTGCCAGGCCTCCATCACGTAACTACCCGCGGGAAGATCTTGGATCGCAAACGAACCGTCGTCGCCGCTCACTGCGTAAAACGGATGGTCCAATACACCCGCGTAAGCCGCCATCCAGGGGTGCACGTCGCATTTAATCTTCACCATCACTTCGGGCGCTGTAAATGATTTCTTGAGCTTCATGCCTTGCAGTGGCATGCCGAGATTAAACTGAGCGCTCTTTTCGGATAGCGAGTGCACATTGTGCAGTGTGTTATCGCTATTCATGATCTCGAGCGGCTGGCCCACTTGAATCCCGAACACTTTCGGAGAGTATTGACAATCCTTTTGGTCGAACATCACCGCTTCCTTGGACGCCGGAAATGTTTGACCCTCGAGACCCTGTTTGACGTAGATAAACACGTTTTTCAGCGTGCCGTTGGCGTTGACGAGCACATCATCAGCCTGAACACCGTCCGGATGCGCCAATTGACAGCTGGGATCGGCATCCATTGTCAGGGTCTCGGCGGCTGGCGCCTGACCTTCAAAACTGATCTTGCCGCTCACCACAGCAGCTTCCGATACGCCTAATCCGAAGCTTAAAAGAAATAGAAAAACAAAAAACCCCAATAATTTTCTCTTCATTGAAATCTCCTTCTTCTGTCTTTGTATTCTATCGCTTGGCTTACTTCTTTTCAACGGGATTCGACTCCCCTTCCCGCTCATAGCGGTACAGGTAATCGCGGATCGCCTCGATTTGGGCCTCGGCGTCCCCGCCCAATACATCCGGCAGCGGCGACTGCCCGTCGGGGAAAAAGCCGGGCATCATCGTGCCTTCTTGCAGCGCCTGCGGGTCTTTGAGCCAATCCTTAACCCACTCAGGCTTCAGGCGATTCTGGGTAAGCCGTAAATCGGGCGCCAAGAACGAAGAACCCATCGCGGCGCTGAGCGCGTTCACCTGGTGACACTTCATGCACTGAAATTTCTCGACGAGCATTTTGCCCGTCGCCACTTTTTCCGGAGAAGATTCCGGTATTTCCTTTCCTGAATAGGAAACCTCCTGATGCGCCTGGTGCGCGAAATAAGCGACGAGGGTTTCAAGCTCTTCTTCGCTTAAATTAAAAGTCGGCATCCGGTAACGGATCCACGGCCGTATGACGGTCGGGTTTTCGAGAAAGTGATACAGCCACTTTTCCTGCACCTTGGCTCCCTCCCCATCCAATGCCGGCGGCGCCTGGCCCGCATCCTCGGTCACAGCATGGATACTTCCTTCTTGACCGTCCAGCGTGTGACAACCCTGACAGTTGAGCTTTTTAACCAGCAATCGGCCGGCTTCGATTTTTTGTTGGTTGAGATCTAGATTGTCCTTCATGCCGTAGGGGATCGGCTCTTCACGCAGACTCAAGACAAATGTGGTAAGTTTCTCGGCCTCCTCGTCGGTCAGTCCAAAATCGGGCATGCGCAGTTTGTCGTGATACTCCCGCACTTTACCCTCGTCAAAAAGACGCGGCTCTTTCAGTTTGTGGAAAATCCATGACTCGCGCGTGTGGTCTATGGACGAAAAACCAAAGTCAAATTGATGCAGATCCTTCTGGCCCTCTTTCGTAAGCTCGGCGCCGATGGGCTTTGCGTCTTCAAAACCTTGGATCGCGTGGCAGGCATAGCAACCCTGATGAGCGATCGTCTGCTTGCCCAAAAAGTTCAGCTTGGCCTCGCGGTCCATCTTGCCCAGCGCGGACTTGGCCTCCGCGACGCGCATATTTTTAGACAGAAACTTCATCGCCATTTCATCCAACACGGCCTCTTTGGCCTTTGGCGTGGATCTAGACTCGAAGGGTTCGTTCTTTAATGACAAAAGATAGCTTGTGATATCCGCGGCTTCCTCGTCACTCAACCTGAGATTCGGCATGCGCGTATCAGGCGAGAAATGCTTCGGATTTTTAAGCCAGCTGTAGAGCCATTCCGGAGTCACCTTACTGCCTAACCCAGAGAGCTCTGGCGCAAATTCGCTCGCCCGGGAACCCGCCGCCGAGTGACAGGCCAAACATCCGAGCTCTTTTACGAGCTTTTCGCCGCGCGTGGCATCGCCGGCCGCCGGTACGGGAGTCCGCTGTTGGTGAGTGGAATTTTGTAAAAGATAGTGCGTGACCGCCTCGATCGCCGCGTCGCTTTTGACGCGGTCTTCGGGGCTGTCCGTGTTGGATAGATGGAAAATCTGCGGCATGCGCGTCGAGGCTCGAAATGCGCGCGGATCCGCGATCCATTTTTTCATCCACTCCGGATCCAGCTTCGAGGCCACGCTCGTTAAATCCGGCCCCACTTTCCATGGGGACTCGAACCCTTGCACTTTGTGACAACTCAAACACCCCAGCTCGCGCGCCAATTGCCGGCCCTCATTCAGCTTCGGCGCCTCGGGCACATCCACGACGCCGCTGTGGCACTTGGCGCACGAGGACTCGATGTATTTCGTTGGAAGCATTTTCTGCTTCCACTTCTCGAGCGCTTCCCAGCGGTATTTTTTCTCCCAGTCTTTGGCCTGCGCGTCGCTGGACGGCATATGCGCCGAATCTTTAAAACTCACCGAATGGCCGTTGCCGCCGTGACATACCGTGCAACCAAACGTCTCCACCGGGTGCGGCGACGCGGAGCCGAGATAAAGATCGAGCTTCGGATGCGTGCGAAAAGGCTGCGGCGCGTCCTCAAAACCCTTCTGGTCAATACCTAGGTGGCAAGTCGTGCAGCGGTCTATCTTCTGAACCTTTGTGAAATGGTAGTCGTCGTAGAGATCCTCCAGCACCACCTGCTGGATCGTCAGTGACGGCGCCACGAAATCCAGCATCGGCGCGTTCAAGATATCTTTGGCGATCGTGGGCTTGACCGCGTTTAGTTTTCTTTGGGCGCTCTCCTTATCTTTTGATAGATCCGATAAGAGTTTTTCGAGTTCCTTTTTCTTGGCGATGAATTTCTCGTACAGCGCCGTCTTGGACTCTTTTTCAGCTTCAAGTTTTTGGACCCCGAGATTTGCCTCGTTGAGCAATGGCGCCAAATCATCCAGTTTCTGACGGTACTCCGCCGCGCGCGCGTCGCGCTTATGGGAATACTCCTCATAGTAGTAAAGGTAAGAATCGTGAAATTGCTTCAGGTCTTGGTGGCGCGTCTTGGCTTTGACAAACGCCACGTCCAACGCCTCGATTTCCTTTCGGAGGGTCTCATGCTCTTTGTGGTGGGCCGTAAGATCCGCGTCGGCGGCTTTGAGCTTCGCTTCGGTGTCGGCAAAAGTCTTCTGATTCAGCTTTTTCTCCGCTACCTCAAGCTCGGTTTTGGCTTTTTCGGTCTTCATCGCGACAAATTTCTTTTGCCACGCCTTCCACTCGCGCGAATGGTCCGCCCAAACCATCGTCAAAAGACTCGCGGCTAAAATCACGCTCGCCACCAAAAACCAGATCGTGGTTTTCGAAACACTGTAGAGAATATTGGGGTCTTTTTCTTTGGACATCAGATGTTGAAGAAAAATTCGGGGATCGCGACGAGATACTTCAAATTGAACGCCCAGCGCAGATACATCTTGATCGGCAAAGCCACCATGACTAAAAGAAGCAGCATCAGCACGCTGTAGCGCACCGGTTCCAGTTTTTTATAAAGCTCTTTAAACAGTGTCTTTGACAGAAGAAGCGGCGGGATCGCTAGATACGCCAAAACCAGTATTATCCCCGGCGCTTCGCGCACAAACCAGAGTTTCGGTAGCCCCACCCCGAACCACTTGATAAAAACGAGCTCCGACAGATTCACGTTCATGAGCGGCACCACCTTATGCGCGTTCCAGGTCTCAAAAGGTCCAAAAAAGTTCCAGTTGGGTCCCCGCAGGAATGTGCCGAATAAAATCAAAAGAATCCATAAAATCCAGAAACCAAATAAGTACGTCGTGATCACCCGACGCCGCGGCTTGAAGCAGTAGTACCCGGAGGTCGAGGTGTCGCGGTCGATATACGGAATCGCGCAAAGACCGATGATGATAAACGTGGGCAGTAGGACGCCGGCAATCCACGGGTCAAAATAAACGAGCATCTCCTGCAATCCTAAGAAATACCAGGGCGCCTTGCTCGGATTGGGCGACACCGTCGGATTGGCCGGTTCTTCGAGCGGCGCTTTAAGGAGCAGCGACCACACCACCAGCGCGATCGCGTAAAACAAAGCGATCACAAACTCGATATATATAAGGTAGGGGAACACCATCACCTTTTGATCGCTTTCGGTCTTTTCCAGCGTCGGTTCCCCCCGTTCCACGCGTTGATCGTTCTCGACGGCCTTGCGCATCGCAAACCAGGTGAAATACCCAAAGATGAAAATCATACCGACAATCGGCACATTGTCCGGCGCGCAAACCACTTTTCGGAAATGTTCGTCGGT
Organism: uncultured Planctomycetia bacterium; assembly: GCA_964372765.1. Taxonomy (GTDB): domain Bacteria; phylum Omnitrophota; class Gorgyraeia; order 2-02-FULL-51-18; family CAYJSE01; genus CAYJSE01. The sequence goes on along the minus strand of CAYJSE010000004.1, from coordinate 39,486 downwards.
GAGACCCACGCCAAAAAACCCGAGCACCAACGACAAAAAAAGTAGCGACATCCCTTTGGATGTCGCCTGTCTCGGGAACGCCACGAAAAGCGAAAAAACGGCCACGGCGGCCGTGAAAATCGCGACCGGCGAGGAAATCGAGTTGATAAACTCTTTAAAGGGGCCCACTGATGCCCCCGTCTTTACGGATTCTCCAGAAATGCACGGCCATCAACAGCACCATCACGGTCGGAATCGCCACACAGTGCAAAATGTAAAAACGTAAAAGCGCGCCCGCGCCGACAAAGCGCCCGCCCAAAAGCGCGAAGCGCACGTCACTGCCCGAATGCACCAGCTGAATGTCGCCGATCGCCAGCATCGCGGCGCCGGGTCCCTCATGCCCTAAAAACGGCGTCGCGCGCGCCATGTTGCTCCCCACCGTGATCGCCCACATCGCGAGCTGATCCCAAGGCAAAAGGTACCCCGTGAAACTGAGCAGCATCGTCAAAACCAAAAGTATCACGCCGACCACCCAGTTGAATTCGCGCGGCGGCTTGTAGGAGCCGGTCATGAACACACGGAACATGTGCAGCCACACCGTGATGATCATCGCGTGGGCGCCCCAGCGGTGCAGTTCACGCATGATACCGAATGGCACGTGCTCGCGCAGCGCCACGATATCGTTGTACGCGTACTCCACGGTCGGCCGGTAATAAAACATCAAAAGAATCCCGCTCACGACGAGTGTCAAAAATACGAAAAACGACAACCCTCCCGCGCACCAGGTGAACCCGAAACGCGCGCCCGACTTTCTCACCTTCACCGGATGCAGGTGAAAAAATACGTTCGTGAGCACCGTGAGCGCCTGATCACGCTCCGAGCTTGTGTAGCCGTGCCGGAACATCGATTTCCAGATCTGTCCTTCGGTGATATATTTTTTAAAGTTGAACATGAACGCTCCCTCTTATAACGTCAAAAAGGACTCTGGGTTATTCCACTCGCCCTTTTCCTGCTGAAACTTTTTACTTTTATCGACCAAAATCTGGCCGTCCTCGGCGAGACTGATCCGGCAGCGCTCCAAAGGCCGCGGCGCGGGTCCCTCAAAATTGATGCCGGTTTTATAAAATCCGCTTCCATGGCAGGGACACTTAAATTTATTTTCATTGCCGAGCCAGTTGGGCGTACAGCCAAGATGCGTGCAGATCGTGGAGAGCGCGTAGATCCCTTCCGGCGCGCGCACCATCCAGACGCCGAATTTTTCCTTCCAGCGCTCATCCACGACGCCGGTCTCATACTCGTCCGGGAATCCGGCCTTGAAGGAAGTCTTGGGCTCAAAGAGCACGTTGGGAAATAAAAATCGAAGCACCACGGAAAGCGCGCCCGCGGTCGCAAGCGCGAAGCTGGTCCAAGCGAGCGCCAGCCATGAAACAAATTCACGGCGTTTCATCGGCGGCTGTGTCGGAGTCTCACTCATGCGTTCAAAACTTTCAGGGCCTCGAGAGCCGCTTGGCGAACCTTTAGATTTCTATCCGTACGCGAAACATTCTGCAGCACACCCACCGCGTCGCGGCTGCGGACCAGCGCCAACGCTCGGGCGGCGTTGACCATGACGCTTTCGATTTCCGCCTCTTGCACCGACTGCGCGTCCAAAGAGCCGCGGTCGAGCATTTTTAAAAGCGTCGCTTCGCCCGCGTTGTCTTTCAAGCGTGCCAGCGCCAGCGCCGAGTTCCAACGAACGTCGGCCACCAGATCGTCGAGCAAAACTTTGAGCGCCGGCGCTTCGGCCCTGCTTCCGACCACGCCCAGCGCGTACGCGGCCATTTTGCGCACACCGGCCGATTCGGATGAAAGAAGCGGCGTGATGTCAGCCGCCGCTTCAGCAGCGCCGAGATTCGCGAGCGCCCACAGCGCGTAAACCCGCACGTCTTCGGATTCGTCGCCCAAAACACTTCGCAGCGCCGCGCGCGCTTCCGGAGCGTTAAAATGCGCCAGCGCCACCGCCATGTAACCGCGCGTTTTGGCGTCGTAGTGATCACCCTCTTTTAAGATGTGAATCACTTCATTCATCACGCTCTGCGAACGAACCGACGGCTTGGAGCTATTTAGCTCATTCGAGAGCTCAAACGCCTTTTGCCAGCGCTTCGACGGCGCGCCGGACTTGATCGCGACGATCAGCGTCTCGGGCGTCTCCGATTCATGCGTCAAAAGCACTACGCCGCACAGCAATACCGCCATGCCGACCGCGATCACCAGCGGAAAAACAAAAAGTCCAAAAAAAAGTTTTCGGTTAATCAATTTAAGTGTAACAACGTATCAAAATACCGCTTCAAAGTCAAACCCGCTTTTGCCGATAGAGCTTAAAACCGATCGCCAAAAGCGCCGAGCTCACCACGGCGGTCGCGAAAAAAGGAAGTTTGTAGGAAAAACCGTACAACAAGCCCCCCCAAGTCGGTCCGATCATGCGTCCCAAACCCGCCATCCCTTGCGAAACGCCCATCACCGCCCCTGCGCCGACGAAACCAGAGCGTTTGGAGATCAGGCTGTTCAGCGTCGGCCCGTTTAAACTGTAACCAACCGCCATCACGGCCAGATACACCATGAGCGTGGCTTTAGAGACGGCAAACGGAATGAGAAAAAAACCGGCTGCCATGAGACCACTGCCCAGCATAAACAAAACCTCTTCGCCGAATCTCTTCACGAGCGTCTGAATCAGTCCTCCTTGAATCACCACCGCCACAACCCCCAGATACACAAACTGCATCCCCACTTCCTGCGGTGTAAAACGTAAGACCTCCTGGCAGTAGAGCGGAAAAGCGCCGTACAAACTCGCCTGCGCTACCGCGAGAATGAACATCCCCAAAAAAAGTATCGGCGTATTCTGTTGTAGTTTCTGCCAAAATACGCGGGTAAAAACGCCTTCGTATTTGAGCGACAGTTTCTTCGCGCGGTCCATCGTGATGGTCTCGGGGAGCTTGAACAAAACAAGGAAAAAGCTGACCATGGACAGCGCCGCGGCGCCGAGACCCGGTCCCGCGGGATGCCACACCAGCATCACTCCGAGCACTGGCCCCAGCACAAAACCGATGCCAAACGCCGCTCCGATCAGCCCCATCCCGCGGGCGCGCTCCTCCTCCGCGGTGACGTCGGTCACATAGGCCTGCGCGGTCGCGATGTTGCCACCCATGACGCCGGCCAGAAACCGCGAGAAAAATATCATGCCAAACGAACCGGAAAACGCAAAAAGTAGATACGCCGCGACCGAACCCAGCGTGCTCATCATCAAAATCGGCCGGCGCCCCACGCGATCCGACAAAGCTCCCCAAAAAGGAGAAAACACAAGCTGCGCCATTGAAAAAATACTGTACAAAAATCCGATCGCCACTGGCGACGCGCCGTAACGCGTGGCATAGAACGGCAACAGCGGCAAAATGATGCCGAAACCGATAAGGTCGATCAATACCACTAGAAATATTGTGTATAGCGAAGTTTTCTTGATCACTTTAATTTAAATTCCATTCTAATCCAAATAGATTGTCTTCGCTTCGGTTTGGGCTTCTTCAATCTCCACCTCTTCATAGGTGCCGGACGGAAGCTCCTCGATGAAAACCGAGGGACGTTGAATCACCATGCCTTCGCTGTAGTCATAACGCGTCATCGGATGCACGAGGATGAGCTCTTCTTTCGCGCGCGTCACAGCCACGTAGAAAAGCCGCCGCTCTTCCTCCAGCTCTTCGGGATCCTCCATCGATCGCGCGTGCGGAAACTGGCCTTCCGAAAGCCCGATCACAAACACCGCTTTCCACTCGAGACCCTTCGCCTGGTGAATCGTCGATAGAAGCAGCATCTCTGTGGCCTCGGTCGGCCCTCCCTCGACCACGCTCTCGCCTTTAAATCCCTCCCGCAGTGTCACGTCCGCCAGGAAATCTTTCACTTCTTGATAGGTATGCGCGAAATTCACAAGCTCTCTTAAATCCTCGATGCGATCTTGGGCGTTTTCAAAATTTAAAAGCGCAAACTTCCGATACCACTTATCGACAATCTCCTCGATCAAAGCGCCCGGGTGATTTCGGACCTCGGGACGCAACAGCGTCTTCAAAATGCGCTTAAAGTTCGCCAGGCCTTCCTTCGCTCTCGGCGGCAGCGACTCCCCGAAAGCGGGCTCCACCGATTTTTCAAGCGACGCCCCAGCGGCCGCAAACCACCCAAAGATCTTTTCGGCGTAGCCCGCGCCCACGCCGTTTTGCAGCAAAAGCGCGCGCGTCCATGAGATCTCATCCAGCGGATTGACCAAGATTCTTAAAAAAGCCACCACATCCTTGATATGCGCCTGCTCGAAAAATCGGACACCCCCGCGGATCACGTACGGCACGCCGCGCTTGGCGAGCTCCAGCTCCAGCTCCGCGGCCTGAAAACGCGCTCGAAAAAGCACGGCGATCTCCGGAAATCTTACGCCGCCATCCCGAAATTCCAGGACCCTCTGCGCCACAAAACGCGCTTCCTGCCGTCCGTCACGCACGCGCACGTACGCCGGCGCCACTCCCGCGCCTTTCACGCCCTTCAGCGTTTTCGGAAACTGATGCACGTTGTTGCGGATACTCGCGTTCGCCAGCTCTAAGATTCCGTCGCTGGAACGGTAGTTAGTCTCGAGTTTAAACGTCTGAGTGCCCGGGAAATCGTCCGGAAACTCCAAAATATTTTTGATCTCGGCCGCCCGAAATGAATAAATGGACTGCGCGTCATCACCCACCACCAGCACGTTCCGGTGATGCGTGGACAAAATGCGGATCAGTTCATGCTGCAGACGATTCGTATCCTGATATTCGTCCACCATGAGATGCCGAAACTGACGCGTGAGCCGCTCGCGCACGGCCGGAGATTTTTGAAGCAGCTCGATCCAGCGCACGAGAAGGTCGTCGTAGTCGAGGTTGTTGGTTTTGCGCTTTTTTTCCTCGTAGAGCGCCTGGATTTTCTGAAACTCGCGCGTCCACTGCGAGAGGTACGGGCTATGGGAAAAAATCGCGTCCTCGAGACTTTTCTTGGCGTTCACCGCGTAGCTCAAAATAGACTGCACCACGCCGGGCTTCGGAAAACCCGCGCCGGAGGACTTGAGCTCCAGAGCGCGTAGGCAGTTTTTCACGAGATCCCGGCTGTCCTCGTCGTCTAAAATGCCAAAATCCGGCGGCAGTCCCGCGGCTTGCCCGTACATGCGCAAGATCCGGTTCCCCACGTGATGAAACGTGCCACACCAGAGCCCCCGCGTCTCGGACTTCAAAAGCAGTTCGATGCGCTTACGCATCTCCTGCGCGGCCTTGTTCGTGAACGTGACTAAAAGTATTTCCTCCGGCCGCACGCCCTTTTCTAAAAGATACGCGACGCGGTAGATCAGCGTACGCGTCTTTCCGGATCCCGCGCCCGCCAACACAAGCGACGGCCCTTCTCCGGAAGTCACGACCGCGTACTGAGACGGGTTCAGTTCCTCGGCGTAGGCAATCTTGAATGACGCTGTCCCCGCGTCACTGTTCAGTCGATATTTTTTAATATCCCGCATAGTCGCCTGGAAATCTGGTGGGCCATATCGATCTCGGAGGGCTCAAAACGCCGGTAGAAACTGATCGTCGAGATATTGACGACGCCGAGCGGCCTGGATTCTTCGACCAGCGGTAGACATAGAAGTGATTTCACTTTTAGCTCACTCGACTTTTCACGGCGCACGCGGTCGACCAGCGTCACGGGCTTCGGGTGCTCTTTCAGGCGATTGATGGAGACGATCTTGGATTCTTTGAGCGCGACACCCGCCACGCCCTCTCCCCACCGGATCGACAACCCCGAAATCGGGTACACCTTGAAACCTTTGGCCGCGCACACGCGAAGCTCTTCTTTGGCCGCGTCATACACCATCACCGACGCTCTCTCCGCGCCCAAGATGCGAATGAGAGAGCCTAGACAAAAATCGAGCGTTCCCTCCAGCTCTTCCCGCCGGTCAATCTTTTTATCGAGCATGCCTAAAAGCGAAACAAACTCATCATGTCTTTTGATTTTGGTGTACACAATCACGTTAAAAAGCGCCCGCGACACAACCTGACCGATACGTTGATAAAATTTTGCGTCTTGTTTCGTGAAAAAGTCAGCCGCTTCGGCGCACAGGAGAACAAACCCGAACCGCTCGCCGTAACGGCGGATCGGCACCCATAAAAACTCGCGCAAGTTGCGGCTGCGCACGAGTTCCACGATACTCTCGGGCATCTCGCCGAAACCTTTGAGGCAGAGATATTTTTTCGTCTCGTCGTACAGCGCGTCCTGACAAATTTTAGAAAGCTCGGAAAAATAAATCGTCTTCGCGATCTGGCACTCGGGCGCGGTTTTGGCCGGTAGAAAATGGATGTCCATCTGCTGGCGGGTTTCGTCCAAAAGCCCAAAAAATACCTCGGTGTTCGGCGGGCACAGTTCCAGAAATTGCAACGTCGCCACTTTCATTAAAACCGGCAGATGACTTTCGTTGTCCAGCGCGTCCTGGATCTTGTGCAGCCGGCTCAGCTGATACACACGCTTGCGTAGTTTGTGGTTGATTCCCGATAGAAGCAGTTGCATGGAGCCGAGTTCTTTAGCGGTGCGGGCGAACATCGAGTTTTTAAGTTGCAGGACTTCCTCGCGCAGTCCCTGGTTCTCCTCGTGCATCGCCTGGCCTGATTTTTCGATCTCGGTCTTAAACGTGTCAAAGTAACTGCCCGCGAACGTCGCCAAGCCTTCACTGTGCAGCTCTTCCATCGCGATGATAAAGTCCGCCAGCTTTGAGCGATCCTGGAAATTGGCCAGAAGTTCCCGCACGCACACTTCTTCAAAAAGATGCAGCGAGATGATCACTTCCTCAAACGGCACGCCGAGCCGGCAAAATACTTCCCCGCGCTCTTTTAAGTTCTGGAAATAAACATCGATCGCGCCTTCCTTCAGGCAACCGACAAAGATATCGACGAGTTCTTTGAAAATACGGCGCACGCGCGTCTCGGAAAAAAATGCGCGGCGGCCAAAGACGCTTAAGTACAGCTCCGCCCAAGCGTCCGCGATTTCCTGAGAGATCGGGGACAGAAAAAGCGCCTGCTCGCGCAACAGCATCACAGGCGTCTGGAGAACCGGCTCCTGGAGTTTCAAGCGCTATTTCTCTTTCTCACCTTCCGGGCCCTCATCTTCGTCATCCTCATCCTCGTCGCTCTCTTCGCCGGGAGGTTCCCAAGGGTTGCCCTTTTGAATATCGGGCTCTTTGGGACCGGGCTCCTTTTCCAGCGTTTTGAAAAACTCTTCCGGCGTGATTGTTTTTAGTTCGTCTTTAAATTTTTCGATCTCGGATTGGGTGATCGGCCGCTCAATCGGGGGACACTTTTGAAGCACCTTCTCGTCGATATAGATCGGGCAATGCACGCGCACCGCGAGCGCCAGCGAGTCGGAGGGACGCGCGTCAATGCTATAGCTTTTGCCGCCCGCCTTGAGATAGATAATCGCGTAGTAGCTATTGTCTTTCAGGTCGCTCACAACCACTTTCTCGATCTGCACACCGAGCGCATGGAAAATGCCGACCATCAGGTCATGCGTAAGCGGCCGCGGAAACTTCTCGCCCTGCATCTCGAGCGCGATCGCGGCGCCCTCGCTGACACCGATCCAGATCGGCACTAGACGCGTTTTATCCACGTCCTCCAGCACCACAACGTATTGAGGCAGCGGAAAAAGCGACACCACGGATGCGATTTTAGCCTCTTTAATCATCTTGGACCATTATTTTACACGGCTTTCGGCCCACAAGCCAATCCTTTCAGCCTTTGCGGCTTTTTCGGCGCTTTTAAAAACCGAATGATAACGAATATTGGGCTTGTGGGCCTTGACCCGGGCCAAGCCGTACTGGACAAGCAACAGGTTCACAAAACGGCCGTCCGGCAGATGCACGTAAGCCAGCGTGCGGCCATACTTATCCTTGAGCTCCACGTCCGTCTCAAGCGTCACCGCCTGCCCTTCGGGCAAAAGAACTTTTAAAAAATCGCTCGCTTCTTTGCCGTAGGGATCGATTTTTTTAAGCCTGGGCTGATATTCCGGAGTGTTGACGCCGATCAGGCGCACTTTCTCCCCCATCCGCGTGCGAAACGTATCACCATCCGTCACCCACTCGACCGTGGTGTCCCGGCGTTCGCCGGCAAAAGCGCTCGTCGTTAAAACCAGGCACGCGAGAAGCGCCGCGCTACAGGCTTTGCGCAAACCGGATGCGATTGGGAATCGATGGGTGATCATAGAAAAGAAACTCAACCCAGCGCGCCGGCGCCGGGTTCGCGAGATTTTGAATCATCAGCTTGTTCATGAGGGAGCAAAAAATATCTTTGGAAGGGATTGTCTCAAGCGCGTAGCGGTCCGCTTGCCGTTCCTGCCAGCGTGAAAATCCGTTTTGCAGAGGCATCCAGAGCAGTCCGCCGGCCCAGCCCAAAAACGCGATCACTGGAAATAGCGTCAGATCCCGAAGACTCGCGGCTCCGAACGCCGCCACCAGCCCGTCACCTAAAAGGTACAGCAGATAAAACCCAAGTGTCGTGCTCATAAAATTAAAGACCGTGGATCGCAGGATATGGCGCTTCACGTGATGCCCCAGCTCATGCGCCATCACCATCTCGATTTCTTCGGGTGTAAAGTTCTCGATCAGTGTGTCCCCGAGCACCACACGGCGCGTGCGACCGATGCCCACCACCGCGGCATTGGCTTTCCGCGTCTTTTTGGAAAACGCGATCTCGTAGATCCCGAGCACCCGAACCCCGCAGCGCGCGCAAAGCGCCAAAAGCCGCGACTTTAAATCCTCGCGCTCGAGCAGGCGCGTTTTGTAAAACATCGGCATCAAAACCGTCGGCAAAATACGCGATAGAAATAGCATCAAGAAAAGCCACCCGACCGAGCACGTCATCCACCAATTGTCGGGGAAAATATCCAAAAACGCGTAGAAAAACTCGAGGGTCAAAAGAAAAAAGAGGGCCCCGAGTAAAAATTTCTTCGCCTGGTCCCGGAACCAGCCCGCGAGAGTCTGGGTGGCGAGCTTAAAATCATGCTCGAGAACGAACCCTGAGTAAAAACGAAGCGGCAGCGCCGCCAAAAAAAAGATCGTGAAAAATAAAAACCCGTACGCCGCACGCTGCGCGATCACCGATTCGCCCGCGCCTTGAGCGGTGGCGGCCAGCCGCGCCGAAAACCCCCCGAACTGCAAAACAAAAAGAAGCGCCGCATACAGCCCGAGATCCAAAAAAAAGACCGTGATCTTCGCGCGGTGATAAGCCTTCACGTCAACCAAGGTGCGCCACCCACAAAATGCCGACTAGGCTTTTCGCGTCGCGGATGGCTCCCCGCCGCACAAGCTCCATCGCCTTTTCAAAGGAAAATTCTTTCGTTTCGATAAATTCGTCCTCGTCCATATGGGTCTCGGACAACCGCAAATCCCACGCTTTGTAAAGCGCCATCACTTCGCTCGAGTAACCGGGCGCCGCGTAAAACCGCGAGAGATATTTCCAGCGCCGGGCCCTGAATCCCGTTTCCTCCTCCAGCTCGCGCCGAGCGCACCCAAGCCAAGATTCGCCTTTTTCAAGCGTGCCGGCCGGGATTTCCCAAAGATGCTCTTTGACGGCGTAGCGAAACTGGCGCACGAGTAAAACGTGGTTTTTATCCACGAACGGAACCACGACAACAGCGCCGCTATGCTCCACGACATCGCGTTTAAACACCTTGTCGCGGGCAAAATCCGGCACAAATAGATCCTGAAATACGCGGATCACATGCCCCTCATAGATTTTCTTCGAACGCACGAGGCGGTAGGGACGTTTCTTAGGCACGGGACGCGCCGCCTACTCGATGTCTAAAACCGAGTCGACGCCGCCGTAGGGATTGGGCTCGAAGCTATTGTTCTCGGGGTCATTCACCCAGAGGCCGTCGATCACGTACTTGTAGCGATAACGGCCGGGATCCAGCATCACGCGTTTCTGCCAGACGCCTTCCTCGGTGAGCCAAAGCCTCGACTGTTCATTGATCGACCAGTTATTGAAGTCGCCCACAAGGTGCACATCGCGCGCGCCCTGCCCTTTTAGTAGAAATTCTTTCATGAGACTGCGCCGGTCCGGCCGATCCGGCAAGAGACGCGCTTCGGATTCTGACTTTGAAACATCCGCTCCGACTTTGGTTAAGATCTCCTGCGTTAAAAGCAAGTGATCGATAGCGCCCTGGCACTTGGCATTAAAACTTAAAAGCGGCACGCCCTTCGCCTGGGATTCTTTGACCACCACGGTGCGGTGAACATGGCTGGACAATACACCCTCTCCAAACGCCTCCTGCAGCTGCTCCAGCATGTAGCGCGAAAATCGCGTGCGCTTATCCACCATCGTGGCCAGCGCCAACACTTTAGGCGCATGCTGCATCTTGACGCGGATGAGCTCAATCATGCTGATCAGCTTACTCACTCCCATCAGCGAAAACGAGCTAAGCTCGATCGGCACGATCACGGTGTCGGACACGCGAAGCGCGTTGAACGTGAGAAAACCAAGACTCGGCGGACAGTCGATGAGCACATAATCGTAAGGGAATGTTAGACTGCCCAACACCTCGTGAAGTTTGGATACCGACTCGTCTTTATGGGCAAACTCCTGCTCGATCGTGCTTAAAAGGATGTGCGAGGGCGCAAGATCAAGGTTCGTATCGAGCGGAAGAATCGCGCGCTCTAAAAAACAACGCTTGTCGGTCCCTTGCGTCATCACGTTGTACATCGTGTACTCGAGCTTATCGCTGCGAATTCCCAGGCCAAAGGTCGCGTGTGCCTGCGGATCGAGATCCACCAGCAGTGTGCGTTGGCCGAGCGCTGCCAGCGACGCGGCGACGTTGATCGCGGTGGTGGTCTTGCCGCAACCGCCCTTTTGATTGGAAAACGCGATGACGTTCATACCGGCAGGATTTCCACGTCTTTGATGAAAATCGTATCACCGTTGCGGTTGGAGGTATCTTTGGAACCAAAATCAAAGCGCAGCATCGCCACACTCTTTGGGTCAAACTCTTTGACAGTATCCGCGTCCGTCAACACAATCTCGGCTTTTTGCCAGTGCGTCGTCAGACCATTCTCAAACGGAAATAGCTTGCTGCGCCTAAACGCCGGCACGTTCTCGCGGTCGCGTAAGGAAAACGCGAAGGTTTCGCCGCCATTTTGGCCGCGCGCGTAAAACACGATTCTTTTGCCCTCAAAATCCCGGTAGGGCCTAAACTCGTAGTCAGCGCGCGCGAAATTGGCCACCGAGCTATTCACAAGCGTCAACATTTTTTCATTCGCCATGCTTTTGATCTGCGCGGCGCCAAAGAAGCGCACGCGGTCGAGCGGCAGGAAACTGGACGGGATTTGTGTTTCATAACCGGCCATCTCTTCGGACGCAACGCCTGAATCTTCCTGTCCCGCCATCAAGATCTTGTCGTCGATCACCTTGATATCCACGAAAATCCGCTTCGTCGTAAAAAGACTTAAGGCCAAAAGTAAAAACGCCATCGATGCGATAAGCCACGGCAGCACGCTCACGGGCGCCCGAGTCTTCTCGATCACTTTGATCACCAGCGGCGAGTCTTCTTTTTTGGTTTTGCCGCCGCCGGAAAAGTAAACATCGGCGAGTTGTTCTTGGGTCAGTTCGTAGCTTGTTTTTTGGGAATTAACGGGCGTGGGCTTTTTATCTTCGGTATGCTGTAATGTTTCGATCAGCTTACTCATTCAGTAAATTGTTCTCCCTCAAAACTTTCTCCGCTTCGAGGATGGATTTCTTAAGATCCATAAAGTGCGAGACGTTGATCGAGAGTCCTTTGCCGGTCGGGATCTTTTCGTCGCCTTCTTTCGGAGCCGTATACACACGGATATCCAAAAGATCGTAACCTTTAAATTCTTTCACCTGCACGCGCACCTCTTCGAACTTATTCTTCTGAAAGCTACAAACCAGCTTATCCATGACAGGCACCTCTTCTTACTATTAGTAAAGGGTCTAAGAAGTACACAAAGAGTAACAAAATCTATATGTTGTGTCAAGTGATGATTTTGAATACAGGATATAGGCTAGGCCCGGGGCTCACTCAAAAGCCGTGGCTGGACGTCTATCGTGGAGAGCTCTTCCGGGTCCTTGAGTTGGCCGCCTAGGGCCTGCACTTTGTCGATCTGGGGCCGGACGCTTCGGGTCCATGATCCGACGGCGCTGTTCCAATTGTCCGTCGCTTTTTCGAGCCCTCCCTGAATACCCTGTAAATGCTTCACAAATTTATAGATCCGGTCGCCCAGATCCTCCACCACATCCCCCAACTCTCGGGCGTGTTCGGCGAGCTGATGTTGGCGCCACGCGTTTTTTATAAGATAAATCAAAGGAATCACCGTCATAGGGCTGGCGAGGATCACGCGCTTAGCCGTGGCGTCCTCAAAAATGCCCGGATCTGTGGCAAACGCCGCGCGGATCGCGGCCTCGCTCGGGATAAACATCACGACAAACGGGATATCGCTGTCTAAAAGCGACTGGTATTCTTTACGGCCAAGCTTGGTAATATTTAAGCGAATATTGGCTACCAGTTTTTCAAAATGCTCTTTTTGCCGGGTAGGATCGTTCGTTTCCTGCGCCGCGAGATATTCGCCGGTTATGTCCTTGGAATCGATCACCAGATGCTTGCCGTCCGGGAGATTGATGACAAAATCAGGCCGGCTGTCGTTTTGGGATTCGTTCGACAAAACGACTTGCGTGTCAAAATTGATGCCTCGGACCAATCCGTTTTGTTCCAAAATCTCGAGCAAGATACGCTCCCCCCACCGGCCACGCACGCCGCTGGAGGCTGAAAGCGCGCTTTTCAGAGAGCTGGTTTCAAGCCGGATGAGCTGCTCGGCTTCCAGAACTTGACTTAATGATTTTTCTAGCTTTCCATAAACTTGCCCGCGCTCTTCCTCAAAAGCGCGCACCAGCTTCTGGGACTCGTCGAGCTTGGCCTTCATCTCATCGACGCTTGTGAGGATGTGATCTTTCTGGCGGGTGATGCTGTCATCCGCTTCAGTTTTGACCTGACGCAGATCTTTGATCGCCGTCAACAAAAACTGCTCGGCGGTTTTCTGCAGCGTGTCGGAGGCCGCCGCCTTAAACTCGTTTTGAACCCGCCCGCGCACAAAATAAACAATCACTCCGCCCACCAGCGCCCCTACGATAAAGAACGCGGCAAAAATCATTTCGGGGCCTTGGAGCGCTCGACGTATTTTAGCTCGAGTTCATACACGAGATTTTGAAGCAACGCTTCTTCTTCCTGGGCGAGATTGCCTTGGGTTTTTTTCTTGAGCGTGCGGATCGTATCGATCAGAAACTTGGCTTGCTCCATTTCCGACTCCTCGAGCATCATCACCGCCTGCATGCCGAGCGTTTGCAGAAACTGTAAAAATTGAGGATCGGGCTTTGGCTCGAGGCCAGCGCTTTTAGGTATTCCTTGAGAGGAAAGAGCCTGTTTTTCGTTTTCGACAGCGTTCTTCCAGGCCTCGTCCACTTTCTTGGCCGGAGATTCGGGCTGCATGGAGTTTATAGAAAATTGCGGCGGCTGCGGCTGGCGCGTGCTTTGCGGCGCTTGATTTCGCTGGGTTTCTCGTAATGTTTGCGAGCTTTAAGCGTCTTCAAGATCCCTTCGCGCTCGATTTTCTTTTTGAAGCGGCGCAGCGCTTTTTCAAGCGGCTCATTGGGACGAACTTCAACTTTCGACATTCAAAAACCTCCTTTTACTTTGCCGGCGATTATAGGCGGATCGCTGGTTTGTGTCAACTTGCATAAACGACGCGGACTTTCGGACGCGCAGAGCGCCGGGCAGCGAAAGCCACAGGCCCTCTTCGCGGGACTGTGCCAGCTGACACAGCGCTTCGATGTGCGCGAATGTAAACGCGCGTGTGTCGCCTTTTTGTATTTCCAATATTTTAAACATCACTTCGCGCTGCATCGCAGCCGGCAGCCGGCGAAACGCCTCCAAAGAAAGTTTCCCGCGTGCCACCCCCACCCTCCGCAGAGCCGCCGCCGCCGCGCAATCTAGGTAGTCCTGAATTTCCTGAAACACAGCCTGCTGCTGCGCCAAATTCCGGCGCAGATTGGGATTCCATTTTTCCAAAAGCGGCAGCAGCACGTGACGGACGCGGTTGCGTAAAAAATCCGCGTCGCGGTTCGAAGGGTCGCGTTCAAAGCGAATGCTATTTTCTTTTAAAAAAGAAAGGATCTCATCTTTGGTAACGCCGAGAAGCGGCCGGATGATCTCGAAATCACCCTCGGGCCGCTTGGGGCGAATCGCCACAAGCCCCCGTAAACCCGTGCCGCGCACGATGCGCATCAGCATGGTTTCCGCCTGATCGTCCAGCGTGTGCGCGGTGGCGATCTTCGCGGAACGCGTGCGCCGCGCCACTTCCTTGAAATACCGGTAGCGCGCGAGCCGTCCTGCCTCTTCGAGCGAGCGTTTTTCGCGGCGGGCCGCGTCATGCACCCGCACGGTCTTGGAATAAAAAGGGATCGAAAGCTCCGCCGCCCATTCACGCGCGCGCGCCTCGAATCTAGGCGCGGCGCTCAAAATCGCGTGGTTGAGATGCGCCGCTGAAACAACAAGCCGGTATTTCTTACGGAGTTTTGAGAGCAGGAATAAAAGCGCCGCCGAGTCGGGGCCGCCGGAAACAGCCGCCACCACGCGGTCCCCCTTTCGCAGGAGACCGGCCTGGCGGTTCAGCCGTTCAAAGTATTCTAGAATTTGACGGAAATCAGTAAATGAAGACGTAGGTCGATTTATTCGTGGCTGGGTCGTATTCGACGTCCACCTCGGTGCCGGCTTCGACGGACGCGAGTGTGCGGTCATTTTCACCATCGGTGATATCCGTATTGGCGTCCGCGGTGATCGTCACCACCTTGTCGGCAGAACCGTCCTCGAGATCGCCATACAGTTTCAAGGTTATCGTTCCCGCGGTGGCATCGATAGCCGTCACCTCACCCGACACAAACTCGAGCGTTTCCGCAGAAACCATCGGCGGCTCTTCAGACACGGCGGGCTCTGTCGGAGCCGCTTCCACGGGAGCCGCGGCAACCGAAGCCGGCTCGGTGGCCAGTTCGGTCGCGCTGTCTACCGCCGCCGGCACAGCCGTCTCTTCGGCAAAGAACACGCTACTAGACGATAAAAGAATAAGGCCAGAAAACACAAGAAATCCAAACCAACGATACTTTTTCATCTTAAATGTACACTCCCTTTCTTGAACATTTGTCTTGAATATTTGGGTTATTGTAGCACCCCGCGGTCAAATGTCAATGGAGTCTCGAAAAATCGAAGCTTGTGTACTCCTTTTTCGAAAGCTTCCCTTTTTGATAAGCGTTGTAAAACGCCTCGACGATATCGGGGTCAAACTGACTGCCGGCGCAACGTTTGAGCTCCAAAAACGCGTCGTTCTGCACCGTCGCTTCCTTGTAGGCGCGCGCGGTGGCGATCGTGTCAAACGAGTCGGCCACATTCACGATGCGTCCGATCAGCGGAATCTCATAGCCCTTCAAACCATGCGGGTAGCCCTTGCCGTCGAAGCGTTCGTGGTGATACAAAATCCCGTGGTCGAGATTGCTCAAACCCTTGATCGACTTCACGATCGAGCCGCCGATCTGGACATGCATTTTCATGGTCTCAAACTCTTCAGACGTCAGCTTCTCGGGCTTGTTCAGGATCTGGTCGCGAATGCCGATCTTGCCCACATCGTGCAGCAACGCCGACAACTGCACGGTTTCCATAAACTCGCGGTCAAACTGCATCCGGCCGGTATCAATCAGCTCCTTGGCGATCACGAGGCTGTAGTGGGACACGCGCTCGGAGTGTCCGTGCGTGTAGCGGTCGCGCGCGTCGATCGCGGTTGCGAGCGCGATCGCGGTGTGGATAAAAAGCCGGTGCTCCTTGTCAAACGCGAACTTTAGGTCCTGGATCAACTCCGCGTTTTTCACGGCCATCGCGACGTCGTTGGCCAGCGTCACGAAAAGGTTGATCTCTTCATTCATGTACGGCTCGGCCGACAGCTTCTCGCCCAGCACCAGCACGCCGACTAGCTCATTTTTATAAAAACTCGGGATGCAGATCGACGCTCGCAGATACTCCATCTGGCTTTTGATATCGCCATAGTGGATCGCGCGATCTTCCTTTTTATTCACAAAAATCTCAAAATTCTGCAAATGCTCGAGCTCGCTGTAGATAAGCGCCTCTTTGCGCGCGAAGTGGCCGTTGTTGGCGCAGACAAAAAACTGCACCAGCGCCGAGTCGCGCGGGATGCGCACATAGCCGACCGGAATTTTGATACCGCCGTCGCCTTTCGAATCAATCAGCACATACGCGTCGCGGTGGCGCTGGTACAAAAGTATAGCCACATGCGTGGCGCCGATTTGGCGGTCGATGAAACGCGTGATGATGCGAAGAAGCGTCACCGGGTCTTTCACCCGGATCATGCTCTTGGAGGCGTTTAGAAGAGCTTCCTGGTAATCAATGCGGCTATAAATGGTCTTTCTCCTAACGACGAACTAAACTCTTGATCTTTCCCAACACCGTCCCTTCCAGGTACTCCAGCACCAAGGGCTTTGTGATGTAATCGTCGGCGCCAAGCCGCTTGGCCTCCTGGATAGACGACTCATCCTCCACGCCCGTCACCATCAACACTTTTATACCGGGCTTGGCCTGTTTGATCTTGGGTAGAAACTCGAGGCCTTCCGTTTCAGTGCGCATCATGACGTCCAAAAGGACAATGTCCGGGTTCTCCTTGACCAACAGCGACATCGCCTCGTCGCCGTTTATGGCCGTGATCACTTTCAGTCCGCGCACTTCAAAAAATGACTTCACAAAGTTGCAGATATCGATTTCATTGTCCACCACGAGCAGCTTGGCGGGCATGCGAATTTATTTCACCTGACTCAAGATTTCTTCCAGGAACTCTTCATTTTGATTGGCGAGACGAAACATAAAGCCGGCCCGGTGCCGGTCCTGCCAGACCACATGCGCCTGGAAATGACCGGCCTGGCCGCTCGTGCCGCGGCCGAGCTCGATGTCAAACTCTTCGTCCTTGGGCAGGCGCGATGGAGCGTCGACGCAGATTCCTTTTTTACTGATATTTTGCACGGTGAAGCGGCCCGCGGCGACGGAGCGCGCGCGGATTGTCGCGTAGAGAGGCGCGTGGGGGGTAAACCGTTCGGCGGTTCTCTGCTCTATCATGGATTTATTTTATCACGATATACCAGCGGCTTTCAAAAAATCTTGCACCGCCTGTTTTGCGTCAAAATCTTTTCCCCAGATTTGACTCCCGTAGGAATTGAGAAAATTTTCTGTCTGCTTGCGAAACAGGAAGCAGGCGGTCGACTTTGGGCTTTTACGCAACGCCGTGCCCGCGACCCGCGCCAGCTCCTGCCAAGGAGTTTCTGTCTTTTGCAAAACATGAATTAGATCACGAATATCCGGATCCACGTACCGAGACAACTTTCCGATCGCCCAATAGCTGGGCTCCATCAACCGAACTTCGAGCTGCCCAAACTTTTGATAAAAATAAGAGTGCTCTCTATAGCCGTGCAGCGTGATCGAGGACCATCGGTCGATATCTTCCGCGCATTGGATATCAATCCCCGTTTCTCGACCGACCGCATTGGCGGCACGGATAAATTCTTCCGCGTCCGCTTCCGCGGACCCCGTGGAAGCGCTTTTTAATCTAAACTCAAAATCAATATCACGCGTAGGCCGCACACGTCCATACAGAGCCGCCGCCACGGCGCCCGTCACCAGAATCTGACATGACTTGGGGTAGTATCGTGAAAGTTGTTCAAAAAAATCGACGATTGTGTCCTTATTCATGAGCAAGGCCCGCTTTTTTCTCAATCCGACTAAAAAGATTCTGCAGGGAAGCGGCTCCGATTTCGTCTTTGAGTTTTAAAAATACCAAATTCTCGCGCCGCGCAGATCGAGGCAACCGGTTTCGCTTGGAACGGTTCATGGATAATTTTTGCTTGACCAGCGAGCGCAGATCATCCGCCAGTTTTTTTTCATCCCGGCTCAAAGAAATATCTTCTCCCGCCACGCGCCGCGCGATGCGATCCATGCGCGTTCGGGTCAAAGTGAGATGTGTAGGACTCGGCAAAGTGCCGTCCACCAGTTCGCCCGCCCGAACTCCCAAGCTCCGGGCCAAACTATGAACCGTTTCAAGTGTCACACTTCGAACGCCATTTTCTATCGCGGATAGATTAGGCCGTGACACACCCGACCCTCTGGAAAGCTCGTTTTGAGTCATCCCCCGGTCCACGCGCCATAGGTAAACGATTTGTCCAAAAGGAAGCATAAATAAAATGTATCATATTTAATACATTTTGTCAAATAACAACGCCCCGGAAATGGGGGCTCCGGGCACGATTATGCTCTTAACGCAGGTAAGCGTCATTGCGAGGAGCGAAGCGACGAAGCAATCTCGTGTTCAAGAGCGAGATTGCTTCGCTCCCTTCGGTCGCTCGCAATGACAACGTGGCTAAATAGGGCCTTACCTGCGCTAAAGACATAATCATGGCTCCGGGGCGCGTTTATGTCAACGCTTCCTTGATTTTTTGCTCTAAATCCTTGAGGGAGGTGAGCGGTTTATCAAAGCACGCGTAGGCGCCGAGCTCCAGAAGCCGCGCGCGCGTCTTGCCTTCACCCTCCGAGGCCGTGATCATGATGCACTGAATTTTTGGGTATTCTTTTTTAAGAATAGTGAGGATCTCATCACCGTGCTTGCCGGGCATCTTGAGGTCGATGAGGCACACATCGGGTTTTGTTTCAAGCGCCATCGCGAGCCCCGAGTCCCCGTCCTGGGCGACAAACACCCGGTAGCCGCGCGGGCCAAAGTAGCTCTCGATCATCGCCGTAAACTCCGCCTCATCGTCGATCGTCAATAGCTTCGTCATGAAACCGCCGCCGCTTCGTGTGAAAGTTGCCGGACGGCTTCTAGAGCCGCCTTTTGCAGTTTCGGCGCTAGGTCCCGGCAGGCCTTTAGAAAATCGTGGTCGGCGTGGGCGTCGGCTGAGTCCGAGATCAGCTTCACGACGCCATAGCGGATGCCGGAGTTTTCGCAAAAGTGCGCAACCGCGTAGGATTCCATGTCACAGGCGATTTTTTGGCCTGCGTAACGTCCCATGTCCTTTTTGTATGGATTCTCGGTCAAAAAACGGTCCTGGGTCAGCATGACGGATTCGAGCGACTCGCTTAAAAGCTTGGGCCGTCTCTTCCGGATCTCGTTGGGAAATTTCTCAAACGGCTCGGCGCAGTAGTCCTGCTCGACAAAAAGTGAGGGCTCCACCACATCGCCCACTTGAAGATCCTCGGTCAGCCCGCCCGCGTAGCCGATGAGCAATATCCCACTCAACCCCGGGTTTTCTACCAGAAGACGGTGACACGCGAACCCCGCGCGCAGCTTCCCCATGCCGGAGCACACAAGCTTCGCCCCCAGGCGCTCCAGATGCGCCGCGCTCAAATACTCATATTCGAAGGTGCTGGGACAAAGGATACCGATCATGACTCAAAAAAATCTCTATAAACTATTGGCGGCGATAGGGATCGAACCTATGACAAACGGCTTATGAGTCCGCTACTCTACCACTGAGTTACGCCGCCCAAATCTACTCTATCCACCCACCTCCCAAAACCCTATCTCCGTCGTAAAATACCGCGGCCTGTCCCGGAGTAATGGCCTTCTGGGGAAACTTAAATTTTAAACGCGCGTCCGACCCGTTTATTTCGATAATTTCGCCTGGGGTCTTCACATGCTTGTAACGAATCTTGACGTCGACGGGACCCGTGCGTGGGTTTAAAAACCAGTTGACCCGAGAGACAAACATCTCCTCTTTGTACAGATCCTGTTCCGAGCCCAGCGTGACTTGATTGGTCCCGGCGTTAACGCCCGTGACAAAATAAGGGTCGGGGTTTGTGATGCGTACCCTTTTTCTTTGCCCCACGGTATACAAGTGATGCCCGTTATGCTGGCCCACCACCTCCCCGTCCGGCGTCACAAAGGCGCCTTGACCCGGAATTTTCTCCGGCGCGTATTGTTTTAAAAAATCGCCATAGCTTTTCTTCACAAAACAGATCTCTTGGCTGTCCGGCTTGTCGAATACGCGCAAACCTAGACGTTCGGCCATCGCGCGCACCGCCGGCTTTTCCAGGTCTCCCACCGGCAACAGCGCGCGCGCCAGCTGGCCTTGCGTCTGCCCAAATAAAACATAGGACTGATCTTTCGAGGCGTCGACGCCTTCACGGATAAAGTAGCGCCGCTCACGCTCATCAAACCCGATCCGCGCGTAGTGGCCCGTGGCCACGAAACCCGCCTCCAACTCATCGGCTTTTTTTAGAAGCAGGCCAAACTTGATGTGGCGGTTGCACTCTATGCAGGGGTTGGGTGTGCGGCCTCCCAAATATTCATCGACAAAGTAATCGATGACCTTTTCCTTAAAATCCGTGGACAGGTCCATCACGTAGTAGGGAATCCCGATCTGACGCGCCACGGCGCGCGCGTCGTCAATGTCGCGGATCGAGCAGCAGCCCTTCGAGCGCTCATCGCGGCACTCGTTCGAGCTCCAGGTTTTGATGGTCACGCCGATCACGTCCAGTCCGCGCTCTTTTAAAATAAAAGCCGCTACGGAACTATCGACACCGCCGGACATGGCTACGACCACGCGTGTATTGGGCATAGGAAAACCGTTACGGCTTTTTCTCGCCGTCGCCATCCTTCATCGACTTCTTGAATTCGCGAATGGCTTCGCCGAGGCTTTTTCCGATCTCAGGCAGGCGGTTGGCCCCGAAAAGAAGGAGCAGGACCAACAAAATGACAATCAGTTCCGGCATTCCGATTCCAAACATAGTGTCCCTATTGTATCCAAACTAGCGCACCCGTTCCAGGTTATAATGCGCGAGGTCGGCTAGGCTGTCTTTGTACCGTGAAGCGGTGATTTGTTTCAAACTGTCCATGGCGTCGTGAGTAAATGCGTGGGCGCGCTGCATCGCGCGCTCCACCGACTGGTGCTCCACGGCTAAGGATTTGATTTCTGAAAAAACATTGCCGCCGTTTTCTTTGAGCGTCTTTTCAAGCGCCTGACGCCGGCCGGGAGCGAGGCCTTGAAATAAATACAAAATAGGCAGTGTGATATCGTTTTTATCGAGGTCCAGCCCCGCTTTTTTACCGAGCGTCTCGGAGTCTCCCACAAGATCCAGGCAATCGTCCACGATCTGAAACGCCATTCCGAGACTCCGGCCATACTGGTCCAGCGCGCCGACCGCGGCTTCCGGACATCGCCCCAAATAGGCCCCGCCCGCGCAGGCCGTACGAAAAAGCGCCGCGGTTTTGCGCTCAATAATATCGAGATACTCTTCTTCGCTCATCAGAAACTCACTGCGCTTCTCCACCTGGCGCATCTCGCCTTCGCATAAGACGCGTGCGCAAGCCGAAAAGGCCTTGTTGAACCACACGTCCTCGAGTCGGGCGATCAGCATAAACGCGCGCGCATAGAGATAATCGCCGGAGATGATCGAAATCTCGCGTCCCCACTTGGAAAAAACGGACGGCTGGTTGCGTCGAAAGTCCGAGCCGTCAATGATATCGTCGTGCACCAGAGTCGCCGTGTGGATCAGCTCCACCGCGAGCGCCAGATCCATCGCTTGGGCTTCGCTCGGGCGCCCCAAACGCGATGTCAAAAAAACAAGCGCCGGACGTAAAAACTTCCCCGTCATCTTTAAAAGATGCGCGTTCACATCGCGCATCAACGTATCCGGGTGGTAAAGCTCCTCTTTGAGTCTCCTCGAAAACCCGTCGAGCCCTGTCTGCACGGGCGCGTAGATCGAGTCTAGCGCCAGATGAAGTTTTGTCATAGCTGAATGTCCCTGAGCAACCTTTGAATATTTTCCGAACTGCTTAAAATAAGCTCGCCTTCGGGCGTCTCCTCGATGCAGATCGCGGCCGCGTCTTCTTGCCCGTAGCGCTCGACCAGCGCGAAACCCCTTTCGGGACCCAGGACAAAAAACGCGGTGCTCAAAGCATCCGCCAATGTCCCGTCTTTGGCGATCACGGTAACGCTCGCGACGCGCGTATCGGCCGGCTGGCCCGTGCGCGGATCAAAAATATGCGAATAGCGCCTGCCTCTATAAATAAAAAAATCCTCATAGTCTCCGGAGGTCGATACGGCACGCGCCTCGGGCAGCTCCACCACGAGCGCCCGATGATCCACCAAACGCGGGTGATCCACACCTACCCTCCACCCTCGTGGTTCCGCGGGCGACCCAATAAAACGCATATTGCCGCCACCGCTGATCATGGCCGAACGCACACCCTGATCTGCCAAATACCGCGCGGCTTGATCGATCGCGTAGCCCTTAGCGACGCCCCCGAGATCCACCTGCACCCCCAAACTTCGGATCGTGAGTGTTTTTCTGCCGGCGTCCAGCTCGAGACCCCGGTAACCGACGCGCGTCAGAGCCTCGTGAATCGCGTCGGCGGTCGGCGGCTCGGACTTTTCCTTGGCCGCCATCCACAATTTTTTGAGCGGCCACACGGTCACATCAAACGCCCCGTCCGACTCCGCGGAAATTTCCTGCGCTTTCTGAAGCACGTAAAACGCGTCGGCATCGAGCGTGATCTCCTCACCCACCGGCAGTCGGTTGGCTTCAGCGATCAGACTCGTATCTTTAAAACTGGATAGCCCTTCTTCCAGTTTTTGGACCACTTCAAAGGCGCCCTGCGAGATACGCAGTAGCTGCCCTTGCGAGAATTGGCCGTCAAAAATCTTGATCTCAAATTCTGTCCCCATAAGATGTTGGGACAGCTCGAAAGGCTTTGGACCGGCGGTGTCGGCTCCCATGAGCAGAACCCCCAGCAACAAAAAAGCGAAACGGTTCATACGGCCCTCAAAAATTTATCAAACTCGCGCTCGCCATGCGCCGACGAGATAAAAAACGCCTCGTACGCCGACGGCGGCCAGTAAACGCATGAGCTTAGCATTTTATGAAAAATTTTTCTATACGTACGCACGTGGCTTGTCGGGATCGAGCGAAAATCGCTCACGGGCCGGCCCGTAAAAAACGGCGCAAACATGCTTCCCGCGCTTTGAAAACGTACGGGGATCCCACGGCGTTTAAAAACCGCGGCGGCTTCTTTTAGAAAATCATCCGTTTTCCGGTTCAGCTTTTTATAAAAATCCCCCGACACTCGGCCCAGCACCGCCAACCCCGCGGCCATTGACAGCGGGTTTCCGGACAGAGTCCCCGCCTGGTACACACCCCCGAGAGGCGCTAGGTGATCCATGATCTCCGAGCGGCCGCCCACAGCGCCGATCGGCAAACCGCCGCCGATGATCTTTCCCAGCGTCGTCAAATCCGGTGTGATATCGTAAAAACCTTGCGCGCCGCGTAAACCCACGCGAAACCCAGAAATCACTTCGTCAAAAACGAGCAGCGCCCCGCTTTTTCGCGTCTCGATTCTCAAAGCGTCTAAAAATTCTCTCGTCGCCGGCACCACGCCCATATTCCCGGCGATCGGCTCCACGATGACGCACGCGATGTCCTTGTGTTTTTTAAATACAGCCCGGACAGCCGGCGCGTCGTTGTAAGGCAGCACCGTCGTCAATGCCGCGAGTTCCGGCGGGACGCCGAGCGAGTCTGCCAAGCCCAGTGTTGCGAGGCCGCTTCCGCCTTTCACGAGCAAACTGTCCGAATGACCGTGATAACAGCCCTCAAACTTCACGATTCTTTTTCTACGCGTAAATCCCCGCGCTAAGCGCAGCGCGGTCATCACGGCTTCGGTGCCGGAACTCATAAACCGAATCTTTTTGAGACTGGGCAAAAACTCTTGGATTTTTTTCGCTAATCTCGCCTCACGCTCCGTGACCGTCCCGAAGCTCATGCCTTTTTCGGCCGCGCTTTGGACGGCTAAAAAGACACCCGGGTCCGCGTGCCCCAGCAAAATCGCTCCCCAGGACAGGCAAAAATCCACGTACGCGTGCCCGGATCGGTCCACCAAATAGGCGCCGCGCCCGCGCTCCATGAAAACAGGCTCACCCCCCACCGAGCGGAAAGAACGCACCGGGCTATTGACGCCCCCCACGAGATATTTTTGTGACATCTTCCAGACAGGGTTCACGCGAGCCACCGCGCGGCGTCCTTGGCCCAGTACGTGATGATAAAGTCAGCGCCCGCGCGCTTGAGCCCCAAGAGAATCTCAAGCGCCGTCTTCTTTTCATCCAGCCAGCCTCGGGCAGCCGCCGCTTGGACCATCGAGTACTCTCCGCTGACGCTGTAGGCGCCCACCGGACAGGAAAACTTCTTCTTCAACGCGTAAAGAATATCTCCGTAACCCAGCGCGGGTTTCACGAGCAACATATCGGCTCCTTCCGCCACATCCGTCTCGGCCTCGCGGATCGCTTCCCGGAAATTAGCGGGATTCATCTGGTAGCCGGCACGGTCGCCAAACTTAGGCGCGCTCTCGGCCGCCTCGCGGAAAGGCCCGTAAAACGCCGACGCGTACTTCACGGCATACGACAAAATGGGCAGCTCTTTGAAATCATTTTTGTCTAACGTTTCGCGTATCGCCCGCACACGGCCATCCATCATGTCGGACGGCGCCACGACATCCGCCCCCGCGCGCGCGTGCGACAGCGCCGCCTTCGCCAAAATTTTCAGAGTCGCGTCATTGTCGATCTTCACCCGCCCTTCACCCTTCGACCTGCGACCTTCGACCTTTATAATTCCGCAATGGCCGTGGCTTGTGTATTCACACAGGCACACGTCGCTGATGACCAGAAGTTTCGGACAGGCCTTTTTGATCGCCGTAATTGCTTTCTGAATAACGCCGCTTTTTAGAAACGCTTGGCTGGCCACGGCGTCTTTCGTTTTAGGAATTCCAAATAAAATCACGCCTGGGATACCGAGCGCCTCGATTTTTTTGGCCTCCTCGACCGCTGTGCGCAGTGTCCATTGAACCTGGCCCGGCATGGAAGCGATTTCTTGAGGGCCGGCGATGCCTTCCTTTATAAATAAAGGCTGAACAAGCTCGCGCGCGAGCAACCGGTGCTCGGAGAGCATGGACCGTATTTTCGAGTTTTCTCTTAAGCGCCGCAAGCGCCGCATAAAGCCTCCGTCAGTCCATCCGTCGTAAAAATACGCGCTTCGCAAGCCGGTACCACACCCAAACGCCGAAGCGTCGCGGAAGTCACGGGACCAATGCTCGCAAACGCGATTTTTTTGGAAAGCGCTTTCGTTCTCTTTCGACCTATTATTTTAACAAAATGTTCGGCGGTCGAGGAGCTCGTAAACGCGACCGCATCCACGCGGGCTCCCAAAATCATGCGGCGGATGCCGTTCGGCACCTCGCGCGGGATCCTCGTATGATAGGCCACCACACGGGCGACATCAACCCCAAGTTTCTTCAAGCCCTCTTCCAAAGCCGGAGGCGCAATGTCAGTGCGTACCAGCAGTATTTTTTTGCCGCTAAGATCGGACAGCTTCTCACGAAACGCGTCCACGATCGCCCGCGTTTCGTAGCGCCGGGGCCGCAAGTCCGAGCGCACACCGTAAGCGCCCAACACCTTGTCCGTTTCCGGACCCACGGTGGCAAAGCGCACCCCGTTTAAACGCCGCGCGTCAAAACCCTGCATTCTCAGCGTCTCAAAGAAAGTCTCGACGCCGTAGGTGCTTGTGAACACCACCCAGTCAAAATCGTCAATCCGCCGAACCACGGCGTCGATGGCTTTAAAAGACCGTAAGGGCCGAATCTCGATCGTCGGAAACTCCAGCACTTCGGCGCCCAACGCCTCGAGCTTACGCGCGAACTCTCTCGATTTCTCGCGCATGCGCGTGATCACAATTCTTTTGCCAAAAAGCGGTAGCTTCTCGAACCAGTTGAGCTTCCGGCGAAGCTCCACGACGCGGCCGATAACGATAATGCAGGGGGCGCGAAGACCTCTTTTCTTCACGACGCTCGCGATATCGGAAAGCGTCCCGTCGCAAGAGCGCTGGCGCGGCAGCGTGCCCCATTCAATGACGGCTACCCGCGTGCGGCGCGGCATACCGGCCTTCATGAGACGCTCGGCGATTATTTTTAAATGGTAAAAACCCATGTAAAGAACGAGGGTGCCTTTTAGCTGGGCGATTTTTTCCCAACCCAAACCATCCAGACTTTTGTCATCGGCCTTGTGGCCCGTCAAAAAAGTAATCGACGAGCTGTAATCCCGATGGGTCAGTGGAATGCCGGCATAGGCCGCGCAAGCCGTGGCGCTGGTGACCCCCGGGATCACCTGAAAGGGCACGCGATGCTTTTGCAAATAAAGCGCTTCCTCGCCGCCGCGGCCAAAAAGATACGGATCGCCGCCTTTTAAGCGCACGACGATTTGGCCCTGGCGCGCCGCTTGGACAATCAGACGATTGATTTTACCTTGAGACAAAGGGTGATAGCGAAAGCGCTTGCCCACGCAGATCTTTTGGGCGCCGGGTTGGGCATAAACCAAGTGATCCGGATTCGCGAGGTAATCGTAAACAATCAGGTCCGCCCCCTCGATCAGCGCCCTCGCCTTGACCGTCAACAGTCCCGGATCCCCCGGCCCCGCTCCCACAAGATAAACTTTACCGCTCATAGACATTTGAGACATTTCTTAGCTAACTTTTTTCCAAGATATTCGCCTTTTGAGGCCGGGCCGGTGATCGCCTGGCGGGTCCAGGCGTCACCGGATACGGAAAACACGATCGCTTCGAGAGCCAGCTTGCCGGCTTTGAGCTTGGAGACGATTCCCACCGGCACGCGGCATCCGCCTTCGAGTTCTTTCAAAAACGCTCTCTCGGCTGTGACCTTCATTTCCGTCGGACGATGATTCAGCTTCCGAGCGAGCGAGCGCGTCCGGCGGTCCTCGGCGCGCACCTCGAGCCCCAGCGCTCCTTGCCCCACCGCCGGCAGAACCTGCTCTTCCGGAATCGGCCGCGCGTAGCGCGAAAACTTTTTCAGCCGCAAGAGTCCGGCGCGCGCCACCACCACCGCATCCAGCGTCTTATCCTTTAAAACTTTTCCCACGCGCGTATCGAGATTTCCGCGTATGTCCACGAGCCGTAAATCGGATCGCGCGTGCTCCATCTGGCGCTTGCGGCGAGGACTCCCGGTCCCCACGACCGCGCCTTTGGGCAGCGTCTTTAAAGAATACCGTTTCCTAGAAATCAAAACGTCCCGCGCATCCTCCCGTTTGGGAAACGCGGCAAGCCGCAAGCCGCGCGGCAAATCCGTCGGCAGATCTTTTAAAGAATGCACCGCAATATCAATCGCGCGCGCAAAGAGCGCCTTCTCAAGCTCTTTTGTAAAAATCCCGACAACCCCGTGATCAAAAATATCGGAGCGTTGGTTTCTGTCACCCATCGTCTTCACGACCACGAGCCTAAAATGAATCCCCCGATGAGATTTCTGAAGAGCTCTTAAAATCCCGCCGCTCTGCGCCAGCGCCAACGCGCTCCCGCGGGTTCCGATTCGGACCGTCAAGAGCCAAACTCGCGCGCAAACCAGTTCATGTAAAGCCCGGACTGGTTTTTCACGAACCGAAAGCATTCCTTGAGCTGCGTTTCGCGAAACGCGCGGTTTTCGTCGGCAATCTTTTGCAGGTCGTCGATGTTGTAGAGGTACACGTTGTCCAGCTTTTCCACCGCGGTGTCGACGTTGCGCGGCACCGCGATATCGATCAAAAATAGAGGCCGCTCCTGGCGCAGCTTCATCCAGGTTTTCACCTGGTACTCCTGCACCAGTAAACACGGCGCCTCCGTGGACGCGATCAGGATATCCACCTCTTTGACGCGATCCTGGAAACGGTCAAAATGCACGGCTTCGCCGCCGAGCATCTGCGTCATCGCCACGGCGCGCTCAAAGTGGCGGCTCGAGACGACGAGCGGAAAAGCGCCGCGCGAGACGATCGCCTTTGTGACTTGCGTCGCCATCTCGCCTGTTCCGATTACCATCACGCGCGTGCCGCGCAAAGACTTGAAAATCTTGGACGCTAGATCCACCGCGATCGAGGCGATACCCACTTTGCGCGTGCCGATCTCGGTGTGGGTGCGCAGCTGCTTAGCCGTTTTAAACGAACGCTGGAAAAGAGCGTTTAGCGCCTTGCCTGTGTGTTGAGACCCTTGAGCTAAAGAATAGGAATCTTTCACCTGTCCCAAAATCTCGGTTTCGCCGAGCACCATCGAGTCCAGCCCCGACGCGACGGAAAAAAGATGCTCCACCGAATGCGGTTGTTTAAAGAGATAAAATTTGTCCGCGACCGGCTCCAAATCCATGCGCGCGTATTCGCTTAAAAATTCCTTGGCTTGGCGCACGGAGCGGTCCGGATTCTGCGCAGCACCGTAAAGCTCCGTGCGGTTGCAGGTGGACAAAACAAGCCGCTCTTCGAAAATCTCGCGGTCTCTCAAGTGACCTAAAAATTCGTGCACGCGGTTTCCCGGGATGCTGAACCTCTCCCGCAGTTCCACGGGCGCCGTCTTGTGATTTAAACCGAGCACCAGTATTTCCATTCAAACTCCCGCCACGGTCTTGGCCGGCACCGCATAGGCGCTCACAAAC
This sequence comes from uncultured Planctomycetia bacterium, assembly GCA_964372765.1. Lineage (GTDB taxonomy): Bacteria > Omnitrophota > Gorgyraeia > 2-02-FULL-51-18 > CAYJSE01 > CAYJSE01. The sequence continues at coordinate 10,892 of CAYJSE010000004.1, read as the reverse complement.
GTCAACACGAGAAGTCCTCCGAGAAGCAGTGTGCTGTAAGCGATCTTCTGCCCGCGCCGCAAAGCGCTCACGCGCACGGCCCACACCGCCCAGTACGCGAGGCAGGTGACCAAAGACAGCGATACTTTTGGCAGGCGGAAAACATTGGCCAGCGCATGCGACTCGTTCGCCCACAGCAAGCCCGTCAGTATTCCTAATGAAAAAAACAATATCCCCCAAAATAGCGCTAAAAGATGCAGGCGGTCGATCGAATCGAGTGAGGGAAGCCGAAGCGACAGCGCGTTCGGATGATGGCTCTTTAATTGCGCCGACTGAAATAAATACATCAAGGCCGCCGCGCCGGCCGCCGCCAAAAAGAAAAAACCGGTAAAGATGAGCCCCAGGTGAATCCACAGCCACCAGCGGTGCCAGAGCTCCACTAGAGTCTCCACCCGGAAAGCACGCCCTCGTCCAGCGCCGCGGCTTCTAGCCTCCGCGCGGAGTCCTTGTGACAGTACTCCACCGCCACGGCCTCGCCTTTGGGCGCGTCCGAGTAGCGCACAGCCAGCGACGCGAGCGTTCGGATTTCCTCTTCGGAAAGCGCGCCTTCGCGCACTTCGGAGAGCATGTGGGCGCTGGGGTAATCCGGCACGATAAACGCGTGGCGATTTTTCTGATAGGCCTTGAGAAAATTATTCTCAAGCTCATTGCGGCCCACGATCGCTTTGATGCGCGGCGATACGCGAAAATGCCTCCCCACTTTTAACAAGATCACATCCTCATTCGTCAGATTTTCTTTGCCATTGTGATCAAAAAAGTCCTGGAGTTTTTTGGCGTACTGCGGGTCCGTGAGATAACAGCAGCCGCCGGCAGGTTGGGGATAATCATCCATGTGAAGCTCTTTGGCGATCTCGATCTGGGGCTTACGGGAGCGCCCGGATAAAGCTAAAAGTTTTTCGCGGTCCACCCACCCATTGATTTCGGGAATCGTAGGATCGAGAAGCTGTGCCGACAAGGGGCGTAGCACTAGCCCCTCCAACCCCGCGTCGCGCTCGATCGTTTTCAAAGCCTGTTTATGCTGGGACATCGGCCGCTGACCCAACACTTCACCGGTAAAGATAAATTGCGCGCCATACTCGTCCATGAAACGCCGCATGCGCTTCATCATGAAAATCCGGCAGTCGATGCAGGGGTTTAAATTCTGCCCATAGCCGTATTTCGGGTTTGTCACCACCGGCAGATAGTCCTTGGAAATATCGACGATGTGCAGTTTAAAACCGAGCTCGCCGGCCAGCCGCAGCGCTTCATTGGGACGAAGCGGCTTTTTCTCGTCGGACTTAAACTGCCGCGTGTGCTCGGTGACGCAAAATCCGGTGGAAAAGTTGATCCCTTCCACTTCCACGCCCATGTCCACCAAGATCTTCGCGGCGAGCGTCGAGTCGAGTCCGCCGGAAATCATGCCCAGCGCTTTAATCTTCATGATCGCTCCCAGGGACAGTCCCGGGACTGTCCCTGACCGTGGAGGGACAGTCCCGGGACTGTCCCTGGAAACGAATGCCGCGAATCCGGAAATTTTCCACTCTTAACATCACGAATATATTGCGTCACAGCTTTCTTTACAGGCCTTTCTAGATTAAGATATCTTTTAACAAACTTTGGTTTGAACTTTGTAAAAAGCCCGACCAAATCCTGAAACACGAGCACTTGCCCGTCACACGCCGCGCCCGCGCCAATCCCGATCGTGGGAATCTTTAAAGTCCGGGTAATCGTTAAAGCCAGCTCCGACGGAATGCACTCCAAGACCACGGAAAACGCCCCGCGCCGCTCAAAACCGACGGCCCCTTCGAGGATCTTTTTGGCGGACCGCGCGTCACGGCCCCGCACCCCAAAATCTTGCGGTCGCGTCACGGTTTGAGGCGTCAAACCGACATGCCCCATCACCGGAATATTATTTTTAACGAGAACTTCGGTGATCGCCAGCGCTTCGGCATTCCACTCGAGCTTCACCGCGTCCGCGCCCGCTTCCCGGATAAACCGCCGCGCCGCCTCAAGCGCCCGGAGCGGCCCTTTCGAAATCGCCTCATACGGCAGATCCGCCACCACAAACGCCCGCCGCGCGCCGCGCCGCACGGCCTTCGCGTGATGCAGCAGCTCTTCGACGCTCACCGAGCGCGTGTCGCCGTACCCCAAGAGCACCATCCCCACCGAATCGCCCACTAAAATCATGTCGACACCGCAGGATTCTAAAATGGAAGCCGTCAGCGCGTCATACGCGGTCAACATCGCGAGTTTTTTACCGCTAACTTTTTGTCTAACGAAGCGAGCGGGAAGCGATATCGGGGAGAAGCTCTTCCCAGCCGATCGCCATGAGGTGTATCCCTTGCGCATAGGGTTTCAAGGCCTTTATGGTTTCCGAAGCGATCGCCACGCATTCGGCGCGGGCGTCTTTGGCGCCCTCGAGCCGCGCCAGCATATCCTTGGGGATAAAAATGCCGGGGATTTTTTCATTCATGAATGCGGCCATCTTGACGGATTTCAAAAGAATAATACCGGCTAGCACCGGCACCGTAAACCCTTCCTTGCGATAACGCTCCATGAAGCGCGTGAATCGCCCGAGATCAAAGACCCCTTGAGTCTGGAAAAACTCAGCGCCTTTTTCGATCTTGCGGCGCGTTTTGGAAATCTCCGTCTCGATATCCTCGACGCAAGGGTTCAGGGCCGCTCCGATACAAAACCGAGGCGCGCCTTCGAGTTTATGGTCGGTGAGATCAAGGCCGCCCTCCATTTTTTTTATGAGCGCCATCAAGTCCGCCGCGTCGACGTCAAAAACGGGCTTCGCGTCCGGATGATCGCCGATGTGGATAGGATCCCCGGTCAAAACCAAAATATTTTCGATGCCAAGTACCGCCGCCGACAAGAGATCCGCCTGAAGTGCTATGCGGTTGCGGTCGCGGCAGGTGACTTGCGTGATCGGCTCGACGCCAAAATCTTTCAAAACGTGGCACGCGGCTAGGGAGCCGAGCTTCATATTTGCCGCCTGTTGATCGGTCACGTTGGCCGCATCGACGATTGGCTTCACGTACCCCGCGTGCTTGAAAAATAAATCCAGGCTCGTGCCCTTCGGCGGCCCAAGTTCGGCGGTCACGATGAATTTTTTAGATTTTAAGATCTCGATGATTTCCATAGCGTCAAAAGATTCTTCACAAGCATCACGTTCGTCAAGGGTCCCACGCCACCGGTGGCCGGTGTGATAAATCCGGCGCGTTCCTTCGCGGCCTCGTACTCCACGTCGCCAATCACCTTCCCATCCACGACGTTCACCCCGACATCCACGACGATCGCCCCCGGTTTGATCCACTCGCCGCGCACAAGATGCGGTTTGCCGGCGCTCGCGATCAAGATGTCCGCGCGCTGGACATGGGATTTCAGGTCCTTCGTGCGCGAGTGGCAGATCGTCACGGTCGCGTTTTTTTCTAAAAGTAAAAGCGCGGCCGGTTTTCCCACCACGAGACTTCGACCGATCACCACCGCTTCTTTTCCGTCCAAGAGCACACCCGCTTCCTCGACCAGAGCCACGGCGGCCTGCGCGGTTGGCGCCACGGCGCGGTCGGTTAAGCCCGGCAGAAACCGACGGCCTTCCACATCCTTGGAAGCGAATACCGCGTCCAGAATCTTTTCTTCCTTTAAATGGCCGGGCAGAGGCGAAAAAATAAGTATTCCGGTCAAGTGCGCGTTGTGGTTTAACTTTTCAATTTCGTAGATCAGTTCACGTTCGGAAATCTTTTCAGGAAATACGCACGCCTCGTACGCGACGCCGATTTTTTTCAAAAGAGTTTCGATGGCCTTGGAGTACAGCGCCGCCTCTTTCGACTCACCCACGCGCACGCTCGCCAAACACAGCTTCCCGGCGATGTCGAGCGATTCGATTTCACTTAAAAGGGCGTCGAGCCATTTCTTGGCTATTTCGCGGCCGTCTAAAATCACGCTAGCTTGAGATTTCATGTCTCAGCCCCGCTATTTTTTTCTGCCACGCATCGAGCGCTTCTTTCATGCGGCGCGCAAATGCCTCGTCCTTCAGATCCTTCAAGTTGACCTCGACATTGAGGCGCGCCGATAAAAATCCCGCTTCGATCAAACAGCCGCTTTCCAAAAGATCGCTTAAAAGCCAGCGGCTCGTGCGTTCTTTTTCACCGCGGGCCTCTTCGATGGCCTTCGCCGTGCACTCGGCCATCGCAAACGGAATCGACGCGGCGGCTTTGAGCGTCTTTTGATACGCGTCGCCGAATTCTTTCTTTTTATAAAAAATAGACAGTTTCTTAAAAATCTCGGTGTCCTCGTCCATAAGATGTAAAAGTTTCTGCCGCAGACGCATCAGCTCCGCGATCCTCGCCTTGGCGGCAGTGTCCTCTTTACGCTTCAGATTGATGCGTGCCACCATTTCGGCCAAACCCACGCCGAGCGCGCCCGTAAGCGCCGCCGCAGCGCCGCCGCCCGGTGATGGGGCGTCGGACGCGAGCTGATTCAAAAATTTTTCCAGAGTTTCTCTAGAAAAGCCCTTCGGTACGGCCATCGTCTAGGAGATTCATCCTTTCAAGCACTGGTTTTTCCGGCAGTCCGGGCATCAGCATGATGTTGCCGCAGAGCACCACATTGAATCCGGCGCCCGTGTACGCACGCACGCCGCCCACTCTCAATTTCCAGCCCGTGGGAGCGCCCTTTTTCGTGAGATCATCCGACAGCGAATACGGCGTCTTCGCGACGCAGATGGGCAGCGCGTCCAGCCCGAAACGACGAATACGCTCCAAATCTTGCCGCGCTTCGTCCGTGTACGTCACGCCCTCGGCGCCGTAGAGCCGCACGGCCAAGGTCTCGATCTTTTCTTCAATGGGTAAATTTAAATCGTAAAGTGGCTTGAAATCGCTGGGTTTTTCGGTGATCACCTTCAAAACTTTTTCGGCAAGCTCTACGGCGCCCTCGCCGCCCAAGCGCACACCCTCGTGCACCGCGTGGTCCACGCCGATCGTGGCGAAAAAATTCGTGACCTGCTTGATCTCGGCATCGGTATCAACCGGAAAACGATTGATCGCGACCACCGGTGCCACGCCGAATTGACGGATATTTTCGAGATGCTTTTTTATATTTTCAAATCCACCTGACATGGGTCCCTGGGAATCCGAAGCCGGTGCGTGTGACTTGATCGCTTTCACCGACACCACCATTACGACCACGCTCGGCTTCAAACGCCCTTCGCGACAGACGATATCAAAAAGCTTCTCAAGACCCAGATCCGACGCAAAACCGGACTCGGTTACCACAAAGTTGGCGAGCTTCAGCGCCATCGTGGTCGCCAAAAGACTATTGTTGCCGTGCGACACATTCGCGAAGGGCCCTGTGTGAATGAAAACCGGCTGTCCCTCCAGCGTCTGCACGAGATTGGGCATCACCGCGTCTTTCATCAGCAGCGCCATCGCCCCCACGGCTTTCAGGTCTTCGGCGGTGATCAGCCGGCCGTCCTTCGTAAGAGCCACCGAGATTTTAGCGAGCTTGGATTTCAGTGACCGGATCGAGGTGGATAGCGACAACGCCGCCATCACTTCGCTGGCCGCCGTAATGTCAAAACCCGTCTTGCGCGATGGGAAGTGGCTCGCCTTCGACAAACCCACGATGATGTCACGGAGCTGCCGGTCGCAGATATCCAGCGTGCGCCGCCAGAAAATATTTTCAGGATCGACACCGAGCGCGTTGCCGTGATGAACATGATTTTCGACGATGGACGCCAAAAGATTGTGAGCGATTTCGATGGCATGGATATCGCCGGTGAAATGGAGATTGATGTCGTCCATCGGCAGTACCTGTGAAAATCCGCCGCCCGCGGCGCCTCCTTTGTAGCCAAAGATCGGCGATAAAGACGGCTCGCGCAGACACAAAATGACTTTTTTCTTGAGACGCCCCAGCGCCTGGGTAAGCGCGATGCTGGTGCAGGTCTTGCCATCGCCTTCTTTGGTGGGCGTCATGCCGGTTACACAGATGAGCTTGCCGTGCGCGCGCTCCGCCACCCGGTCTAGCACTTTGAGCGAAACTTTCCCGATGAAGTTGCCGTAGAGTTTCAGCTCATCCACGCGGATGCCAATGGACTTCGCGATCTCGTAGATCTGCACCGGCTTGGCTTTCTCGGCGATCTCGAGAGTGGACAGAGTCTTGGTCACTACTTGCCCATTCCGACGCGCTGAACTTGCTGAAATATTTTGCCCTCGGTCTTGATCGAGGGCGCGATGATCAGGTCCACCAGCTGCATCTCGCGGATATTTTTGGCGCCCACATTGCCCATGCAGGTGGAAAGAGCGCCCATGAGATTCTGGGAGCCGTCATCCATGCGCGCCGGACCGTACAGGATTTCTTCTAAACTGCCGGTAGTGCCCACTCGGATCCGGGTACCGCGCGGTAGATTAGCGTGCGGCGTCGCCATGCCCCAGTGGTGACCGCCTCCGGGCGCTTCTTTGGCGCGCGCGAACGCGGAACCCACCATCACGGCGTCGGATCCGCACGCGAACGCCTTGCAGACATCGCCGCCCGTGGACATGCCGCCGTCAGCGATGATTGGAATGTACTTACTAGTTTTTTTGTAGTGAAAATCACGCGCCGCGGCCGCGTCGCAGATCGCGGTGACCTGCGGCACGCCGAGACCCAATACGCCGCGCGTCGTGCACGCGGCGCCGGGGCCCACGCCAATCAAAAGCGCGTCGGCGCCCGTTTCCAGAAGCTCGAGCGTCGTCTGGTACGTGACGCAATTGCCGATAATCACGGGGATTTTCATCGCTTTGCAAAATTTAAAGAAATCCAAAGTTTTGTATTCGCTGGAGATATGCCGCACCGTCGACACCGTGGACTGCACGATAAAAATATCACAGCCGGCGTCTTGAGCGATCTTGCCAAATTTCTCGGCGCGCTGGGGGATGCTGGAAACGCACGCGGTGCCGCCCTGCTTTTTGATCTGCCCGACACGCTTGGCAACCAGATGCTCTTTGATCGGCTCTTTGTAGGCATCCTGCAAAAGCTTCGTAACCGTTTCGGCGCCTGAGTGGGCGATTTTTTTCAAAACCACTTCCGGCTTTTCATAGCGGGTCTGCACGCCTTCCAGGTTCAGGCACGCGATGCCGCCCAGCTTCGACATGTGAACCGCGAAATTGACATCCACGACCCCGTCCATCGCGGAGGCGATGATCGGCGCGCGAAACCTTTTACCGCCGATCTCCCAGGACGTGTCCACTTCATTGGGGTTGATCGTGATACTCCCGGGAACGAGAGCGATTTCGTCAAAACCGTAGCAACGCCTTGCTTTTCTGGTTCTGCCTACCCAAAATCCCATTTTGAACCTCCCTTAAAATTTTCTCGTTGTGTCGGGTAATGTCGCGTCGTCGATCGTCGCGGCCGTCACTTCCTGGGTAGCTCCCATCGCGGACTCCACGGCGCCGTGCACGGGTTCTATCGGCGATGTCACAAACTTGGCCGCTTCACCCGTCGCCGTCACCACATCCCGCACCGCCCGGCCCACTTGGATGCCACTGGATTCCGGCTCCACCTCGCCCAAGGTCACGATTTGGTCGAGCTCAAGATTGCCGTTTTCGTCTCTCAGCGTAAAGTGAACAAAATCTCTTTTGGAGACGCCCTGAAGCATCTTGTCGTCATTGGCCGTAAATTCCGTCTCGCCCTCTCCGGAATAACCCTGGATTACCCCGTGCTTCAGCGTTACGCGGCGCAAGGCCGGATCGACACTCAGCACCTCGCCCTCACCGTCATAATTTTTAACCGCCGCGTAGCATAAAAAAGATATAAAAAGAGAAAATAACGACGCCGTTAAAACGGATTTTTTCATGGATAAACTCCTCTGGAAATAGAAGAAGAATTTTATCAGATTTGGGAGGGTTGTACCAATAAAAACAGTGGGCCCCCGCTACTTCGCTTTGCGAAGCAAAGCGGCGGGGGCCCCTTTTTATAGCTATCTGATTACTGTCTACTGTAGACTGTCTACTGTAAACTGTCTTTTTTAATACATCCCGCCCATTCCACCGCCGCCCGGAGGCATCGCCGGCCCTGCCTTTTCTAGCTCGGGGATATCGGTGATGAGGGTTTCTGTGGTCAGAAGCAGCGCCGAGATCGAGGCCGCGTTCTGAAGCGCCGTACGAGTTACCTTGGTCGGATCAATAATACCCGCTTCCAGTAGATCCTCGTATTTATCCTTGTCGGCATTGTAGCCAATGTTGCCCTTTTCGTTCTTTACCTTATCGACGACCACGGAGCCCTCGAGCCCTGCGTTGAACGCGATCTGCCGCAGTGGCTCTTCGAGTGACCGGCGGATAATCGCAGCGCCGATCGCCTCATCGCCCTTCAAACCAATGCTCTCAAGCGTGCTGATGCAGCGCAAAAGCGCCACGCCGCCGCCGGGAACGATGCCCTCTTCGACCGCCGCGCGTGTCGCGTGCAGCGCGTCCTCGACGCGGGCCTTTTTCTCTTTCATCTCGGTTTCGGTCGCGGCGCCGACATTGATCACCGCCACACCGCCCGACAGCTTCGCCAGACGCTCTTGGAGCTTCTCTTTATCGTAGTCCGAGTCGGACTCTTCGATCTGTTTCTTGATCGTCGAGATACGGCCGTTGATGTCGGCGCTTTTGCCGGCACCTTCCACGATCGTAGTATTTTCCTTGTCGACCGTGATGCGCTTAGCGCGTCCGAGATCTTCCAAACGGATATTTTCAAGCTTCAACCCTAGATCCTCGGTGATCGCCTTGCCGCCGGTCAGCGTCGCGATATCCACGAGCATCTCTTTGCGGCGGTCCCCGTAGCCGGGAGCCTTCACGGCGCAGGTCGCGAGCGTGCCGCGGAGTTTATTGACCACGAGCGTCGCGAGCGCCTCACCCTCGGTTTCTTCCGAAAGGATAAGAAGCGGCTTGCCCGTCTTGGCGACTTTCTCCAACACCGGCAGAAGATCCTTCATCGAGGAGATCTTCTTTTCATAGATCAGAATGTAAGGACTCTCCAGCGACGCTTCCATGCGATCGGCATCGGTCACAAAATAAGGCGATAGATACCCCTGGTCAAACTGCATCCCCTCCACAACCTCCAGCGTCGTCGCTGTCGCCTTGGCTTCCTCGACCGTGATCACACCGTCTTTGCCGACCTTGTCCATGGCTTCGGCGATCAGGTCACCGATCGTCAAGTCGTTGTTAGCGGCGATTGTCGCGACTTGGGAAATCTCCTTTTTGCCTTTGATCGGCTTAGAAAGTTTCTTGAGCTGCGCTTTCACTTCCTCGACCGCCTTTTCAATCCCGCGCTTTAGGGCCATCGGGTTGGCGCCGGCCGTGACATTCTTCAAACCTTCGCGAAAAATGGCCTCGGCTAAAACGGTAGCGGTCGTGGTGCCGTCACCGGCATTGTCGCTGGTCTTGGACGCCACTTCCTTGACCATCTCGGCACCCATATTCTCATAGGGATCCTTCAATTCCACTTCCTTGGCCACCGTCACACCATCCTTGGTGATCGTGGGTGAACCAAACTTCTTGTCGATAACTACATTGCGGCCCTTGGGACCGAGTGTCACTTTGACGGCTCTCGCCAGCTGCTCAACCCCTTTTAGGATCGACCGGCGTGCCTCTTCACTGTAAATCAGCTGTTTTGCCATTGTCTTATCTCTCCTCGTTTCCTTTTATCTCAAAATCGCCAGGATGTCGTCTTCTTTGACGATCAGATACTCGGTAGCGCCAATCTTCACCTCAGTGCCCGAGTAACGACCGAAAAGAACCTGGTCATTGATCTTCACTTCCAAAGGCGTGATCTTGCCGTCTTCGGCGATACGGCCCTTGCCGACCGCGATGATCTTGCCCTTTTGCTGCTTTTCCTTCGCTGTGTCCGGAATCAAAATGCCCCCGGAAGTCTTCTCCTCGGCCTCGAGCGGCTCGACCAGCACACGATCGCCCAGCGGCTGAACTTTTGATTTTTCTGACATATTTATGTCTCCTCCTTGATTAAATTTGGCGTCAAACCAAACTAACCCACCATCCATTTGGCCCACACCGCGGGTTGAACAGGTGGTGGGTCTAGCACTCAAATTACTAGAGTGCCAATTATACGAACTTCAGGGTTTGTGTCAAGAAAAAAATTAAGGCGGGGATAGTCCCTAGAACTGTAAATCTATAACTAATTGAAATAAAATGAGTTATGAATAAACGTCTCGAAGCGCAATACGAATTCCCTTCAGGGTTAAATTAGATTCAATCCGGTCAAATTTCCGGCAATACTTCGACATAAATTTGGCATAGCCGCCGGTGGCAATTACCGTGAATTTCGACCGGTATTTTTTTTGAATCTCATCCACAATGCGGTTGCAGAGGCCTCCGATTCCATAGGCGCAGCCCGATTGAATGCTTTCGGCTGTATTACGTCCCATCACGCTTCGAGGGTGTCGCAATTTGATCTTGGGTAACAGCGCAGTACGATCCGCGAGCGCCTGAATTGAGATTTCGATCCCAGGGGCAATGGCGCCACCCAAATACTCCCCTTTTTTAGAAACCACGTCAAAAGTAATCGCGGTGCCGAAATCAATGACGACCGCGGCGCGCCGGTACTTTTCATAAGCCGCGAGCGCGTTGACCAACCTGTCAGCGCCAACCTGGCGAGGATTTTTGTACAGATTTTTAATCGGAATCGGGATATCGCGGCCTAAAAGATAAACAGGGATCTTTAGATTCTTTTTTAGAAAATTTTTTAAAAAAATACCCGCATCCGGCACGACGCTGGCGATACCCACTGCCAAAATCCCACCGTCATTGCGAGGCCCGCCCGCCAAAGGCGGGTCCGCCTCCGACGGAAAGGGCCGAAGCAATCTCTGCTGAAAGCTTAGATCGCTTCGTCGCGGAGCC
>CAYJSE010000003.1:43166-69136 GCA_964372765.1 uncultured Planctomycetia bacterium | reverse complement strand
GGTGTGAGAGGACGAAGAGGATTACTACTGAGCCTCTTCTCCTACTCGATTAGAAAAGGAGGAGACAGCATGTTAAAAACGCAAAAAGTAAGCTATGGAATATGGGGGAGGCGGCCAATGTCGAAACATCCGGTGAAGCTGACAGCGCTACTGTATCTCAAAGAGGCGGTTTACAAGGAGCAGTACGAGGTTTGCCCGGAGTATATCTCTGTGGCCCGGGAGTTTGGGGCGCAGGACTATGAGATCCAGGATTTGCTGGAGGATCCGAGACGTAGTCCTGGGTAGGGAGCTTGCGTCACCCGTCGCCTCCTAGAGTAACGGTCCCTCCTTGGCTGTGGTAAAATACCCAACGGAGGGCTCAGGATGAGAAAATTTATTGGTTGGGTGGTTTCGGTGGTTGTGTTTTTGGGGCTTGTTACACCGGCGTATGCGTTGAAGGGGGCTGAGTATGAGAAGATGGTGGCTTATAAGAAAGCCCAAAGGGAAAAGCGCGAGGCCGAGGCCAAAATGCCCCAAGTAGACAAACCGAAAGGTTTCTGGCGTAAAGAGGCCGAGCGTTCCGGGTTTGCCGGTACCAGCGCCATGTTTGGTAACGCGATAACGAGTCTTGTGCCGCTGGATAAACCCAATTCGCGCAAGCCTAAAGAATAATTTGAGTTCGGATTTTCAACTCGATTGTTCCTTCCAGCTTTGCCCCGTTCCCATCCTCAGGACGGAAGAAAAGATCAACGATCTCAAAGTCGGCCAGGTCTTGGAAGTATTGTTTACGGACCGCCAGGCCAAGGCAGACTTGATAGCCTGGTGTAAGGCGACTCGTCATGAACTTCTTAGTTTAAAGGATGAAAAAACAAAGTGCTATGCCTACATCAAAAAAATATGACATTTTGATCGTAGGCGGCGGCGTCGCGGGGCTCTCGACGGCTTATTACTTGGCCAAAGCCGGCCAAAAGAATATCGCTGTGTTGGAGCAGGAAAAGGTTTTGGGCGGCCACGCGTCGGGCCGCAACGCGGGGATGATCCGGCAGGCCATCGAGGATCCGGTCTTGGCGAAACTCGCCCTTCACGGCCGAAAGCTTTTAAGCCGCCAACAATGGCCCATTTCGTTTGTGTCCAATGGCTCGCTTCTGTTAGGGAGCACGGACGAAGCGGAACTAAACCGGACAAGCAAGACGCTATCCCGCCTGGGTGTTCGGTATTGTTGGATGTCAGAGCAAGAAGCTGTTCGGAAAGTTTCTATTCTTCAAGGTTCGTGGTTTGGTCGTGCTCTATTTTGTCCATCGGATGCTTTTGTGGACATTGACGCGCTGCTACGTTCATTTTTGACGGAGCTTCAACAGTTTGAAGTGCCCGTTTATCGTGGGGTTGAAATCAACGCAGTAACAAAGTCGGGCAACCATTTTTGTATCGAGACCTCTTCGAAAAATATTTTAGAGTGTAAAAGAATTGTGAATGCGGCTGGCGCGTGGGCCTTGCCATTGGCAAAAATAGCTGGGGCAAGTCCTATACCGCTGGATGCTTATCGTCGGCATATTTTTACGAGTCAGACGCTGGGGTCAGCTGTGCGAAAGTGGCCGTTTGTCTGGGACGTGAGCCGGGGATTTTATTTTCGACCGGTCGGCCAGTCTCTTTTGCTCAGTGCGTGTGATAAACAGCGTGTGGATGTAAACGATCTTGCGGCACGGCATGAAAAAGTAGAACCTGAAGCCAAAAGTATTTTGAGAAATAAAATGGACAGCTTTTCGGATTCTTTTCGAAACGTCCGGCTTGTCAAAGCCAAATCGGGTCTTCGCACCATGGCCCCCGACGGCCGATTTGTGATCGGAGAAGATCCGAAACTTAAAAATTTCTACTGGGTCGCCGGCCTCGGCGGACACGGGGTCACAACCTGCCTATCCGTCGGTGAGCTAGCTGCCAACCTGATTTTAGGAAAGAAGGTTGATAGACATTTAGAAAAAGTGCTGTCACCATGTAGATTCCAAAATGAACGGGACCCGTTCATTTTGGAATCGAGCGAGATCCATGCTTCCTAAAGTGGATTATCACATGCATACGCCACTCTGTGGTCACGCTGTCGGTGAGCCGTCTGAATATGCCGAGACGGCGCTGCGTGTGGGCTTAGAGGAAATCGGTTTTTCAGATCACGCGCCGCTGGTGACACATCCGGATCCACGCTACACCATGAGCGATGCGCAGTTGCCGGAGTATCATCGAATGATTGAGGTTATTCAAAAAAAGTATCAGGGAAAGTTAACGATTAAACTTGGTCTCGAAGCGGATTTTGTCCTAGGTTTTGAGGTCAAGACCAAGGAGATTTTAGGCGGTTACCCGTATGATTTTGTGATTGGATCGATTCACTTTATCGATGCGTGGGCGTTTGATGATCCGGATGAACAAATGAAATGGAAAAACAAGGACATTAACCGTGTTTACCGGGATTATTATGAGCTTTTAAGGAAGTCGGCGCAGTCGGGTCTCTACGACATCATGGGTCACGTGGATCTCGTGAAAAAATTTGGGCATCGGCCAACCGAGGATGTCACGGACGAAATTCAAAAAACTGCGAAAGTGTTTAAAGACACCGGTGTCACGATCGAGATCAATACTTCGGGTTTGCGAAAACCGGTAAAAGAAATTTACCCGAGTCTCGCCGTCTTAAAAATTTATGGCAAAACCGGTGTACCGATCACATTTTCATCAGATTCGCACGACCCCAAAGACGTGGGGCGAGATTATGATCAGGCGGCAGAGCTGGCGAAAGCCGCCGGTTACCGAGAATACCGCGTATTTAAAAAGCGCAAAGTCGAACGGACGGTGAAGTTTTGAAGATCAAAGTGCAGGGCATCGATCACGCGGCGATCAACGTCCGGGATTTAAATCGCTCTTTGGAGTTTTACACGAAACTCCTGGGACTTGAAATCACAAAGCGCGAACACTCGAAATCAGGCGTCGAGTATTTTTTGGATTGCGGGACTTCGCTTGTCGGATTGATTCAAGGTGACGAGAAAAAAGGGACGCATTTTTTACAGGATGACGGGATCGGCGGTAATCACGTTTCGTTCCGGGTACACACCCGCGATTTTGACGCGATCGTGGAGGAACTAAAGCGTCAAAACGTCACGATTACGTTTACTAAAAAGCGAGAGAAATCTTGGTCGGTATATTTTCTGGACCCGGATGGGAATAAGTTAGAAATGACCGCATGGCCACAGGAGGATAAGGTATGTTAAAGGAAGGGCAGAAAGCACCTAGTTTTAAGTCACAAGCAAATAATGGAAAAGAAATTTCTCTAAAGGATTACGCGGGAAAATCAAGAATCGTTCTTTATTTTTATCCTAAAGATGATACGCCGGGCTGTACTGTCGAGGCGTGTGCCTTCCGAGACAATGTCAAAAAAATCGAATCTCAGGATGCCGTGGTTTTAGGCGTGAGTCCGGATGGTGTCGATTCCCACAACAAGTTCATCCAAAAGTTTAAACTACCGTTTTTGCTTTTGGCGGATGAAGACAAGTCGATCTGCCAGGATTATGGAGTCTGGGTTAAAAAGTCGATGTACGGCCGCGAGTACATGGGTGTCGCGCGCACGACGTTTGTGGTCGGCAAAGACGGCAAAATCGAGAAAATTTACGAGAAAGTCAAACCGGAAGGCCATGCCGAGGAAATACTGGAGTTTTTGAAGAATGCCTAAAGTTACATTTCGGAATCAAAATCAAACAGTGAATATTTTCCACGGTACTTCCATTCTGGAAGCCGCCATCGAAAATAAAATACCCATTTATCACACCTGTGGCGGGAATGCCTCGTGCAGTACCTGCCGGGTGCTGATCCGGGAAGGGGCTGAAAATCTTTCAGCCATTGAGTCGGCTGAGTCGCAGATCCTGGACGCGTTTGATCTCAAGCCACCGCACAGGCTCGGTTGTCAGGCGCTGGTGGTAGGCATTTCGGTCACCGTGGAAATTCCTGAACACGAGAAACCCTGTCGCGATGACAAAATAAAGCCACTCACGCAAGGGCCTAAGGGGAAATATTGAAACAGTACGCGTGGCCGCTTGCGATTTCGGTTGCCTTGAATGGCGCTATCTTTTTTGGCGCCGATCGTGGGTTTTTTCATTTTGAAAAACAGCTTTTTGAACATCAAAAACGACAGATTCAATCAAAAAAAGCCGAAGAGATACTTCGTTTCGAGTTTATCGAAGCGCCTCCCAAGATCGAGCCCCAAGTGCCTCAAAAAACCCAGCGTCAGTCCGACCGGGATTCCTTCAGTCGGGATTTGACTGAAGACAAAACGTTGGCGGAGGATTTTCCAAAAACGAAAAATGAAGGACCTTCCGATCAGCTGGAGCAGTTAAAAGCCGACGCGGCGGCTGTCCAACCGGAAGAGCCCCGGCAAAACCAAGAGCCGAAACAGGAGAGCGAATCGTGGTCTTCTCAACCAAAACAGAATCCGCAAGAAGAGGTGGTGAAACAGGCCACGATGACATTTCAGGGACTGATCGGCCAGGACAAGATCACGACACAGGAGATGGGCAAGAAAAAATCTTCCGGCGCGAAAGTGATGGGGCCTACTTCTTTCGAGGCCATGGGTTCGGACATGGGCCAGTACATGAAGCGCTTGAAGGAAAAAATATGGCTAGTGTGGTTTCCGCACCTGGCTTATAAATACCCGGCGGATTTTGCGGGTGCGGATGTGGTACTCAGTATCACGATCAATGCTGCCGGCCAAGTCACGATCCTACGGATTTTGAAAAGCGGCGGTGACTCGCTCTTTGGCGCTTACTGCATGGAAGCCGTCCAGCGTGCCGCGCCGTTCGGTGAAATCCCTAAAGATATCCTCGCCCTGATCGGCCGCGACGAAATCGAAATCAAGTTCGGCTTCCACTACCGTTAATAGAACGGGGACAGTCCCGGGACTGTCCCTAGGATGTGGACTTTTCTTGCATGGCCGCTTCGCGCTCGGCGTACTCGCGCACATCCTGTGTGATCTTCATACTGCAGAACTGCGGTCCGCACATCGAGCAAAAGTGCGCCACTTTGGCGGCGTCTTGCGGAAGCGTCTCGTCGTGGAAGCTCTTGGCCGTGTCGGGATCTAGCGACAAATTGAACTGATCCTCCCAGCGAAATTCAAAGCGCGCTTTGCTTAAGGCGTTGTCACGCGCTTGCGCGCCTGGATGGCCTTTGGCAAGGTCGGCGGCGTGGGCCGCGATCTTGTAGGTGATGACACCTGTTTTTACGTCATCCCGGTCGGGAAGCCCCAAGTGCTCTTTCGGTGTGACGTAGCAAAGCATCGCACAGCCGTACCAGCCGATCATGGCGGCACCAATGCCGGAGGTGATGTGATCGTAGCCGGGGGCGATGTCCGTCGTGAGAGGTCCTAGTGTGTAAAAGGGAGCTTCGTGGCACTCCTCAAGCTGTTTGTCCATATTGATCTTGATGAGGTGCATCGGCACATGTCCCGGGCCCTCGATCATGACCTGCACATCGTGTTTCCAAGCGATCTTGGTGAGCTCACCCAAAGTAGCAAGCTCTCCAAACTGCGCCGTGTCATTGGCATCCGCGATGGAACCCGGCCGTAGTCCGTCGCCTAAAGAAAACGATACGTCGTACACTTTCATAATCTCGCAGATTTCCTCAAAATGTGTGTAGGTAAAGTTTTCTTTGTGATGGGCGAGGCACCACTTGGCGTGAATCGATCCGCCGCGCGAGACGATGCCCGTGGTACGCTTGGCCGTGAGCGGCACGTAGCGTAAGAGGACACCAGCGTGAATCGTGAAGTAGCTCACACCCTGTTCGGCTTGCTCAATCAATGTATCCCGGTAAGCTTCCCAGGTGAGGTCCTCCGGCTTGCCATGGACCTTCTCCAAGGCTTGATAAATCGGAACCGTTCCTATGGGTACCGGCGAATTGCGTACGATCCATTCACGCGTCTCGTGAATATTTTTACCCGTCGACAGGTCCATCACCGTATCCGCGCCCCAGTGCGTCGCCCAGCGCATCTTCTCGACTTCCTCCTCAACGGACGAGGCGATAGCGCTATTGCCGATATTGGCGTTGATTTTCACGTGAAAGTTGCGCCCGATGATCATGGGTTCAAGCTCGGTGTGACGAATATTGGCCGGAATAATGGCGCGGCCGCGCGCTATTTCGTCCCGCACAAACTC
Source organism: uncultured Planctomycetia bacterium (assembly GCA_964372765.1). GTDB lineage: Bacteria > Omnitrophota > Gorgyraeia > 2-02-FULL-51-18 > CAYJSE01 > CAYJSE01. Next base: position 62,981 of record CAYJSE010000003.1, on the reverse strand, counting down.
CGGCGACCTATTTTCCCGGATGGCAATGTACTCCATCTCAGGCGTAATGACACCTTTTTTGGCGTAGTGCATCTGAGACACATTGCCGGAACGACCTTTCACCCACGAAGCACGAAGCTTGGGCAAACCCTTTTTTAGATCAACCGTAACCGCGGGATCCGTATAAGGCCCCGACGTGTCATAAACACGCACTGCACTGCCATCCGTCAGCGAAATCTCACGGGTGGGAACGCGCAAGTCACGGTGAAGCTGTCCCTGAATATAAACCTTTTTAGAAGCAGGAAATGAGCTTGTTTTCATAAGACCCCTTATTTTTGAAAGAAATAATCAATAAGATCGCGTGTCGAGATAACCCCGATTGGAATCCCATTATCCAAGACCGGGACATGACGAAACTTGCCGATTGACATCTTGTGAAGCGCGTAGGAAAGCGGTGCATCTTTGTCGAGAGCTTCGGGATTGCGTGTCATGATTTTTTCTACTGGTGTTTTGGCGAGTTCTTTTTCCTCGTATTTACCAGCGACTTTCAAGAGGATGTCGCGGATGCTCGCGATGCCGATCAGTTTTTTATTTTTGTCACAGATCAGCACACAGCCTTTCATCGGGAATTTGTGCATATCTTCGAGCACTTCTTTAAGCGATGTTGAGGGCGACACGATAATCGGTGGTATTTTGGAGATAAAGTTAGATACAGTCTCGGTCATGAGAAGCTTTTGAAGCTTGTCTTTGCCGGGTTTCGGCAAATCTTCGTGTGTCAAAAACCGACGGCAGTTTTCACAGCGGTCGCTTCCGGCGATATTTTTATGTCCGCAGTAAGAGCAATTGGTTGTCATACGGTCCAGACATCCTCCGTGTAGAGCAGTTCTTTTAGAGTGCCTTTCCCTTTGGATTTGACCGTGGCGGCAACCTGCTCAGTCATCATTTCGTCATAAGTCGGTTTCTCGATACAGCGAAACACACCAAACGGCACCGGCATAGCCGGATAATCCATTTGCGTCAAAAGATACGCGTAGTTGGGTAAGGCTTCGTTTTCATTGTGGATGAGCAGTTCTTTTTGGGGATCTTGGACATCCGAAAGATTCACAATTTCTGTCTTGATACCGTTTAGTCGGATACCTTTACCTTTATTTTTACCAAAAATGAGCGGTTTGCCATGTTCTAGGTAAAGCGCTCGGTCATCGCGATTTTCGCGGCCCGTGATCGGCGCGTGCGTGTCTTTATTGAAAATAATGCAGTTCTGGTAAATCTCCACAAACGAAACGCCTTTATGGAGATACGCGCGCGAAAGAACCTGGCTCATATGGCGTGGGTCGCTGTCGACGGTGCGCGCGATGAATGTCGACTCAGCCGCGATCGCGATACACAAGGGATTGATCGGGTAGTCGATACTGCCGTAAGGCGAGGACTTGGTGACTTTACCTTTTTCAGAAGTCGGGGAATACTGACCTTTGGTGAGACCGTAAATCTCATTGTTGACCAAAATAATGTTGAGATCCACGTTGCGGCGCAGAGCATGGATCAGGTGATTGCCGCCGATGGAGAGACCGTCTCCGTCACCGGTGATCACCCAGACCGTGAGATCCGGACGCGCGCATTTAAGACCCGTCGCGATGGCCGGCGCGCGGCCGTGAATCGTGTGAAAGCCATAGGTATTCATGTAATACGGAAAACGTGACGAGCAGCCGATGCCAGATACAAACACGTGGTTTTCACGTTTGGTTTGGGTGTAGTCGGCCAAAGTTTTCTGCATCACGGACAGAATCGCGTAGTCACCGCAGCCCGGGCACCAGCGCACGTCCTGACCGGAGATAAAATCGTCTTTGACGTAAGTAAAAGGCGATGGGCGTGTGCTGATTGGCGTCTGGGCAGTGCTCATAGGAGCTCTTCTATTTTTTGACGAATCTCACGGATCTTGAACGGTTGACCGGTAACTCTATTATAGCCCACAGCATGAATGCCTTCAAACTTACCGCGTAGTAGGAAAATCAACTGCCCGGTGTTGATTTCTGGAACAAGAATAGTTTGAAACTGGCTCAAAATTTCCCCGAGATTTTTCTGAAAAGGGTTGATGTAATTTAAATGAATGACGGAAACTTTTTTACCTTCTTTTTGTAAAGCGTCAACGGCCGCGTGGATAGTGCCAAATGTTCCACCCCAGCCGACGACAAGGACTTTGCCTTTTTTCTCACCGAAGATTTCCAAAGGCGGCAGAGAATCCGCGATCGCTTGAATTTTCTCACGACGGAGCAGGGTCATTTTGTGATGATTTTCCGGGTCGTAGCTGACGCCGCCGGTGCGGTCGGCTTTTTCAATGCCACCGATGCGGTGCTCGAGCCCTGTCGTGCCGGGGATGGCCCAGGGCCGTGCCAGCGTTTTTTCATCACGCGCGTAGGGCAAAAACGGCCCATCGGAAGCTTTGGGGTGTTGAATCAAAATGGGTTTTAGGTCTTCGATTTTGGGAAGCTTCCACGGCTCGGCGCCGTTGGCGATGTAGCCGTCCGATAAAAAGAAAACGGGTGTCATGTACTGAAGTGCCATGCGGGCGGCCTCAATTACGTAATCGAAACAGTTGGAAGGAGTTGAGGCCGCGACTACCGCTACCGGGGAGTCGCCGTTGCGGCCAAACATCACCTGCAAAAGATCGGACTGCTCGGTTTTGGTCGGAAGTCCCGTCGAAGGGCCGCCGCGCTGGATATTTAATATCAGAAGCGGAAGCTCTGTCATAATTGCAAGATTGATTGCCTCGGATTTTAAACAGATGCCGGGACCGCTGGTCGCCGTGACGCCGATTTGTCCTCCGAATGACGCTCCGATCGCCGCGCCGCAGGCCGCGATCTCGTCCTCGGCCTGAAATGTCTTGATATTAAAATTTTTGTACAGCGCCACTTCCTGCAAGATACCGCTGGCCGGTGTAATCGGGTAACTGCCGTAGAAGATTTCCTTGCCGGTCAGCTGGGCCACAGCGACAAGGCCGAGGGCCGTGGCTTCATTGCCTGTGATTTTGCGGTACGTCCCTGGGTGAAGTTCGGCTTTTTTGATCACGTAACGCGAAGGCGCTGTTTCCGTGACATCGCCGTAATTGTAACCGGCCTTGAGAGCGACGATGTTGGCCTCGACGTACTCCGGTTTTTTGGAGAATTTTTCCTCGATCCACTGGATCGTGTGCTCGAGTGTGCGGCCGTACATCCAAAACGTAAGACCCAGCGCAAAAAAGTTTTTACAGCGGTCGACTTCGGAAAGTTTTAGTTTCGTATCAGCGAGCGCGTTTTTAGTGAGACTGGAAAACGGAACTTTTAGTAAGGAAAAATCTCTGAGCGAATTATCTTCTAAAGGATTGGATTTCCAACCGGCTTTTTTGAGGTTGTCTTCATTAAAGGAGTCGGAATTGACGATCAAAAAGCCGCCTTTGGACAAATCGCCGAGATTAACTTTCAAGGCCGCGGGATTCATGACTACCAAAACATCCGGCGCGTCACCGGCGGTGAAAATCTCGTTGCGGCTGATTTGAATCTGAAAACTGGATACGCCGGGAAGCGTGCCTTGAGGCGCGCGGATCTCGGCGGGGAAATCCGGCAGAGTCGCGATATCGTTGCCCATGATCGCCGAGGTGTCCGTAAACTGGTCGCCGGTGAGCTGCATACCGTCGCCGGAATCACCGGCGAAACGGATGGTTATGGATTCAACTTCGAGTTCCTGGACCGTTTTGGGCATGGGTCAACCGCCTTCCACCGTGTCATGAATCTGATCCGGCTTGGGAGGCAGGTTGAAGACCTCGACGGGGAGGAGTTCTGCCATAAAAGTGACGATGGTACGGATCGAAAGTACGCCGTTCATCTTTCCTAGCTCATCGACGAGCGGGATGTGGCGGATGCTATGATTGTGCATCGCCTTCAGGGCGTCCCAAACGGAATCTTTTTTGGACATCGCGGGCACGGCGTGCATGTACTGGGTGACTGGCTCATCCAGCGACACTCCGGCGCAGAGTACTTTCATGAGAACGTCGCGTTCAGTAAAAAGCCCGTGGATTTTCAGGTGTTCATCGGCGATGACGACATAGCCGGCCTTCTCATGCTGCATTTGCGTGATCGCCTGGCGTAGCGTGACGGTCGGAGTGGCGGTAACAAGCTTGGGCCGGAGGATCTGGTAGATCTTGGTTTCTTTTAAAATATCCTCGATCTTTTTGGTGGCCATAAACGAACAGTATAACATACAATAAACTCCTATGGAATCGAGGGCGATCAAGAAACTCAGCGAATTTGGCGATGGGTTTAAGCACCATCACGAAAACTACGAATCGGCGTCCATTGCCGAGATCCGGCGCTCGGGCGGCGTCTGGACAGTGGGAAAACTGACGTTTCATTTTCCGGAGCATTTTGGGTTTTGCTATGGGGTGGACAAGGCGATTGATATGGTGTTTGAGACTTGCGCGCGCTTTTCCGATCGACGCATATTTTTAACGGACCAGCTCATCCATAACCCATTCATAAATAAAAAGTTACAAGAAAAAGGAGTACGGTATTTGAGGCGGAACGAGAGCCACCTTTTAATCTGCGATGATTTGAAGCCGGAGGACGTCGTCGTGGTGTCGGCGTTTGGGACGGATTTTCGGGATGTCGAACGCTTGCGGGCGACAGGGGTGACGACTGTGGACTCGACCTGCGGCGCCATCATCAATGTCTGGAAGCGTGTGGAGTACTACGCGAAAAACGGCTTTATCACCGTGGTGCACGGCCGGCGAAACCACGAGGAAACCCGGGCGACCGTGTCCCAGGCGGTGAAAGAGGGCGGCGCCACGATTATTTTGGAAAATTACAGGGAAGCCGAGGACCTGGCCGAAACGATTCGCCGGGAACGCACGGACAAGGAATTTGAGGCCCAATACGCCTGGGCCGCGTCAGGAAACTTTGATTTTGACAGCTCAAAGTGGAAAATGGGCATGGCCAATCAGACGACGATGCTGAAAAATGAGTCGCTTGAAATTCAGGAACTTTTAAAGAACGCGTTTGCCGCGCGCTTCGGTGCCGGCGAGGTCACGAACCGCTTCCGGAGTTTTGACACGATCTGTGGCGCGACGCAGGATCGTCAGGACGCGTTGCGGGAACTTCTAAAGAAGAAACTCGATTTACTCCTCATCGTCGGCGGGTTCAACAGTTCCAACACGTCGCACTTAGCCGAGATCGCGTGGGGGAAGCTGCCTGTTTTCCACATCCGGGATTCGGAAGATATTATTTCCAGTGACAAGATTCAGTTTCGCAATCCGCTCGGCGGGGAAACCCAAAACTCAAGGAACTGGCTTCCCAAAAGTACTCAAGCTATCGGGATCACCTCCGGCGCTTCGACGCCCGACATGACGCTACGGACGATCATCGAAAAAGTCGCTAGTTTTGTTTCTTAAAAAATACCCATCCTAGAAACGCCACTTCAAAAATAAGGTAGTACACGACCCAGATCATTCCGCCGGTGCCGGAACCGTAAGAATGCAGGCCGCGGCCCAGCACGAAATTCACGCCATACCAGGTCATGAGGACGAGCAGAAATCCGAGTATCGAGCCCACCGCGAGTTTAAACTCATCGAGCCACTGGGTGTTGCGCAAGTGCACGATCACAAGGTACCCCAAGAATGTGATGAGCGCCCAAGTTTCCTTGGGATCCCAGCCCCAAAATCTTCCCCAGGATTCGTTGGCCCACACGCCGCCCAACACCGTGCCGATGCCTAAAAAGAGCATCCCAACCTGCATCAAGCGATAGATCAGCGCGGCGGATTCCTTTTTTTGGGCGTCGATTAATTTCCCACGTATCTCGAGGAAAAGATGGCGATGCCCCAAGCCCATCGCGAGACCAAAAATCCCGTAGCTCGATACGACGGTCATGACGTGAATCGTGAGCCAGTAGTTGCTTCTTAAGACCGGCACCAGCACATCGAGGCTTTGATCGATCGGCAGAAGATCTCCGTAAATCATCACGAGCGCGCTGACAAAAGACGCGACCGAAATTAAGAACAGATTTTTTTTAAAAAATAAAAAAACAATGGCTGCAATCACGAGCGCCCAGTTCATGAAGATCATCGACTCGTACATGTTGGAAACCGGCGGCCGGCCGAGAATAAAAACTCGGAATCCTAGCCCTAGCGTGTGCATCAAAACGGCTAACGAAAAAAATATCCAACCTAAACGATTTTTGAAGGTAAAAAATAAGGACGCAACGAGGTACGAAATCCACGCGATTTTAAAAGGGTGCAGGTGGTTGTAGAAAACTTCCGCGTGGATTTTCGTTTCATTGACCGCTTCATGAGGTACGCCGGCCAATTTTCCCGCGTACAATGCCTGCACGGTGCGGATTTGCCGATACAGGAGCTCTGCTTTTTGTTCCAGCTTTGAAGGTTTCGTGTCCGAATCCCGTTTATTTTTGGCCGATTGCACGAGCGTTTCAACCTTAGGTAGAAGCGGCAGAAGTTCCTGCATGGAAAAATAATGTTTTTTATCAAGCAACCCCAGAGTGCGGATCAGTTCCAAGTAATCGATACGGATCCATTCCCAGTCGTAGGCTTTTTGAGGAGTCTTTTCGATTTCGGCGATGAGATCAAGGCTTGAGCGGCCGTTCCATTTTGCTTTTCCGGTCACGAGTTCAGTTACGACACGCGTGTAGGAGTCCATCGGTTTCACGCGGCCGTTGTGCAGCACGGGTTCGGATGGACGCGTGTCGCATGAATATAGGAATGCGCACACGATTGTCATGACAAACCATGTTTGTTTAATTTTCATTTAAAAGCCCTTCCCGCGAAAATGGTTTTATGAAAAATAAAAGAATGATCCCCAAAAACAAAACCACGGCTCCCGAATAGATGAGCGAAATCCCCGGGTTTTTCGCGATGGTGAATACAGAGCCCTCGCCATAGGTTTCATCCTGCATGTACGAGGACTGAAAAATGCGAAAACCCGCGTAGTCAAGCGGGTTATTCATGCTGATCGTTTTTTGGATGCCGATATTTTTCTCGTGGTCGTAGAGAAGCACATCGCTTTCGAAAGAAGCTGGGCTCGCGGTGCCCGGGTAGTCGACTTTTCTAAAATCCTTCAACTGCAGCACAAACGGCACCCGCACGTTGTTTTGTTTCAAAGCCACCTGCAATGTGCCGCCGGGGGTTTGAATCCATGCCGGGCTGTCCAGGAATATCCATTGTTTGGGGCTGGTCTGTGCGGATATTTCGATAGCGACGCGGCCGGCGTTTTTCACCGGGCTTTGGGAAATCTCTTGGGTGAGTCGGGCGCGGTTGAGGATTTGCAAGATTTCCGCCTGGATATCCATCCAACCGGTTTGGATGGGTTGGTGTGAGGGCACGGCGAGCCGTACGCCTACAGGGTTTTTGGATGACCGGATCTCGTATGTCCACCCGCTATTTTCGGAAACGTGAAATACGAGGCCGGGTTGAGGGGGTTTTAATTCATCCGGAACGGGCACATCCAGTGCCACGGCAAGATCCAGCACATTATTTTTTTCACCACCGCGCAGAGAGGCAAAATCCGGGAATAGGAAAAATTTTGTGTGATGCTCGATTCTGCCTTTTGAATCGCGGATTTCAAACTCAACCGCTGGGTTAAAATGAATTTCTTCCGGGGTGTTCACAATTTTTTCACCGTCCACCTTGGCGCTTGGAAAATAATGTAAATCGGTCACCGTAAGATCTCCGACCAAAATGGGCGCCATGAATGGCGCTCCTACATCCACCGTAAATGTTTTGCCGGTGGATTTTTGGGTGATTCGCAGTAGGGGTGCCTCGCGAAGGGTCCCTACACCGTCGCCATTTACCTTTAATTCAATATGCGCCGGCCCTATGTTTTTGAAATACGCATGCGGGTTGTCAGGATCGTTTTCAACGAGCCAAAAGGTCTCGTTGAGACCGGTTAATTCGCTGGACAGACGCAGTTGAATCGCGTGATTTTCCGCCGCCGCCGCGTCTTCAGCCACGTTTAAATTTTCTATTGCGTTTTCGTACACGCGATAGATCGTCAGTGGGCCCGTGTCGTAGGAGTTTTTATAGTGGGGATCTTTCAAAGAAACCTGAAACGCTTTTTTGTCCTCCGTGACCAAGAGGAGATGATAACCGGGTTGTAGGATTTTATTTCTTTGTTCATTTTCAAAGAGCGCCATCTGTCCCTCGACGCCCAAGGTCCGTGACAAAAGCGCGCCGATGAGTAGCGTCAAAAGTCCGATGTGGGTGATGATGAAACCGGTATGGTGTTTTTTATACGGCCAGCGGGTGAGCGTGGCGCAAAAGATATTGAGCCAGACCAGTCCCAAAAAAATATCAAACCAGTCGGCCTCGTAGATGAGTCTTTGGGCAAACGGCGTGCCGTGCGCGGACTCGACGAACGTGGACACCGAAAGCAACACCGTCAGTGATACAATCAAGAAAATAGCAAACCGGAGAGAGCCGATGAGTTTAATCACGCGTATCATAGGTGGACATTATATATGCTGATCTTACAAAATGGTTGATAAAACGATCTAAAATCATTAGACTCGTGGGCCTATAACTTTATCTCGTGCCGAGGTAGCTCAGTGGTAGAGCGCTGCCCTGAAAAGGCAGGCGTGGACAGTTCGATTCTGTCCCTCGGCACCATTTTTTTGCCATTTCTGGCATAAATTTGATTAAAATTGATTATGTGTTATGATTATTAGTAAAGTATGGTACTATCAAAAGAGATTCAGGTGGTGGTTTTGATGGGGGGGCTGGGGAAGCGGCTCGGGAATCACACGACGCATGCGCCGAAGTCGATGGTCCCGGTTCACGGGAAGCCGTTTTTTTGCTATTCACTTGAGCTGTTGAAAGCCTGGGGTTTCAAGGATTTTGTGTTTTGCGTCGGCTATCACGGCGAGGTGGTTGAAAATTTTTTTGGCGATGGCAGTAAGTTCGGCGTGGCGATCCGCTATTCGCAGGACGGGGACAAGCCGCTTGGGACCGGCGGCGCGCTCAAAAAAGCCGAGCCGCTTTTGGCCGATGATTTTTTACTGATGTACGGCGATTCGTTTATGGACATCGATTACGCGGAGTTGATTTATGAGTATGAGCGCCAGAAAAAAGAGCACAAGGTCCAAGCTCTTATGACGATCTACAAAAACCAAAACCATTATGACCGGAGCAACATCGTTTTTAAAGGCGGACAAATCGTGACCTACGATAAGGAAAAATCTTCGTCCGAAATGGAGCACATTGATTATGGGGTATCGATTTTGAATCGTGCCGTTGTCCATGCTTTGCCGACCGATACGCGGGTTGACCTTACGGGGCTCTATCAAACGTTGATTGCTAAACACCAAATGGGAGCTTACGAAACACTCGAACGTTTCCACGAAATCGGCACGCCGGCGGCGTTTGAAGCGTTTAAGGAATTTGTCGGTCAGCGCGTGCTGGTACAAAAAAAGGCTGTGATTTTGGACCGAGACGGCACGTTGAACGAACCGGTGTGGAACGAAAAAACGAAAGAACTGGACTCACCGCTTCATCCGGAAGAGCTGAAACTGGTTTCCGGTGTCGTCAGCGCTTTAAAAGAGCTTAAGAAAATGGGCTATCTGCTTTTTGTGGCTACCAATCAACCGGCCGCTGCGAAGGGTAAGGCGACGCTGCGTGATCTCTACGCGATCAATCGCGAGCTTCGCGAAACTTTGAAAAAAGAAGGCGTGGAGCTGCAGTGGATTTTTATGTGTCCGCATCACCCGATCGGCTGTGCGGAGGTCGAATCTCAAAATCTTGTGGGCGACTGCGATTGCCGAAAGCCCAAGGCAGGAATGCTCGAGTGCGCGATCGAAAAGTATGGTTTGGATCGTGGTCGTTCTTTCATGGTCGGTGACGCCGCTAAAGACGTCCTGGCCGGTCAGGCCGCCGGCATCCAAACAATTTTAATCGGCAACGAGCGCGAGGAAAGAAAAAAATTTTCAACGGGGCAGAAACCGGACCATGCCGTGAAAAATTTGGCGGAGTTTGTGGAGTATCTTCAGAAACATGAAAGGGCGTTGCGATGAAGTCACTTGAGAAATTAAAAGTGAAGATTTTTTCGGACGGCGCGAACCTCGCGGATTTCAAGGAGCTTGCCTCGAAGCCCTACATCCAGGGTTTCACGACGAACCCCACGCTCATGAAAAAGGCCGGGATCACGGACTACGAAGCGTTTGTGAAAGAGGTGATGCCGATTGTCGGCACGAAACCCATTTCGCTGGAAGTGTTTGCCGATGACTTCGCCGAAATGAAGCGCCAAGCGCTGAAGCTGAAGGGTTACGGCCCCAACGTGTACGTGAAGATCCCGATCACCAATACGAAAAAAGAATCCTCGATACCGCTCGTGGATGATTTGCTGCACCACGGCGTAAAAGTCAATATCACCGCGATTTTGACGCTGCCGCAGGTGGAAGCGGTGGCCAAGGTTTTGAAAGGCGGCGAGCCGTGCGTTGTGTCCGTATTTGCGGGGCGCATCGCGGATACAGGGCGCGATCCGGCGCCGATCATGAAAAAAGCGCACGCCATTTTGAAAGACATACCGACGGCCGAACTTTTATGGGCGAGCCCGCGGGAACTGCTCAATATCTTTCACGCGGAAGAAGCCGGTTGCCAGATCGTCACCGTGCCGCCAGATATTTTAAAGAAGCTGTCGGTGCTGGACTACGATCTGGAACAGTTTTCACTCGATACCGTGAAGATGTTTTATGACGACGCGAAGTCGTCGGGGTTTAAACTTTAGGAGAAATGATGGATACTCAAGCTTACGTCGATAAATACTTGGCCGAAACGCGCCAGATCGCCGACACGATAGACCGCACGAAAATAGCGGGTGTGATCGACGCTTTGCAGAAAACCAAAGACCGCGGCGGGCGGCTTTTTATTCTCGGCATCGGAGGTTCTGCCGGCAATGCGTCGCACGCCGTGAATGATTTTCGTAAGATTGCCAACATCGAGTCCTACGCGCCGACCGACAACGTGGCCGAGCTGACAGCTTGGACCAACGACAAGGGGTTTGAATGGATTTTTATCGAGTGGCTCAAAACGTCAAAACTGGGGCCCAAAGACACCGTGATGGTTTTTTCGGTGGGCGGGGGCAGCGACACGACGTCCAAGAATCTGGTTTTGGCGATGCAGCACGCCAAGGAAGTCGGCGCCACGATTTTGTCGATCGTGAGCCGCGATGGTGGTATGGCCCTCAAGCTGTCGAATGTGTGTATTCTCGTCCCCGTGATCACAAAAGAAAATATCACGCCGCACGCGGAAGGGTGGCAGGCGGTGCTCTGGCATTTGATCGTCAATGCGATCCGTTAAACAATATTTCATCGTCGGCGGCGCTGGGTTTGTGGGGAGCCATCTTGTGCGCGCGCTGTTGCGCGAGGAGAAAAAATCGCGCGTTTTTATTTACGATAACTTTTCTTCGGGTAAAACCTCTCATCTTTCGGATTTAAAACAGCATAAAAATCTGGCGATTGTCCGCGGTGACGTGAAAAATTTCAAAAAACTCAAGGCCGCCATGAAAAACGCGGACGTCGTATATCACTTCGCGTCCAATCCGGACATCGCGCGCGCCGCGACAGAACCGGACATCGATTTTTGGGAAGGCACGTTCCTCACGCACCACGTGCTCGAAGCGATGCGGCAAAATCAAGTGCCGAAAATTCTTTACGCGTCGGGCAGCGGTGTTTACGGGGATACCGGTTTATTGAAAACGGAAGAGGACTTTTCGCCGATGCGGCCGATCTCGACCTACGGCGCCAGCAAGCTGGCCGGAGAAGCGATGATCGCGGCGTACGCCTCGATGTTTAGCATCACGGGCGTGGCGTTTCGCTTTGCCAATGTGGTGGGGCCGCATCAGACGCACGGCGTGGGCTATGATTTTGTGCGAAAACTTTTAAAAAACCCGAAACAGCTTTTCATTTTGGGCGACGGACGGCAGGACAAACCCTACATTTACGTGAGCGACGTCGTGAGCGCCATGCGGCTTACCGAAAAAAAGATTTGGAGCGGTTTTCACGCGTTTAACGTCGCGACGTTCGATTCTGTCACCGTGCGCGAGATCGCGAAGATGACCGTCGAACAGATGGGATTTAAAAATGTAAAGTTTCTTTACACCGGCGGGGACCGCGGATGGAAAGGCGACGTGCCCGTGGTGCGCATGGATTCGGGCCGCATCCGGAAACTCGGCTGGAAAAATCTCTACTCGTCGAAACAAGCGATTCAGATGTCGCTGCGATCTATTTACCGGGAGGCGCTCGCATGATCATTTCGCGCGCGCCGGTGCGGCTGTCGATGGGCGGCGGGGGCACAGACCTACCCTCCTACTACGAAAAGTTTGGCGGATTTTTGATGGCCGTGACGATCAATAAATACGTGTCGATCGCCGTGAACAAACGCTTTTACGAAAATATCCGTCTGTCGTATTCCAAAACGGAGATTGTCGATACCGTCGCCCAGATCGAGCACCCCATCTTTCGTGAGGCGATGAAGCTGGCCGGCGTTGAGAAACAGGTGGAGCTTGTGTCGGTCGCGGACGTGCCGGCGCAGTGCGGGCTCGGCACGTCGTCCGTTTTTACGGTGGCGCTTTTAAACGGTCTTTTTGCGTATAAAAAAGAATACCTACCGCTCGAAAAATTGGCCGAGCTCGCGTGTCATCTGGAAATTGGCATGATGAAGCAGCCGATCGGCAAGCAGGACCAGTACGCTGCGTCGTTCGGAGGTTTTAAGGCGTACACGTTTCACCCGGGAGGCCGCGTGAGCGTGGATCCGGTGGTTTTGACGGAAGAGCGCTGGATGGAGCTTCAGGGAAATATTTTCCTTTTTTACATGAAAAAGGAACGCCCCGCGTCGCAGATTTTGAGCGTGCAAAATGAAAAAAGTAAATCGGGCGACGCAGCCACGCTGGAACGTCTCCACAAAATCAAGGAGCTGGGAATCCGCACGCGCAAGATTTTTGAATTTGGGCGTCTCGACGAATTTGGCGAGATCCTGCATGAGCACTGGCTCACGAAAAAAGGCCTGTCGAGCGGCATTTCCGATCCCTTCATTGACGAGGCCTATGAGCTTGCGCGCAAAAACGGTGCCGTCGGCGGCAAGATCGTCGGTGCCGGCGGAGGCGGATTTCTTTTACTGTACTATCCAGGCGAAAAGACAAAGCTTATAACAGCCATGGCAAAACTTGATCTACATCCCATGTGGTTTGCTTTTGAGCCGGAAGGCGCTCAAATCATCTTTCATGGCTAATATTTTCGATACGGTGTGGACACGCGACGCGGCGATGGCGAGGATGAATCCCGCGCAGATCCACCGGCGACGCCTGACACGTCGTTTTTTGCGCGGTTTGAAAATTAATCCCGAAAAGATTCTGGATATTGGTTGCGGATTGGGGGAGCTTCTTATGGAGCTTGGTCATGTTTATCCGAGAGCTCGGCTTTGCGGATGTGATCTATCGGAAGCAGCCCGGTCCGGCGGTGCTTGCTTTTATAAACTGGACGCCGAGAATCTCCAAGATTTCCCCGGCGGCGAACGGTTTGGTCTTGTGACCTGCTGTGAAGTGCTGGAGCACTGTGCGCGGCCTGAAAACGTCGTGCAAAATGCCTACCAGTGGCTCGACAAAGGGGGTGTACTGTTTGTGAGCGTCCCGTCAGGGCCAATGACGGGTTACGATCGGGCGATTGGCCATCGGCACCACTACGCGGAGTCGGAAGTTCAAAACCTTTTGCAGTCCCAAGGTTTTCAGTCCGTGACGACGCTATCCTGGGGTTTCCCGTTTCATTCAATCTACCGATCCATGGTCGGCATTGCTTCTAGCAACCTGAGTGGTAAAGATTCAAATCCTGGAAAATTTTTCTGGCCGTTTTGGTTTTTCAGTAAAATCTTTAACCTGCTTTTTTATCTCAATTTATTCAAAAAGGGACGACAAATTTTCGCGTGGGGATGTCGCTAGAATGGTGTATAGTTTTCTCGTGATCAAATACTTTGCGCTGAGGACCCAATGATTTCGATCGTCGTCCCCACGATGAATGAAGAACGTACCGTCACCGAGTTTATCGCGTGGTGCAAAGAGGGGTTTCAAAAAGCCGGATGCGAGGGTGAAATCCTGATCATGGACAGCTCTTCCGACAAAACGCCCGAGATCGCCGAAAGTCTGGGCGCCCGCGTGGTGCGTGTGGCGAAGCGCGGCTTGGGGCGGGCTTACATGGACGCTCTGCCGCATATCCGCGGAAAATACGTGGTCATGGGTGATGCCGACTGCACGTATGATTTTCGTGAGATCGGAAAGTTTATTGAAAAGCTCGATCAAGGCTACGAGTACGTGATGGGCACGCGCATGAAAGGCGTGATTGAAAAGGGCGCGATGCCGGGACTTCACCAATACTTCGGCACGCCGCTCACGACTTGGATTTTGAATACATTGATGGGCACGCGGTTTTCCGATATTCACTGCGGGCTGCGCGCGATGACGCTCGAGACTTTGAAAAAAATCGATATCCAGAGCGAATCCTGGGAGTATGCGTCGGAGATGGTGGTCAAGGCGGGACTTTTAGGTTTGCGCAGCTGTGAGGTTCCGATCCATTTTTATAAGGATCGGGAAGGACGCGTGAGTCACCACCGGCGGCTCGGATGGTTTTCGCCGTGGTACGCGGGTTGGATTAATTTAAAAGTCATGCTTTTGTACGCGCCGCACCAGATGCTGGTGAAACCTGGGATTGGGTTCTGGGTTTTGGGTTTTGGGCTAGTACTGATGCAGATTGCCGGGCCCGTTGCCGTCGGACCGATTACATTCAGCGCGAGCTTTATGCTACTTGGTTTGACGCTCGCGGTTTTGGGGCTTTCCTCCGTTCAAATGGGAATTTTAGTCGAAACATTTTCGGATCTTGAACGCTTTTATCAAAGCCGTATCGCCACACTTTTAAAATGCTATTTTACTTATACAAACGGTATGATTTGTGGGGCTATTTCTCTCTGTACCGGACTCATATTTTCGCTAGGTTTTGTCGCCCAATGGATTTCACAAGACTATAGGCTCTCAGCGCTTCCCTGGTATGCGGTGCTGGGGCTTTTGCTGGTAATTAGTGGTATTCAGACGGTTTTATTCAATCTTGTGTATCAAGCATTTTTGATCCAGAAACACGAAAAAAACTGATAAGAAAAAAATGGCGGTTAAAAATCATACTTATTGGCAGATTCTTAGACGGTCCATGGCATTTCGCGATGCAGGGTGCGCCTGGCAGCTTTTTCGAGCGCTGTTTTCAAATATTCTGCATGAAATTGGCGATACGCCGATCGGAGTGCGCCGTACCGATCTATGGAAACTAGACCCTGAATTTGTGCCATTGTACCAAGATGTTTATAAACGGAGCGCGCTTAATGCGGCGAAGCTCTACACGCTTTATGCGTTGGCGCGTCGGGCATGCCGAAAAGCAGGTGATATAGCAGAATTTGGAGTTTATCGTGGAGGTTCTGCTCGGCTTCTTGCAAAAACTTGCGGACGTTTTTCACCATCCAAACAGGTATTACTCTGTGATACTTTTGAAGGGATGCCCTGCTCCGATAAGGCCAAAGACCATTTTCGTAAATCGGATCTACATGATACCGATTTTAAAATAGTCCAGGAATATATGGCTGACTGTTCCAACATCGTGTTTTATAAAGGATTATTTTCAAGTATATGGTCACAGATTTTAGATAGGCAATTCTGTTTTGTGCATGTGGATGTTGATCTTTACCAATCTGTTTATGAATGCAGCGAGTTTTTGTACCCCGTTTGACCAATGGCGGCATTATTCTCTATGATGATTATGGTTTTTTGTGTGCTCCAGGTGCGAAACTGGCTGTGGACGAGTTTTTTAGTGATAAACCAGAAAAACCGATTTGGTTGACAACGGGCCAGTGTTTAGTTGTGAAGGATTGATAAAAATCTGGAAAGGAGATGTAAATGCGTGAGACAGCCTACGGGCAGAAAGAGCATATGACGTGGGTAGATCGATGGGGGATTTGGCTCTCATCGGTGGTGGTGCGTCGCGAAATTTCAAAAATACAAGCGCCGTTGCGATGCCTCGACATCGGGTGCGGATATCAAGCAAGTCTGCTGCGGCAGTTTCTGCCGCGGATTGAAAAGGCCGTTGCGGTGGACGTGGCCATCGACCCCTCGGTGAGGGATCTCGGCAAAATCGAGCGTATCGAGTCGGCCATTGAGCCGGCGTTGGAGAAATTAAAGAACCGATTGTTTAACGTGATTTTCATGGTGTCGGTGCTGGAGCATTTGGGCGACCCGCTCGCCGTTTTACGGTTTTGCCACGAGGTTTTGGAATCGGGCGGCGTTTTACTGATCAACGTGCCGACCTGGCGGGGAAAGGTGTTTCTGGAATTTTCAGCTTTTCGACTGAGATTGAGCCCCACACTCGAGATGGACGATCACAAGATGTATTATGATAAAAAGGATTTATGGCCGCTTCTTGTAAAAGCGGGTTTCGAGCCGAGCCACCTTGCGATGCATTACCATAAATTTGGACTAAACCTCTTTTGTACCGCGCGAAAATAATTCATCTGGCGATTTTTATCTCGGCGATTCTCTTGGGCCTCTGGGTTTGGGATCGCATCAGGCTTCCATTCAGCAATCCGGAAGGAATTGTCGGCGTTTTAGCCGCTCAGCAGTTCAACCCCGCCAATAACCAGCTGCGGTTTTTGGCATTTGTGGGGCTGCCGCTGGTATTTTTGGTGGTGCTGTATTTTTTGTCGGGAAAATTCCGTGAACGCCTGTTTCCTAAAGGCAGGGTTCCGGTGGAGTTGTCTGACCCGAAAAGTTTTGTGGGAACAAAGTGGGTGGCCGCGGCTCTGGTGGTGTTTGCTGTCCTTGTGTCTCTCAATGTGATCACCTATGCTTCCTCGAAATGGTTTGATACCTTCCATGAAGGTGAGTCGCTCGGGGCGGCGGTTTCCGTGATGAAAGGGATGACGCCTTACAAGGATATTTCGTTTACCCACGGTATTTACGAAGACCCGGCGCGTTCGGTGCTCGCGTTTAAACTCTTTGGCCGGTCCATCGGCGCGGCCAGGACGCTGCAGTCCGTCCATAAACTGCTCGCGTATTTGCTGCTCGCTTTATTTTTAATCAAAATATTCCGGGGCAATTATCTCTATCCATTTTTTATTTTCATGGTATTTTTTGCCCTTTCACCGGAGTACACCTTAAGCTCCGTGAAGTGGTTGGACGTCCCGTGGCTCAATCCGCTTATGATCCCGCCGCGCGACGTCATGGTGTTTGCGTTTCTTTGTGTCAGCGCATGGATATACGATTTTGTGAAAGATCATTCCGGGAGTTCCAGACTTTTTTTGCCGGCGTCCTTTCTGTGGGCGTTTATCCCAGCGCTGACTTTTTCTTATTCACTCGATCGCGCGGTGTATCTGGCATTTAGCTACGCGGTTCTGGCGGCGCTTGTCTATTTTCTTTTTTTTAAAAACACGGCTCTCGGGAAAATATTTGTGACCGGTTCGTTGGCCGGCGGTATCGCGGGATTTTTGATTTTGGGCGCCTGGATCCAGTGGGATTTCGGGGCGTTTTGGAAGTATTTTTCATTTATCACTTCGAAAGAAGTGGAGCTGCAGTTTAGCTACATTTTCAATATCCGAAACGGTCCCTACTTTATACTGAGCGTCATGGTTGCGTTTAATGCTTACTGGATCACACACCGATTCTTATGTGAGATGGATCTGAAAAATTTTATCCAAAAATATTTTGTGGAAACCTTGCTGTTTCTACTGTCCGTGCTGCTGTTTCGCAGTGCGCTGGGGCGTTCAGACTTCGTGCATGTGGCTTATGTGTCGGGGCTGGTGTGGATTTTGTCTCTCTGGATCGTCACGAAGCATTGGATCCATCCGCTGTTGACGAAGGATGCGTGGTTTGGGCGGATGATTTTTAGAGCGCTGTTTGCGGTGCCGGCGCTCTTTTTTTTCATGCTTGCCTGGAATTTGCAAAGCCAGAACCTCCTACGCGAGAATTTTCCGTTGAAGGTCCCTGACGATGAATTTATCTCGCCGCCCTATAAACCGGCGATTGCGTATCTTCGGCAAAATTTAGGTGAGGGTGAAGAGTTTTTCACGATGACTTCGGAACTCAGCTGGTACTACTTTTTGGACAAAGCGGTACCAACGCGCCTGCCGCTGGTGGTGATCGCGGTGACTCCCGAGCATCAAAGGGCGATCGTGGAGGATTTGAAGTCCAGAAACGTGAAATATGTGCTTTGGGACAACCCGGATGGCACCAATGAGAATGACGGGATCAATAACGAGATGCGTTTGCCTATCCTTTGCCGGTATATAAAGGAAAACTATGAGTTGGACCGGGTCGTAGAAGGGAATGTCATTTTAAAGAAGAGATGAAATAGGGTATACTGTTGAGAGGGACGGTTCCGGAATCGTTCCTGGGTTTTAGTTAATCGATCAAAAGGAGGATTTATGGTGATTGCGGTTTCACTGCTGGCCTTGGCGTTTGGTTACAAGGCATTTGTTGACGCCTCCAAAGAAAAAGAGGGTTTGAAACTGCTCGGGCAAGCCATTGGTATATTCGTCATGATCCTGGCATTTTTGAGCACGCTGTGCGGAATTTCCTACAAAATGTCCAAGTGTATGATGATGTCCAAGGCGTCTTATGGGATGGTGGAGAAATCCTGCCCCATGGTCAAGAAAGTGTGTCCGGTTTCAGGTGATTCAGCCAGTTAATATCTGATGGGTTTAACGACTAGAAAAATTCATATCCGGGGTCTTGCCGTCGGAGGCGGGGCTCCTGTTTCTGTCCAAAGCATGTGTGCCACGCACACGAGGGATATTGAAGCCACATTGGCCCAAATCGCTACTTTGGAAAAAGCCGGTGCCGATTTGATCCGTCTAGCGGTGGACAATGCGGGTGATGTAGCGGCGCTGGCCGAGATTCGAAAAGCGACGAAAGCGCGGCTCGTCGTGGATCTGCAGGAAAACTTTCCCTTAGCGAAAATCGTCGCTCCTCACGTGGACAAAATCCGTTACAACCCGGGACATCTGCATCACCTCGAAAAAGATAAATCGATCGAGGAAAAAGTCGCCTGGATTGCGGCCATCGCGAAAGATCACGGCATTGCCCTACGTGTCGGGGTCAACTGTGGCTCCGTGGCGCCGGAATTTTTGGAAAAGTTTTCCGGTGATCACGTGAAAGCCATCGTCGAGAGCGCCGTGTGGCACTGCGATCTTTTGGACGAGCAGCACTTCACAAACTACGTCGTGAGCTTAAAAGACTCGGACCCCAAAAAAGTCGTGGCGTGCAATAAAGAGTTTGCCCAGCGACGGCCAGACGTGCCGGTACACCTGGGCGTCACCGAAGCGGGGCTGTTGCCGGACGGCGTGATCAAAACGCGCATCGCGTTTGAGCAGCTCATTCCTTTAGGGATCGGGGACACGATCCGCGTGTCGCTCACGCTACCGTTCGAGGAAAAGTTTCAAGAGGTCACTTACGGCCGCGAGATTTTGAAGGACATCGCGGATGGAAAATTTATCTCGGTGCCGGATTTCGGCAAAGGTCTCAATATCATTTCCTGCCCGTCCTGTTCCCGAGTGGAGAACAAAGATTTTGTGAAACTGGCGATGGATGTGCGGGAAATCACGACCTACGCGAAAAAGCATCGCCTCACGATCGCGGTGATGGGCT
This sequence comes from uncultured Planctomycetia bacterium, assembly GCA_964372765.1. Taxonomy (GTDB): domain Bacteria; phylum Omnitrophota; class Gorgyraeia; order 2-02-FULL-51-18; family CAYJSE01; genus CAYJSE01. Next base: position 43,314 of record CAYJSE010000003.1, on the reverse strand, counting down.
GCCGCGTGAACGGTCCCGGCGAAACCGACGACGCCGATTTAGGGCTCTGGTGCGGGCCGAGCACGGTGACGCTCAAGAAGAAATCCCAGATCGTCGGGTCGTTTAAATACCACGAAGTTCTTCCCGTTCTAAAAAGAGAGCTCGACGA
>CAYJSE010000003.1:0-43066 GCA_964372765.1 uncultured Planctomycetia bacterium | reverse complement strand
TCGGGTCGTTTAAATACCACGAAGTTCTTCCCGTTCTAAAAAGAGAGCTCGACGAACTCGTCGGCGTTGTGGCATACTGATTTCATGCGGAAATTTTCAAGTCTTATTTTAGTGGTGTTTCTTTTTTCTCAGGCGGCATACGCCGCGGATCCGGAACTGGATCGCCGCATCCTGGAGGCCAAGCGCGTCCTGGATGAGATCATGTTGAGTCCCGATCAGAGCATCCCCGAGGAACTTTTGGCCAAATGCAAGGCGATCGCGGTTTACCCGACGGTGTTGAAGGGTGGGTTCATCATCGGCGCGCGCTATGGCCGCGGTGTGGTTTTGAGGCGCGACGCGGCGACGGGCCAGTGGGGCGCGCCGGCTTTTTCGACCATCGGCGGCGGCAGTTGGGGTCTTCAGATCGGCGCCCAGGCGACGGATTTGGTTTTAGTCATTCTAAACGACAGTGGACTGGAAGGGCTTTTGGCTTCCAGTTTTACGCTGGGCGGTGACGCGTCCATCGCGGTGGGGCCCGTAGGACGCAGTTCGGAAGCCGCGACGGACCTGTCGCTAAAAGCAGGCATCCTGTCTTACTCGCGAAGCCAAGGACTTTTTGGGGGCGTGACACTGGAAGGCGCCATTGTCACGCAGGACAATGCTTCCAATCAGGCATACTATGGAAGCGCGATGACGTCTCGAGACATTTTGATGGGAAATACGATTGTGCCGCAAGAATCGACAAAACCTTTGGTGGATGCGCTCAATGAGTACTCTTCTCGCTGGTCCAAGCGCGGCAAAGCCTAACTCCCAGTTTCAAGTCACGGAGCACGGAGGGATAGATCCGGAGCACGAGTCTCCGCGTTTTGTCGCGAAGCATTTGTCGGCTTACCATTTTGTAAAGCCGTTTGCCATGGCCAGAGTTTTGGAAATCGGATTCGGTGACGGTTATGGCGCCTCGTTTTTGGCGGAGGGTGCGGACGAAGTAACGGCGATTGATCTTTTTGAAAAAAATGTGCGGGCCGCTTTTGACAAATACGCGCGGCCCAATCTGCGGTTTTTGGTGATGGACGCGACGGAGATGGACTTACCGAACGACTATTTTGATCTTGTCGTTTCATTTCAGGTGATTGAGCATATCCCGAACGCGCTTTTGGTAAAATATCTGGAGGAGATAAAGCGCGTGATGAAACCGGACGGCTCGGCGTGTCTCACGACTTTGAATTTAAAGAAAAACCTGAAGCCGGGGCAGCCCTACGACAAGTCTCCGCACCACGACAAGGAATTTACGCCGGAAGAGTTTAAAAGTTTTTTGAGCACTTGTTTTGGCCGCGTCGAGCTCCGGGGTCTTTACCCGACGCTGCGGCACGCGGCGTTTGAGCGGCTAAAAAAGATCGGAATTTTTAAGGGGTTTCCGGCGTCGGTCAATCCGGTAACCCGTTTTTATGAGCAGGTAACGCCTCAGGATTTTCGCTGGGTATCCAAAGAAAACCTGGATGATTGCGTGGATCTTTTGGCGGTCTGCAGAAAGTAGATTCGCTGGAGTAGCTTGAGCTTGCGCCACAGAACGTGGCGCACCCGCCAAGTACTTTGGCGGGGGTAGAGCAGCTGATTCGTAATCAGCAGTGGTTCGACGCGGCCCATTTTATGGGCCTTGCTCACCATCCTGAGCGAAGTCGAAGGGCGGTTCGACGCGGTGCCGACGCGCTATTAGATTGACATAGTGGTATGCTGGAGTAGCTCAGCTGGTAGAGCAGCTGATTCGTAATCAGCAGGTCATCGGTTCGATCCCGATCTCCAGCTTCATTTAGGTGAAAGGAAAAAGGGGGAAGGCAAAAGGATGAATGAGAATGTTTTGAAGATCACGGACGAAAATTTTGATGTGGAGATCATAAAAGCCAAGGATCCCATTTTGGTGGATTTCTGGGCGGAGTGGTGCGGGCCGTGCCGACTGATGGGGCCGATCCTGGATGAGCTGGCGCCCGTCTATCAAGGAAAGTGCCGGATCGGAAAGCTGAACGTCGATGAAAACCAAGACGCGCCGATCAAGTTTGGCGTGATGAACATCCCGACGATGATTTTATTTAAAGGCGGCAAGGAAATCGAACGTCTCGTGGGTTCGATGTCGAAGAGTGAGCTTCAAAAGAAAATTGACCAGGCGCTTGGCCATTAACCGAGCGCGCATCGCCGTATTTTGTTCCGGCAACGGCTCGAATTTTCAAGCGGTCTTAGACGCGGTTCAAAGTAAAAAGCTAAAAGCCTCCGTGGTTGTCATGATTTGCGACAACCCGGGGGCTTTTGCTTTGGAAAGAGCCAAAAAACACGGCGTCCCCGTCTGTTTATTACCCACGAAGCTTTTTGGGTCGCGCGAAGACTGGGAAAGAGTAGTGGTTCGGGTGTTGAGATCGCAAAATGTGAGTCTAGTGGTGCTCGCCGGGTTCATGCGGATTTTGACACCTTACTTCATCAGAGCTTACCGAAACCGAATCGTCAACGTGCATCCGTCGCTGTTGCCGGCGTTTAAGGGCGCTCACGCGATCCGCGACGCGTGGGAGGCCAAGGCCAAAGAAACCGGCGTCACCATCCACCTCGTCACTGAAGACCTCGACGCGGGACCTATCCTGGCCCAAGAAAAAATCGCGGCCTCCCCCGCCGACACGCTCAAAACCCTCGAAGCCAAAATCCACGCGGTAGAACATCGGTTGTACCCAAAAGCAATTCAAGAGTATACAAAAATAATTAAAACATAGTCCTTTTGACTATGGATAGTGTAAAATGTTTCGCGTGAGAACCGCCCTCATCACACTATTTTTTGTTTTTCTTTGTATTGCGAGCGCTCATGCCCAAGAGACTCCCAAAACTTTGATGGAAAAAAGGTCGGAGATTATTGACGAGACCTGGGTGGACCTAAAAAATCAGTTTTTGACGCAAGATTTAGAAAGCTCGACTGGCATACCTCCCTGGCGTCTTTCGGTACGCGGAATCACGCGCGCCGTTCTGGAAAACAATCAGAGTATCAAAATTTCATACCTAGACACCGACAGCTCCAAGAGAAGCATTTTTAAAGAGCAGTCGGATTTTGACGTCGACTTGACACTGACTTCGGCCTTGACACGCACCCGCACTCCGGACCCGGCGGGCGGGATTTTGTCGCTCGGAGAAACCTTTGCCACCAGTGGGGGGTTGGAGCAAAAAATTTTTACCGGAGGAACCTACTCGTGGACGCTGAACCATAATCGCAACGGACGTGAACTGCGCGGCTATACGTCAAGCGCGGAATTTGATCTGACACAGCCGATTTTCAAGGATTTTGGTCCGGAGATCACTTATGCGCGGATCCATATCGCACAAAATAGCTTTAATACAGCTCGTTTGGATTTGAAGGTACAGATTATCACCGCTATCTCCAACGCGCAGATTGCCTACTGGAATATTTTGAAAGCCCGGGAGGATTTGGCCGCGCGTGAACTGGCGCACAGGCAGGCTCTGGATCTTTTGGAACAAAGTAAGCGCGAGATGGAGCTTGGTAATCGGGCTTATCCGGACGTGTTGCAGGCCGAGGCCACGGCGGCCTCCCGCGAAGAGGCGGTGATCGTCGCCCAAAATTTAGTCAAGAACAGCGAAGACACTCTTCGGCAGGTGATCGGTGTCCAGGACACCGGTGTTTGGAGTCAGGCGATCGTCGTGGAGGACAAGTTGGGTGAGGATTTTGTGTTGATCAATATGACAACTCAAGAATGCTTAAAAGAGGCTTTCAAGAGCCGGCCGGATTATCAAAAAGCATTGGATGCTTTAAAAACGGCCGAAGTGAATCTTATGCTCGCGAAAAATGACCTGCTTCCGGATCTTGATCTCGCGTACGGTCTGGATTTCAATGGCGCTTCCAATGACGAAGACAGCTTTAGGCGCACGTTTCGTCCCGGTAGTCATTTTTCCGACTGGAATGTCGGCGTGACGTGGACGGTTCCCTGGGGTCGGCGCCTGGAGCTAGCCGAGTATCATGACAAATCCAATGTCGTGAAACGGCAAAAGATCGCTTTAACCCAACTTGTGTTGCAGATCGTCAAGGAAGTTCGCGCGGCGCTTCGGCAAGTGGAGACCAATGCCCAGCGCGCAAAAACAGCTAAAGGGGCCTATGAACTGCAAGCGAAGAAACTCGAGGTGGAGCAGAAAAAGTTTTCTCTTGGGTCTTCATCGAGCTTTCAAGTTTTAGAGTTTCAGGAGGATTTAGTGCAGGCTAATGTCGCCCGGATATCGGCGATCGTGGATTATCAGCAGTCGGTGATACAGCTTTGGCAGGCGCTGGGGACGACGTTAGAGAAAAACGATATCGTGCTTGAAGGCGAGTGATTTGAGATGGTGCGTTTTGAGCGTGTCACGAGGATCTACAAAATGGGTGAGGAAACTTTAAAGGCGTTGGACGGCGTGTCGTTTGAGATCCCGAAGGGTGATTTTGTGGCCCTGCAGGGACCTTCCGGTTCAGGGAAGTCGACCGCGATGAATATACTGGGATGTTTGGATCGGGATTATCAGGGCCGGTATTATCTGGACAGTGAGGATACAAGCGGCTTGAGTGAGGACGACTTGGCCGCGATACGCAATAAAAAGATCGGTTTTGTTCATCAGAATTTCAATCTTTTATCTAAACTGACCGCGATTGAAAATGTAGAGCTGCCTCTTGTCTACGCGGGGGTCCCAAGTCTTGAAAGACGAGAGATTGCCCGGAAGGTTTTGGCGTCCGTCGGGTTGGCGGATCGTGAAAAACATCGTCCGATCCAACTCTCCGGTGGACAGCAACAGCGCGTGGCGATCGCGCGGGCTTTGGTTAATAACGCGCCGGTTGTTTTAGCCGATGAACCGACCGGAAACCTGGACAGTAAGTCCAGCGTCGAGATCATGAGTATCCTGCAGAGACTGAATCAAAATGGCACGACGGTTATCTTGGTGACGCACGAGGCCGATATCGCCGAGTGGGCGCATCGGTCCATTTACTTTAAAGACGGGAAGCTGGGAGGTTAAAGCCATGCGATGTGAACTGTGCACCCAAGAGATTCCAAAAGGTTTATCGGAATGTCCGCAGTGCTCCAACGACGAAACAAAGATAAAGATCCGGTCGCTTTTAGAGGAAACCATTCAGTCCCTGTCAGAGTCCCCAAGAGACCCAAAAGAAAGATCTGTGCTTTATTTTCACCTGGGAAATTTTTATCGTCTATGCGGACGCTACGACGAGGCAATTGGTTGTTATGAAAAGGCGACTTCCGAGGAGGGCGCGAAACACGAGTGTTTTCATCTATTGGGAACGGTGCTGGCCGCCAAGCGCGACTACAAGTCGGCGGTAGAATCGATGAGAAAAGCCGTCGAGTCGGCTCCCAACTATCCGGATTACCACAATGATCTCGGAGCGGCGTATTTTAAGGCGGGAAAGTATGAGGAAGCGGCCGCTTCGTTTAAAGAGGCCATCCGTTTAAACTCGGGCTATGCCAACGCGCACAATAACTTAGGGTTGGTGTATCGCAAGAAAAGAATGCACCTAGAGGCCGAGCATGAGATCCGCAAAGCCATCGAACTCGATCCAGCCCACGCGATCGCGACCTATGACCTGGGATTGTCGTACTTTAGCGGCGGAATGTTTAGCCAGCTTCGCAGCGCTTTGGAGATTGATTCCAAAACCCTAGGGGATATCTACCGGATCCGGGGTCTTTATCCGGCGGCAATCGAGCAGTATGAAAAGACGATTCAAATACACCCGCAGTACGCGGATGTTTTGTGTCTATTGGGACAGGTTTATGTGCAGTCGGGGAATAAAAAAAAGGGAGAAAGTTATTTCCGAAAAGCGCTGGATATCAATCCAAAATTTGAAACCGCGAAATTAGAGCTGACCAAAATAACAAAGGGTGGGGAGAAATGACCAAGCAAAAGATCATCATCGCGTCGGTATTTTTTCTTATATTTATCGCTCTTAGCTGGATTTTTTTCGGCGGATCCTGCGGGCAAGGGTCCCGCAAAGGCGCGCCCCTTAGAACCGCCAAAGCCCTGCGCGCCGACGTAAGCGATGTTCTGAAAATGAGAGGCAAGATCATCGCCATGAAGAAAGTGCCGATCTTCTCGGAGGCCACGGGGCAGGTGACGCGGCTGTACGTCGATCAGGGTCAGGCGGTACAGAAGGGCGATCTTCTTTTGGAGATCGATAAGGCTCAACTGACCAATGATATTGAAAAGCAAAAAATAAACCTAGAAAAAACGCACATCAACCTAGAAAACGCTGAAGGTGAGTTTAAACGTAAAGAGGCGCTATACACTGAGCAGTTTATTTCCCAGGCGGAGTTTGAGACGGCCAAGAAATCCTATGAATTGGCGAAGCTCGATCACTCGATCAGCCAGAAGGAACTTGAGTCTCTCACACAGCAGCTGGACAAGGTGCAGGTGACGGCTCCTATTTCCGGTGTGATCACGAGAAAGAACGTTGAGGAGGGTGAAGTGGTGGGGAGCCTTGCTAGCGGCTCCCAAAGTAAAATGATGCTCGAGATCGCCGACATTTCGCAAAAGAAGATTGAGATATTTATCAGCGAAGCCGATCGCGCGCTTGTGGGTTCTCATGAAGATGTTAAGTTTTGGATCGAATCGAGTCCGGATAAGGAGTACGCGGGGCGTATCCTCAAGGTCGACGACTCGCCTCAAGAAGTCGAAAGGGTGAGTCAATTTCACGCTGAAATTGAGATTTTAGACATGAACGTTGATTTTACACTCGGGATCAGTGTCATTGTGGAGATTACCGTCGGGGAAGCTAAAAAGGCGATCTCTGTGCCGGTAGAAGCCATCTTTTATGATAAGACGGATCGTTTTGTCTATATCCAAAAAGGTAAACGCTACGAAAAGCGCCCGGTCGAAACCGGTGTCAGCGGCGTGGACCGTGTGGAAGTAAAAAAGGGCCTCAAAGAAAATGAGACCGTGTATCTCGACAACCCCGCGCTTTAGAGTGTATGCGTCATAGAGAGTGCGCCGCAACGGCTTTTAAAGAGCTCTGGTCTAACCCTGTCCGTAGTTTCTTAAGTGTGCTCGGCATCATCATCGGCATGATCGCTTTTATCTCCATGTCCGCGATTACGGCAGGCATTGAACGCAACTGGCTTCAGTATATCGAAGATGAGGGAGGTTTTGAGAAAGGGGAGCTTGTTTCTCAAGTACCGGTGGTGAACGGCCAAAAAAGAGAAGACTTGAAAAGAGACCTGACATTTCAGGATGAGGCGCTGGTTCGCCAGCATCCTGGAGTAAAGCTCGCGTCGGCCGAGATTGGGGAGTATCTGGCCGTCAGCGCCGCGGCTAGGAACAGAGTTTACCACAACGTCATCGGTGGGACGAGAGACGTTTTTTCAATCAATCGGTACATCCTAGAAAACGGACGACTGATCAGCGACGAGGACATTGAGCGGGCGCGGAATGTTTGCGTGATCGGCGCGGCCACGCGCGACGAGCTATGGGGTCCCAATGTAGATCCGATAGGAAAGACTCTCGATATCCAGGGGCAGTGCTTTCAAGTAGTGGGTCTTTTAAAAGAAAAAGTCATCTGGATGAACGGAGAAAATATCTCGGGCTGGAAAAATCGTATCGTGCTGATCCCGATCAGCGTGTATCTAAAGAACATGAAAGGCCCCTATAAGATTTCCTCGATTCTTTTCATCGTGCATGACCGCCAGGCGATGAGCCGCGTCAGCCTTGACTTGGCAAATCTTGTCAATAAAGCCCACCGCATGGCGGGAGATACGAAAATCTTTACGATGCAGGAAGAGGCCGTGCGTTTTGAGGATTCCTTCCAGGGTCTCAAAGTCAGCGTGAGTCTCATCGCGGGTATCTCGCTTGTCGTGGGCGGCATCGGGATCATGAATATCATGATTGCCAGCATCGCCCAGCGTATCCACGAGATCGGCATCCGTAAAGCGATCGGCGCCACACGGAGTGATATCTTGCGGCAATTCCTTGTGGAGTCGGTGGTGGTGAGCGTCCTGGGAGGGGCGATTGGGATCGTGATATCCTGTGTATTGGTCCTCGTCTTTAGCAATGTCGTGCCCATGATACAGCTTACCCTAAGACCCGACGCTATCGTGCTCTCGACCCTATTTTCATTTCTCGTAGGTGTGGTGTTTGGCATCTATCCTGCCGCCAAGGCCTCCAAGCTCAATCCCATCGAAGCCCTTCGGTATCAGTAGTTTGTTAATAAATTAAATAGTTTGTATTGACTTGAAATTACAAGAATCAAATGGTACACTTTCAATAGAGAATAACTTTTTAAAGATATTAACTAAATTAGTATTAAAGAGGAGGTGAGGAAAATGAACATTGATAAAACAGTCGTACAGCGTCTTAAGATACTGACGATGGGCGCTGTGGTACTGACCATGAGCATATTCAATATAAGTTGTGGTGCTACTGGTACTAAAACATGTAAGAGTGCAGTTGATCAAAGTGATACCGGTACAAAATGTACAACTGATAAGGACTGCAAAAACGGAGGTTTGTGCACATACAATCCGCCGTCCTGAAATAAAGGGGTCACCAGTCCTTAAGATTTGACATTTTCATCGATTCTTAAACTGGATCTGGTTCCAATCAGGCAAAAAGGGGTAGGTTGCGGTTTACGGGTGGGTTGCCCTTGTATAGGATGTATGCCTATGGCTTCTTTAAAGAGAAATATAATTGCGGTTTTTTTGGCAGGTAATTTTGTTTTCCTCATCTATACACTATCACTGGGGTGTCTATGGTATAGTCGCCCGTTTTATCGGCACGAATTCCAAAAGTACCATATTTCCACACAGGTTCCGCAAGCGTATCGGATCACTTATGAGCTTCTGGACTGGGGTCAATATTTCAATAGAGACTATAGTGTTCCGGAAATTGGCGGACTGAATCTTAAAGAAAGAGAACACATGAGAGATGTCAAGGTTCTGGGCCACCGCGTGTTAACCTTTGTGTGTTTATTGGCGGTATTGGATCTCCTGAGTCTCGTGGTGATGCGAAAAAACCGGAAGTTGCTTCGGCAGGTTTTCATTGAAACATCCACCATCATTTTAATTTTAGCCGGAACTATCTACATTTTTAGAGAGCAAGCGTTCAATTTTTTTGGAAACTTTTTTATACAGATTCATTTGATCTTTTTTAAAGAAGGCACCTGGATGTTTGGCCCCTCGGATATCTTGACCGATATCTATGTGTACCCATTGTTTGTCGATTTATTCTCATACGCCGGCATCATGAGCGTTACGGCCGCATTGTTAATTTTTATTCTATTCCCCACCAACAAGTTTATTAACCGGATGACATCCCAGTGGGTGGGGAAGGTTAGCGTAGCTGGGAGAAGTCCACATCAACTAGAAGGGGGTGAATAAGATGAGTAACGTGAAGAAGCTGATGGGATATATACTATCGATCCTTATGCTTGTGGCGTTAACAGTACCTCTCACGGGCTGTTCAAAATATTGCGATTGTTACGCTCCTGATGGTACCTCTATCGGCAATATATTAAAATCAAATTGTGCGGCCACCGGTGGTACTTGCAGGTAAAGGGGTCCTTAAGATTTGACATATCGAGTAGGATTTGTATTGACATGTGGTCAATATACCGCGTAAAATGACCATATGCTGAAAAGAACAGTAACAGCCTTTCTTGAAAAATCTAAAAAAAGTGTTTTACTGATTGGTCCTAGACAGACGGGGAAGTCGACTTTGATTCATGGTCTCCAGCCGGATCTAGAGATCAACTTTGCCCATGAGCCCACCTATCTGCAATTTGCCCGAAATTCGTCCGAGCTGGAGGAGAGATTGGCCGCCGGCTCTTACAAAACTGTTTTTATCGATGAGGTTCAGCGTTTGCCGTCGCTTCTCAACACGATTCAGTCTATTTTGGATGACAAGAAAAAGTCGTTCAGATTTTTCCTGACGGGATCCAGCATGCGCAAGCTCGTGAGAGGCAAAGCCAATCTGCTTCCGGGGCGCATCCACACGTATCATTTGTCGCCTCTGACGTATCTCGAGATCGGGGAGTCGATTCGCTTGCAGGATGCGTTGGCAACCGGCACGTTGCCGGGGGTGTGGGTTGAAAAGGATAAACAGGAAAAAATAAAAACGCTTAAATCCTATGCCTCCACTTACCTTAAAGAAGAGATTCAAGCTGAAGCGCTCTCAAGGAGTATCGAAGGATTTTCCCGGTTTATATTTGTCGCCGCCGCATGGGCTGGGAAATTTCTTGATTTTTCGAAGCTGGCGTCCGAAGCGCAAGTTTCACGTCAGTCTGCCATCCGATATTTTGAGATTCTTGAAGACACGTTGATCGTCCGGCGCTGTTCGGCTTTTAGTAAATCTTCCTGGCGGCGGCTTGTTCAAGCGCCCCGTTACTTCTTTTTTGACACGGGAGTCTTGAATGGGCTACTTGAAAACTTTGGGGTGTCGCAAGACAGAATCGGACCGCTTTTTGAGCATTTTATCTTCAATCAGATCCAAGATATCGCAGGATCATTGGATAAGAGTCTTAAAATATCTTCTTATCGGACAGAACATGGGGCGGAGGTTGATTTTATCGTGGAGTACGAAGGAGAGCTGACAGCCCTTGAGGCAAAGGCATCTAAAAACGTAGGACCCTCGGACCTGAGGGGTTTTAAAAGTTTTGCGGAGTACTATCCTAAAAAGCATCGAGCGATGATCGTTTATCTAGGGGAATCCGCAAAGGTCATCGGCGGCGTGCGAATCGTCCCTTGGCAGAGGTTGTTTCATGAGTTGACGGATAAATAGCTTCCCTATTTGACTTCCCGGGGCGCTGTGCCTATAATCAGAATTTCGTTTTTCAAGAAAGGATAGTAGAAAATGGCAGTGGCAAAAGTTAAAGAGATTAAGGGCCGGGAGATCATTGATTCGCGCGGCAATCCGACGGTCGAGGTGGATTGTCTGTTGTCGAATGGCGCGTTGGGGCGGGCGGCCGTGCCGAGCGGGGCGTCGACCGGTGAGCATGAGGCCGTGGAGCTGCGTGATGGCGACAAGTCGCGGTTTTTAGGCAAAGGTGTCCTGAAGGCCGTCTCTAACGTCAATACTGAGATCGCCAAGGCTCTAAAAGGTGCGGACCCTTTCGCGCAGAAAAAAATCGACGACAAGCTTTGCAAGCTGGACGGTACGGAAAATAAAGCGCGCCTCGGTGCCAACGCGCTTCTTGGCGTCTCACTCGCTGTCGCCAAAGCCGCGGCCGCTTCCAAAAAAGTGCCCCTGTATGTCTATCTCGGCGGATCCAAAGCGCGGCTATTGCCCGTGCCGATGATGAATATCGTGAACGGCGGTCTGCATGCGGACAACAACGTGGATTTTCAGGAATTTATGATCATGCCATTCAGTGGTAAAACCATGCGCCACGCGCTGCAGATCGGCGCCGAAGTGTTTCATAATTTAAAGAAAATCTTGCATGACAAAAAGCTCTCGACCTCGGTCGGCGATGAGGGTGGTTTCGCGCCCAATCTCGGGTCCAATGAAGAAGCCGTACAGTTTATCATCATGGCCATCGAGAAGGCCGGGTACAAGCCGGGGACGGATGTCAAAATCGCCCTCGACGCGGCGGCCAGCTCATTTTATGAAGAAAATGCCTATTGGCTAGAGGCTGAGAAGGATCCCAAAAAGAACGCGACACAGATGATCGATTTCTACGAGGGGCTTGTGTCCAAATTTCCTGTGTTTTCGATTGAAGACGGCCTGTATGAAAACGACTGGGATGGGTGGGTGCAGCTTACAAAACGTCTCGGTAAAAAGGTTCAGCTTGTGGGTGATGATCTTTTTGTGACGAACGTCAAACGCCTGAAGACAGGTGTCGAAAAGAAAGCGGCCAACTCGATCCTGATCAAGGTGAACCAAATCGGCACGCTGACCGAGACTCTGGCCGCGATTGACCTGGCCCATAAAAGCGGCTATACTGCCGTCCTGTCTCACCGCTCGGGTGAAACCGAAGATACCACGATCGCGCACATTGCGGTGGCCACGAACTGCGGACAGATCAAAACCGGGTCCATGAGCCGCACGGATCGCATCGCGAAGTACAATGAACTCATCCGCATCGAGGAAGAGCTAGGTAAAAAGGCCCGCTACGGTTTAAAATAGCCCGCAGGATGAAGCGGCCCGGCAGCGTTATTTTATTTATCGTTCTTTTGATCGGCCTGGCCTATCTTTTTATTCCGAGGATCGCGCATTGGAGGGCGATGGTCGACCGGCACCGGAATCTCGAACTCGAACTCCGAAAGCTAAAAACCGAGAACGCGACTTTGGAGAACGAGATAAAGCTCTTGAGGCTGGATCCCGTGTATCTTGAGAAAATCGCGCGCACCAAGTTTAAAAAAGCGCGCGAAAACGAGATTGTGTATAAAGTGGTTAAGGAAGTCCAGGTTCAGTAGAATTGTCGGCGCTACGCAGCTGACCAAAGATTTTAGAGTAAAATGTTGTGCGGTATTGTTCTTTGTAAATGTAGTTTGAGAGTATCGCGGGGTAGAGCAGCCTGGTAGCTCGTCGGGCTCAATTGGGCTAATCAGTCGGTGACGATTGATCGAAATCTGTCAAACTCGGTGAAGCCTAAAAATGGTAATACCGAGCCAAGTCCGCCGCGTATTGTGGCGGAAAGGTGTAGAGACTAGACGGCAGACATCTCTTAAGTGGAGATGAAGGTATAGTCCAGACCACAAAGCCAAATAGGCGCAGCGAAAGCTGTAGTGGTAAGCATAACCCGAAGGTCGTTGGTTCAAATCCAACCCCCGCTAAAAATTGAAAAGCCTCCATGAAAATGGGGGCTTTTCAATTTTCCACCCACCTACTGCAGAGTCTCTGGCGATTACAAAAAATATATAATTTTAAATAAATTTAATTAAAACTATTGAATTTTAATTAATATTAGGCATACTTTATACCGGAAAAGGGCCACTTAAAAAAGGACATGAGTTTCCGGTATGAGAGTTTTGGCAGTGGTGGGTGTTGCCCTCTGTGTTTTTCAAGCCCAGGGTCAAGCGGAGTACCTAGACCCTCTTCAGTTCAGCTTTCCTCAAAAGATTTCCGTTATTGCGCAGTTCAAGAATTTTGATTTATTAACAAAGCCTCATGTTCCATCAACCAAAGTTAAACCGGATTCAGAGAAGCCTTCAATCCCACCGGTGGTGATTCAAACTCTGATCCTGGAGTCTGTCGGGGACGGCTATGACGCGATGGTCGCGGTGGCGGAGGTGATTCGCAATCGCTCGCAGCTTTTTTCTAAAAGTTATGAGGAAGTATGCCTGATGCCGAAACAATTTTCCTGCTGGAACGACCCGAAAAAGGCCCGAGAGTTTCTTTCAAGGCATAAAAATTATGTCGCGCTGGCCGAACAGGCCTGGCACGAGTCTGCGCACACTCATCTCACGCGCCAAGCCACGGACTATCACGCAAACTATGTCCGGCCTTACTGGGCCGATGGCTATAAAAAGGTGGCGCGCGTGGGGGCGCACATCTTTTATCGACGCTGAAGCCTTCCATTGTCGGATCCAACAATTTCTGGCAGAATAAGCTAAAAAAGGATAAGCCATGCCCTATGATAGCAGTCTCGATAAACAGCTTTTTGTAAAAAGCTGGGAAGGCGACGGCACGAAGATCAACGTGAGCGTTTACTCCTACAACAACGGTCCCAAGAAACTCCAGATCTCCAGGGAGAATCTGGACGCCGAGGGCCAGCCGCGCTTTAGCAAGCTCGGCCGCCTGGCCAAAGAAGAGATTCAGGCGATCTTGCCATTCCTCGAGGAGGCAGTGACGCAGCTGTAAGATCATGAGACCTCGGATTTTATTTCCAGCGCTGTTTTTTATTTTATTTTCTTTTTCGCGCGGCCTGTGGGCGGATACGATTTATCTGAAAAATGGAAACACTGTCCGCGGCACGATCGAGAAAGAAAACGAAAACGAAGTGCAGGTTCACATGGGCTTCGGGATCATGGCGTTTAGCCGCGCGGAGATCGCGAAAATTGAGAAATCCGATGCGACTGAAAAGCAAAAAATCTGGGATGAGTGGGGGGAGGAGCGTAAAGAGGCAAAGCTCGCCGCCCCCGAAGAGGAAGAAAAGTTAAAAGCTCGTCGCGTATTGATCCAACAGCAGATCGAAGAAGAGCTTCAGCGTAAAAAAGATAAAGACGAGTATGTCCCTAAGGAGATCAAAGTATCCGTCGACGCCAACAGTTCGATTTATGTGAACGTGCTTTTAAACGGCAAAGTGCGCGCGCGTCTGCACCTGGATTCGGGTGCGTCGAGCATCTCGCTGTCCAAGCGTCTAGCCGGGAAGCTGGGGATTGAGCTCGGGACGCTCGAGAAGAGCGCGGTGCAGGTGGCGGATGGGCGTACCGTCGAAGTCGCGGTGACCCGCCTGGAATCGTTGAAAGTGCAAAACATCGAAGCGACGCGCGCCGAGGATCCGGGAGTGGAGGCGCAAAATATCGAGGCGTCTTTTATCCTGGAGGATACCAGTCTCGTACTCGAAGGCGCGGATAAAGTGATCAGTAATGACGGTCTTTTAGGTATGTCGTTTTTAGAAAAGTTTGAGTTTACGGCGGACTCCAAGAACTCGAAAGTGGTTTTCAAGAAAATCAAGTCTGAAAATCCGTCCTCATGACGTCATCTCGGGGCATCCCGATTGTCGCGATACTCGCCGTCGGATTTCTCGCCTATTTCCCGAGTCTCGGTGGAAGCTTTGTCTGGGACGATGAGGCGATATTCCAGGAAAACCAGATGGTTCGCAGCTGGGCCAACGCGCCCAAGATTTTCACGCAGGAAATCAGCGCCGGTTTCGAGACGCGTCAGCGCAGTAACTTTTATCGGCCCATCCAGAAGCTGACCTATTTTTTCGACTACTCGATCTGGAAATCCAATCCGCTGGGGTATCACTTAACGAGTGTGCTGCTGCATGTCCTGGCGGCATTGTGTCTATTCAGATTTGTTCAGATTTTGTTGAAAGATTCTGCGGTCGCGTTGTGGAGCGCGCTTTTGTTTGTCGCGCACCCGGTCCATACAGAGGCCGTTGCGTATGTGTCGGGCCGGGCGGATTTGTTGGCGGCGATGTTTATGCTGCTGGGGCTCATTTTTTATTTAAAAAATAAAAATTTATGGGTTGCGGTGTTTTTCGCGCTGGCTCTTCTCTCTAAAGAATACGCGATGATTTTTCCCGTTTTGGTTTTGTTCATTGGTTGGTTTTTCCGGAAGAAATTATCCATTGTGAAGATGCTTCCTTGCGCGGTGGTTTTGGGGCTGTACTTCCTAGTCCGATGGCAAGTGACCGGTTTCGCGCCGGTGGAGCTGCCCGTGGAGACGACTTTCTGGCAACGGCTGCCTGGATTTTTCGCTGGGGTTTGGGAATCTGTCCGCGTGCTTGTGTGGCCTTTGGGGTTGCACATGGAATATGGGTTCAGGATTTTTGAATGGACGGATGCGCGGGTGATGGCTGGTGCAGGGATTGTGGTTGCGGCTATTGGGGCAATCTTTGCGGACCAGATCCGGGCTCGGACCTGGTCCGGAGGGTTGCTTTGGTTTTTTTTGGCGCTGTTGCCGCAGTCTAATTTATTTCCTCTCAACGCTTGGTTTGCCGAACACTGGCTCTACGTTCCATCGATGGGGATTTTTATCCTGGCGGCAAAATATTTATTGAAATGGAAACCGGTTTTGATCGGTCTCGTGTCGGTTTTGACACTTTTGACATTTCGACAATGCGGGTATTGGAATAATCCCGAAACTTTTTATCTTAAGACTATCCAACACAATCCGGATAGCGCGCGGCTTTACAATAATCTAGGGAATCTTTACATGCGCCAGGGCGATCTTGAAAAAGCGGTTTTACAGTTTACAAAAGGTATCGCGATGAGTCCTGGCTCGGCGACGATTTACCACAATCTCGGGCATGCCTATGAGAAAATGGCACACTATGCCGACGCTGAAAGCGTGTTTAAAAAAGCTCTGGAGCTCGATCCCGGTTACACGGAAATCCATCAGGATCTGGGTCTCGTATACGCCCGGTGGGGCACCGAATTTTGTCAGCAGGGCCGTTACCGGGAGGGCATCGAGCTTTTTGAAAAATCAATCACGTTGGACCCAAATCTAAAAGGGGTACGCGAAAACCTTGAAGCCGCCAGAGCCCAGATCCAGTAGTTTTCTTTGGGTGTTAGGCATTCTCTCGAGTGGTCTTTTAGCCTACTCCAACAGCTTTTCCGGCGTATTTTTGCTGGATGATATTCACGAAATCGTGAACAATCCCTCGATACGGCAAATTTGGCCGCCGTGGACGGCGCTTTTTGGCGGTAGCGAGGCGGGCGGGTGGATGCGGCCCATCGTGAACGGGTCGCTCGCGCTGAACTTCGCTGTCAGCGGTATTGAGACTTGGAGCTATCACGCGATAAATCTTCTGATCCATCTTTCGGCGGCGCTGGTACTTTTTGGCATCCTGCGCCGCGCTCTGAAAGAGGACCTCACTTCCTTTTTTATCTCAGCGGTGTGGATGCTGCATCCCGTACAGACCGAAAGCGTGACCTACATCATCCAGCGCGGCGAATCCCTCGTAGGGCTTTTTTATCTTTTGACCTTGTATTTTTTTATCCGCCAAAAGCGGGCGTGGTCGGTGGTCGCGTGCGTGCTGGGCATGATGACGAAAGCGGTAATGATCACGGCGCCGATCGCGGTGCTTTTGTACGACGCGGCATTTTTATCGGGGTCTATCCGTGTAGCTTTCAGAAAAAATATCCGCTATTATTTGACGCTTTTTTCGACGTGGGGAATCGTGGTGCTTTTGGTGAGCCAAGCGCCGCCCACCGCGACACAGAGCGCTGGGCTAGCTTCCAAAGATCTGACACCTGTGATTTACGCGACGATTCAGCTGCCTGTGATTTTTCAATATTTGAAACTCGCGTTTTGGCCGGCGTCTTTGTGTTTCGACTACTGGTGGATTGATTGGGATAGGACGCCGTCCGACTACTTGGCCTCTTTGGCGGTGCTGTGTCTTTTAGCGTTTACGATTTACGGGTGGGCCAAGGGTCACCGGAAGCTCGCGTTTCTGGGCGCATGGTTTTTCCTGACGCTGGCACCGACGTCCAGCTTTATACCGCTCGCAGATATCATCGTCGAGCATCGGATGTATCTGGCGCTGGCGGCTGTGGTGAGTGTTTTTTTTCTTCTGGTCCGTCGTGCGCCGTCTCGGGTGATGACGATGGCGGGTGTGCTTACCATGCTTATTTTTAGTTTTCTGACATTCCAGCGCAATACGTTTTATCACGGTGAAGAAAAAATGTGGCGCGATGTGATTGAAAAGCGTCCCGGGAATGCCCGCGCGCACTGTAACCTGGGTCTTTACTTGGCCTCGAAAGGGCGCGAGGAGGAGGCGGTTCCTTTTTTAGAAAAAACGACGGATCTCGACCCTGAGATGGTAGAGGCCTATGACCGTCTGGGAATTTGGTACGGGCAACGAGGGGAAGTCGCAAAATCTGAACGGTATTTCCGGGAGGCGCTACGTTGGAAACCCGACGACGACGTCGCTCACAATAATCTGGGGATCGTGCTTCACATGCGAGGGAAGCCCGACGAAGCCAAGCGGCATTTTGAGGAGGCACTGCGATTAAATCCGAAGAACGAAAGCGCCCGGAACAATCTAAACAAGTTTTAACGGCCGCGCTTTTAGCAGCCGGTCTCGCCGTTTATTTCAACAGCTTCTGGGGTGTATTTTTATTTGATGATGGTCATGCGATCGTCGGGAATTCCCATATTCGAAAACTGTGGCCGATCTGGGAAGTACTGTTCACGCCGTCGGCAGAAAGCATCCTGCCGCGGCCGATTTTAAATCTCACACTCGCCCTTAACTTTGCCTGCAGCGGACTGAAACCCTGGAGCTACCACGTCGTGAACGTCGCGGCGCACCTTTTGTCGGGACTTCTTATTTTTGAAATCCTGCGAAGGATCCTGGGAACCACGCGGGGATTTTGCGTGGCGCTTTTGTGGACCGTGCATCCTCTGACCACGTCCGCCGTGACCTACATCGTTCAGCGCGCCGAGTCGCTCATGAGCTTTTTTTATCTTTTGGCTTTGTACGGCCTGGTACGAAGCGCCGAGTTCCAGCGGAAAATTTTGTGGTCGTGGGTGTCCATCGCCGCGTTTATTCTGGGCGTGGGGTGCAAGGAAGTGATGTTTACGGTGCCGCTCGTGATGCTGCTTTTCGATCGCGCGTTTTTGGCGGGTTCTTTCTGGGTGGCGCTGCGCGAGAGAAAGTTTCTCTACGGGGGACTTCTGGCGGCGCTTTTGGGCGTCGGCGGGTGGATGTGGATGATTTCGAGGAGCATGGTGGATCCGACTGCTGGTTTTGGGTTTAAAGGAATACCGCCGCTCCAGTACTTGGGCACGCAGCCGGGCGCGATCCTTTACTACCTGAGACTTGCGGTGTGGCCGCATCCTCTGGTACTGGATTATGGCTGGCCGCTCGTTAAGTCTACGCAGGAGGTGCTGCTGCCCGGCATCATCGTGATTGCGTTGCTCGCCGCGACAGTTTGGGCGTGCGTGAAAAAACCGAAAATTGGATTTCTGGGAGCTTGGTTTTTTCTGATCTTATTTCCGACGTCGAGTTTTATTCCGGTAGCGGATGCGTTTTTCGAGCACCGAATGTATCTGCCGCTGGTGGCGGTGATCGCGGGGGCGGTGTTGGGCCTAGAGCGCCTGGCCGCCGACGGCGCGAAAAAGTACCTGGCCGCGCTGTGCGTGGGGGTGGCCGTCATTTTCGGGACACTGACGGTTTTAAGAAATAGCGACTACCACGACGAAGAGGGGATTTGGCGAAAGGCGTACCGGTACCGGCCGGATAACGCGCGGATTCTGGATAATCTGGGTTTTCTTTTGACCGAGAAAAAGGGCCGCTTTGACGAAGCGCTGGAGTTTTATCTCCGGGCGATACAGCTCAACCCGACGTTTGAGGGTTATCACAACAGCGTGGGGATTGTGCTGTCCAAGCTGGGTCGCTATGAGGACGCCATCCGGTATTATCAAAATGTGCTGGCCCTCAATCCCGACTCCGAGATCGCGCACCACAACTGGGGCCTCGCCTTAAAAAAGCTTGGGAAACCGGACGGGGCAATGGCTCACTTTGAAGAGGCTGTCCGATTGAAACCAGACAGCGCGGAATATTATTTTAGCATCGCCGAACTTCTGCGCAGCGAAAATAAACGTGAACAGGCGATTGGGTATCTCGAGACCGCCGTGCGCGTGCGTCCCCACTTTGCCGAGGGCTACATAATGCTGGGAATTCTTTATCACGAGATGGGCGTGATGGACAAGGCGATCGAGTATTACGAGACGGCGATCAAGTCCAACCCATTCAATTGGGAGGCCTACAACAATATGGGGACCGCGTTGGCGGAGGGCGGTTACTATGACGAGGCGGAAGCTTACTACAGGCAAGCGCTGGCCTTGAAGCCCGACTACCAAGGCGCCAAGAACAATCTTGAGATGCTTCAGGATATGAAAAAACAGAAAGCGAAAAAGGTTCATCCTTGACCTCGAATCTCCTGCTCATCCCACTCGTTGGGTTTCTCGTTTACTTGAATGCCTTGCACGGTGAGTTTGTGTGGGACGATTTTAATCTCGTGGTCTACAACAAGCTGATCCAAAGCTTTGCTTATTGGCCGCAGTTTTTCACTCAAGGGCTGCTCGCCGGTATTCAGGAAAGCGCGAGTTTTTATCGGCCGCTTCAGACGCTCACGTACGCGGTGGATTATTTTTTCTGGAAGGAAAATCCGTTTGGGTATCACCTGACAAATACGCTGCTGCACACTGGAGTCGCGGTACTGACGTATTTTTTCGTCAGGAGAATAGGCAAGGACGAGCGGGTAGCGTTTTGGGCTGCGGCGATGTTTGTCGTGCATCCGGTGCACGTGGAGGCCGTGAGTTATATTTCGGGACGGGCGGATCTATTGGCGGCGGGGTTTATGTTGTTCAGCCTATTGTTGGCGGACCAAGTCCGGACCCGGATCTGGTCCATTGGGTTGTTCGCGCTGGCTCTTTTATCCAAAGAACAGGCGCTCATCTTTCCGGCTTTACTTTTACTCTGTGATTTTTACCTTAAAAAGAAAATACAGATTTCAAAAATCATACCGTATTTACTCGTCGCGGGTGTGTATCTTTTTTGGCGGTTCAATTTTGTCGAATCTATGCGGGCCACCGCTTTGGCGGACACAAAATTTATAGATCGCCTTTTGGGATTTTTCGTGGCCATGGCCGAGTACCCGAGACTGCTTTTTTTGCCGTTTAATCTGCATATGGAATATGGGAGACCAGCGTTTTCGATGTCGGATTATCGGGTGTGGGTAGGCGCGGGTGTCACGGCCGCGATGATTTTTTATATCGTAAAAAACTCAAGCGCGCGGCCCATCGGATTTTTTTGTGTCGCGTGGTATCTCTTGCTTATCTTACCGCAGTCGAATCTTTTTCCCATCAATGCCTACATGGCCGAGCATTGGCTATACCTGCCGTCGATCGGGTTTTTTATCCTGTTAGCGGACCTGGTCCACTTTACACAATTCGTGGTGGGTGATGAGAGAAGTACCACCAAGATATGGTGGAGTGCGGACCAGGTCCGATTTTACGCTGTCAGATCTAAAGGACTGACTCCTGCACTCTTGCTGGCCGGGTTAACTATTTTTTATTCTGTTTTAACGATGCAGCAAAATCGCGTCTGGGCCGACGCCGTGACTCTCAATCGCCACACGCTGAAGTATTCCTCGACGAACCCCGGTCTTTTGATCAACTTAAGCCACGCGTATAAAAATCTAGGGCGGCCCACGGAGGCCATCGATATTTTAAAAAAGAGTTTGGAGATTGAGCCAAACAATCCTGACGCTTATTACAACCTCGCCAACGCTTACAAGGAAACCGGCGACTCCGAAAAAGCGATTTCTATGTATCGAAAGGTTGTCGAGATCGAGCCGCGGCACGCCAAGGCCTGGAATAATCTCGGCACCGTCTATCAAAAGCTTGGTCGAAACCGGCAGGCGCTGCATGCCTATACCCAAGCGGCCCAGATAAATCCGCGCTCCGCCGCGAGCTACTTTAATCTGGGTCTCGTATCGAAGGATTTGAGGCAGTATGAGCAGGCGCTGGCCCATTTTAAAAAGGCGCTTTCGATCGACTCCCGCTATCCCGAAGCCCATAATTACCTCGGTGTGACGTATCTGCTCGCGGGGAACGCAGAGTTGGCCGTGCTTTCCTACCAGAAAGAGCTAGCCATTTATCCGGGCAATGGTGCGGCGCACAACAATCTCGCAGTCGTGTATTTCTATAATCAAAAATACGATCAGGCGATTTTTCACTGCGACGAAGCATTGCGGCTCGGCCACAAGGTGGATCCCGAGTTTTTAAAGACCGTGCAACCTTTTCGATCTAGCGTTTCCAAGAGCCGGGAAGTATAATAATCCGCATGCCCTTTGAACTTCAAAAAGTCACCGACTGCGTTTACATCGTCCGAAATATCACCAATTCTTCGTTTGTGATCGGAAACCGTTCCGTCGCCGTGATTGACACACAGGTCAACCATCCTTCGGCGCGCCGTGTTTTAGCGGCTGTGCGCTCCGTCACCGACAAGCCCATCGAGTACGTGATCAATACCCACTATCACTGGGACCACACCAGCGGCAATGTTTTATTTAAAAACGAAGGCGCCGCTGTTATTTCATCGAAGATGACGAAGGAATTTATGACCGCGCGCGCGCCTCGGCAAAAAGAGTTTTTGGCCGGTCGGGGGTTTAATCTCGGGCTGGATCCTCTTTTGCCGGAAGTCACGTTTGAGGGGGAATATTCGATCGATTTGGGTGACATGCCGCTTCGACTTTTCTTCGCCGGCCGCGCTGAAACCGATGACGCAACCGCCGTGCACGTGGTGCGTGAACAGGTCGTGATGTCCGGCGATACTGTGATGACGGGTAGTTTTCCGATTTTCGGTCAGCCGGTGTGGGATGAGGGTTTGGAAGGCACCGGCCAGTGGCAGCGCACGATCCAAAACTTGATGTCCCTAAAGCCGGTTTGTATCGTCCCCGGTCACGGACCTTTAGCCGGACAGGCCGAGATCGATTTACTGCTCCGTATCGAAAATTATTTTGTCGACGAAGTCAAAGCTTTGGCAGCCAAAGGTCTGACGCTGGGACAAATTTTAAAAGACCTGGAACCGCGCTTGCCGAGCTGGATCACGGAAATGCCCGTTGTGTGGGGCACGCCGCGCTACGCGATTTTGAGAGTTTATCGTAGCCTCACACGAAAAGAATCGGACCCTGAACCAGGCTGGCAGCGCTTCAAGCCTTCGACGATTCCTCACAGTCCCTCATCCGTGGTCGAATCGAAAATTGGTTTCAAGGAAACTTTCTCGGATTTTATAAAAATGTCTCATGAAGCGATTGAAGGTGGTGACGCGGGGTTGAGACTGGCGATTTTGAAAAAAGGCACTGAAGTATTTCCGAATCTGGCGGACTCCTGGACGTCCTACGCCGAAGCGCTGATTGAAAATTCGCGTCGTGAAAAGTCCGTGCTCGAAAAAGGGGACTTTTTTCAAGCTGCGCGCGACGCCTGGGAAAAAGCGCTGGCGCTGGACCCTGGGCATCTTGGGGCGCTACTTGGGAAAGGGCGCTACTTTGCCACGATGGCTTTCCGCGGAGGAGATGATCCTTCCTACGGGATCGGTTTATTGGAGAAAGTGACGGAATCCCGGCCGGGAGGCAGGTTTCAGGCCGAGGCCGAAGCGTGTCTAGCCATGATCGGACAGAGTGTTTAGGAAAGCTCACGCTGGTTTCACGCTCGTCGAGATCATGATTGTGGTCGCGATTATTGGCGTTTTGGCCGCGATCGCGGCTCCCAGTTTTTGGCAGCACTTGTCCACGATACGAAAAAACCTTTGTGTCAACAACCTGCGTCAAATTTCAGCCGCTAAAGACAAGTGGGCTCTGGACAGTTCTGCCTCCGAGGATGCGGAACCGACTGCCGCGGATCTCGATGACTATCTCAAGGGCGGCTCAGAGGCTATTTTTTGTAAAGCGGATCCGGACGCATCTTTCGCGACAAGTTACACCGCCAACGCGGTCGATGAAAATCCGACATGCAATATCGACGGGACGCATACGCTATGAGCAGACGATTTTTTGTTTTGGTTATCATTGGGTGGACCCTTTCTTTCGACCCCTGCTGGGCCAAGGAATGGTCGGAAATGTCCCAGACAGAACAGACGAATTTTATCTTAGCGGGTATGCGACAGGGCGTCGATGTGGGAGGCCTGTTTATTAGGACAGACAACGATGATTTTTGGAGAAGCAAGAAAATAAAGCTGATACGAGGAGGGGAAGCATGAAAAGAATAGGGGTCGTCAGTATTATGATTTTTTTTGGTCTATCGCTAACGTTACCGTCTCACGCGGAGGTTATCGCGCGCAAGGAGTCCACGCGTTATCATCAACAGACGTGCAACTTTTTAATGTACATCCCGGAATCCGAACGGCGTAGTTTTGCGACACCGGAAGAGGCCAAAGCAGCGGGGCATAAATATGCGCACGCGGATTGTCATCGTTAAGGCAAAGCCTTTGGGCGTAAAAGGCGATAAACAAAGTAAAAAATTGATTAGTATTATTGAAAATTAGATATCCTCCAGGTATACTTGGGGTATAAGTAGGAGGGTAACAATATGAAAGCGTTATCTGTACTTGTCTTGGCAGCCTGCCTTTTGGGCTGGTGTGGAGCGGCCTTAGCGGAGTCCAACGCGTTGGCGTCGGGCGTCGAAAAGGTGACGAAGGCTCCGTTCATGATGCTGAAAGGCGCTAATGAGCACCTGTTCTCACCCGTCAAGGATGTCGACGCGGCGGCGCTGGATTTCAGCGACAACGCGCGCGCGGCTGTGGTGAGCGTAGGCTTGAACTTTGGTCATTCTGTCGAATAATGACCCGAGCAGTACCTGTCACACTTCTTGGCGGTTTCCTGTTTGGCTTTTGCCTGCAGGCAACCGCCGGAGAAGTCAAACTAATCGCCAGCAACTATTCCGACCGTTATCATGTGTCGACATGCAAGGTCGCGCAGAAGATTCCCCTTAAAGAGAGCCTTTTTTTCCAGTCCCCGGAGGACGCGATCGCGGCGGGTTTGAGGCCCTGCAAGAAATGCAATCCGCCGGCCTCGAGCCACCCATCCAGCGATTAGATTTCTTAAAAAATGATAGGTATGCTAGTATGAATTTCCAAGAAAGGACGATAGGAAGATGATGACTGAAAGCCCTCCAAACACCGTCTGGGAAACTCAGCTGACGCAAAAGTCGCTGACTTCATGAATGCACTCACCCTAATCGTCCTAGGTGCAACATTCGCCATCGGCCTGGCCATTGCCGCGATGCTCTACCGCGCGTCACTGGTCAAAAGAAAGCTGAGCTTGGACGTTTTTGAGACGCGCAGAATGCCGGAGGCCCCCAAGGTTTCCCCCCAAGTCCGGGGATCCGTCTTGCAGGAAAAAATCCGCTCACTGCCCCTAGGTACCGATAAATCCGAAAAGGCCGTCAAGGAAATCTCCAAGCTTGTCGAAGAACAGGCGGAGAATCTTGTCCAGGATTTGAGGCAGGAATATTCGGTGAAATATCAGGTAGTGGTTCAGCAGAAAAATAAAGAAGTAGAAAACGCGATGAAGAATTATAAAAACGCGAAGGACCAATATCAACAGGCCCAGAAGATGTACAAGGACGTAGATACTCTGAAGCGGCAGACCGAAGCTGTCGTCAAAAGCATCGCCGAGGGCGTGGTGGTGGTCAATAAGCGCGGCGAAGTGCTTTTAATGAATCCTTCGGCCGAGAAACTTTTGGGCAAGAGCAAACAAGAAGTTGTGGGCAAGCCGCTGGTGGAGAATACCTCGGATCAGGTGGTAGTCTCCTTAAGCCGCGAAACCGGTACCGACGACGGACGGACCATGGAAATCCGCGGTAAGGACGAAAATATCAAAAAGATCATCCGCTCCTCGGGCGCCGTGATCCAAAACGAGGATGGGGATACGGTTGGCATGGTCAATATCCTGACCGATGTGACAAAGCAAAAAGAGCTCGATGAGATCAAGACTAAATTTATTTCCAACGTCACGCATGAGCTGCGCACGCCGATCGTGGCGATGCAGAAAGCGATGCAGCTTTTGCAAACGCAGGCCTTGGGGCCCTTGAATGAAGCGCAGGCCAATTTTATGGGTATCATCTCCCGCAACATGGGGCACTTGAACCGGCTGGTGGAAGATTTGCTCGACATCGCCAAGATCGATTCGGGAAAGATGCGCGTCAAGATGGTTCCGTCGAAGATCGACAAAGTGATCAGCGACACCTGCGATTCGCTGGATACCTGGGCCAAGTCGAAATCGCTTCAAATCGTTCAGGAGCTGGACCGGACACTTCCCATTTTTCCGTTTGATCCGGATAAAGTTGTGCAGGTCTTGAACAATTTGATCGGCAACGCGATCAAGTTTACGCCGTCGGGCGGAAAGATCACTGTAAAAAGCGAATGGGATCCTGGCGGCAAAGCGGTCAAAGTGAGCGTGATCGACACGGGCGTGGGCATCGCGAAGGAAAATATTTCGAAGCTCTTCGGGCGTTTTGAACAGTTTGGCGATCAGCAGGGCATCACCGGCACGGGACTTGGTCTTTCGATCTGTCGAGAAATTGTTGATCGTCATTCAGGAAAGATTTGGGTGGAAAGCGAGTTGGGCAAGGGCGCGAAGTTCATCTTCACATTGCCGTCCAAACAGCTGCATACGCTGGGGAGCTAATATGGAATCCAATGTTCGTATTTTATTTATCGACGATCAGCCGAGCTTTTTGGAGTCGATGACGTTCTGGATGAAATCGAAAGGGTACGAGGTACTGGTGGCCGAAGACGGCCTGAAGGGCATCGAGGCGGTACGTAACAACCAAGCGGATGTCGCGTTTGTCGACTTTAAGATGCCCGGCATAAACGGTGTGGATGTGATCAAAAAAATCCGCGAGTTCAATAAAACGATCCCGATCATCATCGTCACCGCCCACGCGGATGACGTGCTTTTGTACCAAACCAAGGATGTCGCCATTTCGGGGTTTTTTTCAAAGATGGGCAATTTTGAAGATCTGGATCGTATCTTGGATGTGGCTTTGCGTCATTTAAAGAAACTAAAATCAGAAAGTCCTTCTAGGGAGGTTTAAACCATGTCAAGCATGATTCGTGTTTTGTTCATTGACGACCAGCCGGATTTTCTGGAGACGATGACGTTTTGGATGAAGGCCAAGGGTTATGAGGTGCTGACAGCCCTCGAGGGTTCTACAGGAATCGAAACGATCAAGAAGGGGGAAGTGGATATCGTGTTTGTCGATTTCAAGATGCCGATCATGAACGGCATTGAGGTTATTCGCGCGATCCGCGATTTCAACAAGACCATCCCGATCGTCCTCGTGACCGCGCACGCGGACGACGCGCTCTTGATGAACACCAAAGAGCTCAATGTGTCCGGTTTCTTCTCAAAGATGGGTGCTTTTGAGGAACTGGAGCAGGTGATCGATGTGGTACTGCGTAACTTAAAACGCGCAAAAGAGAAACAATCGTAGTACAATGGGGTGAGTGATACTGAAAGCCATGGCTGTTTCTATGGTTTTGGTATTCGACGCGGTCAATCCTCCCAGAGACAGCGTCAAGGTTCCGGTAAGCGCAAATCATAAACTTTTAAATACTACCATTCAATCTACCATTTCTTTGCCTGTGCCCCAGCCATTGGGTCTTTCCGATCTCACGATCCAGAAATCCATGATTGATCAAAGCGCGTAAAACCCGTACAATACCCGCGTGAAAATCGATCTGGACAGTCTGTGTATCAACACGATCCGTTTTTTGTCCGCCGACGCTGTCGAAAAAGCCAAATCCGGACATCCCGGAGCGCCGATGGGCATGGCGCCGATGGCGTGTGTGCTGTGGACCCAATTCCTGAAACACAACCCTAGCAATAGTTCCTGGCCGGACCGCGATCGCTTTGTGCTGTCAGCGGGGCACGCGTCCATGCTTCTCTATAGTCTCCTGCACTTAACCGGTTACCCTATTTCCTTAGAAGATATTCAGCAGTTTCGTCAGTGGGGTTCCAAAACTCCCGGCCATCCCGAGTACGGCCATACACCGGGCGCCGAAACGACCACGGGACCTTTAGGCCAGGGGTTTTCCAACGCCGTGGGTATGGCGATCGCCGAGAAATTCTTGGCCGCGCATTTTAACCGGCCGGGATATGAGATCGTGGATCATCGAACCTACGTGATGGCTTCCGACGGCGATATGATGGAGGGGATTTCTTCCGAGGCGGCGTCGCTAGCGGCCCATCTGGGCCTGGGCAAACTCATTTGTTTCTACGATGACAACCGTATCACGATCGACGGCGACATTCGCCTGGCGTTTTCGGAGGATGTGAAAAAGCGTTTTGAGGCGTATGGCTGGCAGGTATCCGTCGTGGAGGACGGTGACCGTGATTTAAAAGCGATCGCAAAGGCGATTGAAACTGCTCAAACTGAGAAAGAAAAACCGAGCCTCATCATCGTTCGTACTCATATTGGCTACGGTTGTCCCAACAAGGCCGGTAGCTCAGAATCGCACGGCGCGCCGCTGGGCGAGGAAGAAATCAAGCTCGCGAAAAAAGCTTTGGGTTGGGTTTCGGAAGAACCCTTTTTTATTCCCAAAGAGGCGCTGGAGCATTTTAGGAAGGCGCTTGAGACCGGCAAAAAAAGCGAGACCCAGTGGCAGGACAGTCTTAAAAAATACGCGGCTGCGTTTCCGGAACTGGCTCGGGAGTGGGAATCTTGGCAGAGCGGAAAGCTGCCACAGGGTTGGGACGCGGATTTGAAGGAGTTTCCAGCCGGCGGCGGTAACCCGACGCGCTCGAGCTGGGGCACGGTGCTGAATGCGGTGGCTTCGAAGATTCCGAATCTTTTGGGCGGTTCCTCGGATCTGACGCCTTCCAATAATTCTTACATTAAAGGCTCAGGTGATTTTTCAAAAGCCAACCCCGCGGGCCGCAATTTTCACTTTGGCGTGCGCGAGCACGCGATGGCGGGTATTACAAACGGCATGACTCTTCATAAAGGTCTGATTCCCTACAGTGCCACGTTTTTAATCTTTTCAGATTATATGCGGCCGTCCATACGGCTCGCGGCGATGATGGGCTTGCGCAACATTTTCGTGTTTACGCACGATTCCGTGGGTTTAGGCGAGGACGGGCCCACGCATCAGCCAGTGGAGCAGCTTTTTACGCTGCGGTCCGTTCCAGGACTCACCGTGATCCGGCCCGCCGATGCCAACGAGACGCTCGAGGCCTGGCGATGGACGCTGAGTCATCCAGGAGGGCCGGTTGCGATCGTACTGACCCGCCAGAAACTGCCGACGCTGGCCGAGACAAGTTACGGCGCCGCGAAACATGTAACGCACGGCGCCTATATCCTCTCCGACTGTGAAGGACGACCGGATCTTTTGCTTTTGGCGACAGGATCCGAAGTATCGTTGGCTATCGAGGCCCAGAAGAAGCTTGTCTCGCGCGGCGTGAAAGCGCGCGTCGTGAGCATGCCATCGTTGGAGATTTTTGAACAACAAAGCGAGGAATATAAAAATAAAGTGTTGCCGAAAGAAATCACAAAGCGTCTCTCGATCGAGGCGGGTATCACGCGCGGCTGGCGTGAGCTGGTCGGACCGCAAGGTCAATGTATCGGGCTTGACCGCTTTGGCGCTTCCGCGCCGGGTGAAATCGCTTTGAAGGAGCTGGGATTCCATGTCGACAACATTGTCCAACACGCGCTCTCGCTCTAAATATTCAGAATTGGCCGATCTCGGCCAAAGTCTCTGGCTGGACTACATTCACCGCAGTCTCATCACTTCCGGAAAGTTAAAAGAGATGATCGCGCAAGGACTGCGCGGCATCACCTCGAACCCCACGATTTTTGAGAAAGCAATCTCAGGCAGCATGGATTACGATGAGTCTCTGCGGACATTGGCTGTCCGGGGTAAAACTGCTGACGAAATTTATCTGGCGCTGGTGCTCAAAGATATTCAGGATGCGACGGATTCTTTCCGGCCGCTCTACGAAAAGACCGGTGGCGCTGACGGTTTTGTGTCGCTCGAAGTGAGTCCGCATTTGGCGCATGACACAAAAGCCACGATCGCGGAAGCGAAGAAGCTTTTCAAGCTCGTGGACAGGCCCAATGTGATGATCAAAATTCCGGCGACTCGGGCAGGGCTACCGGCGATCACGGAAGTCATCGCGGCTGGGATCAATGTCAATGTGACACTTATTTTTTCCGTGGAGCGCTACGTGGAAGTTACCCAAGCCTATTGGGTGGGTCTCGAGAGATTAGCGGAATCCGGCGGGAAGCTAGACGGTGTGGTGTCCGTCGCCAGCGTCTTTGTGAGCCGCATCGACGCCAAGCTCGACAAAATCCTGGCCGAACACGGTCTGAAGGACTTGGAAGGACGATGCGCGGTCGCCAATTCCAAGGTGATTTATCAGAAATTCAAAGAAGTTTTTGGCGGTGAGAGTTTCGGGAAATTAAAAAAGCTCGGCGCGCGTGTGCAGCGGCCGCTGTGGGCCAGCACGGGCACCAAAAATCCAAAGTACAGCGATTGCTTGTACGTCGATACGCTGATCGGCCGGGATACCGTGAATACACTGCCGCCGGCCACGCTCGAAGCGGTGCTGGATCATGCGACCGCTCATCTTTCGATTGAGCACGACGTTTCCGGTGCCGAGAGGATCTTATCTCGCCTTGTGGAGTCGAAGATAGGGTTTCCCAAAGTGATGCAGGAATTGGAAGACGAAGGTGTGCGGCAATTTGTCGAGTCCTTTGATCAACTCATGAAAACCATCCAACAAAAAAGAGAGTCGCTTATGGAATCCAATCCGTCATTTCGTCTCGGGAAATATGAGCAGAAAATCGGCGCGGCCGTGGCGGCGCTGGAACAGCAGGGCTGGCTGAAACGTTTTTGGAATAAAGACGCCTCGCTTTGGAAAACGGAACCCGAAGCGGCGCGTGTGATCCAAAATCGTCTCGGTTGGCAGGATATCGTCGAGACGATGTTGACTAAAGTCGATGAGCTTAAAAGTTTTGCCGGTGAAATTAAAAAAGACGGGTTTTCGCACGTCGTTCTTTTAGGGATGGGCGGGTCGAGTCTGGCCCCGTGGGTTTTACGCGAAAGTTTTGGGAGACTCAAGGGTGCCTCGGATTTTTCGATCCTGGACAGTACGGACCCGGACGAAATTGTGGCGCGTGAAGCGTCGGTCGACTTGGCACACACACTTTTTATCGTATCGAGCAAATCGGGCGGTACGACGGAAACGAGCTCGTTTTTCAAATATTTTTACGAGCGGCTTATTTCTTTGAAAGGCGACCAGGCGGGGGAGAATTTTGTCGCAATCACGGATCCCGGTACTTTGATGGAAGCGTTGGCGCGCGAAAAGAATTTTCGCCGCGTATTTTTGGGTGAGCCGACGGTGGGCGGGCGTTTTTCGGGGCTTTCTTATTTCGGCATGGTGCCCGCGGCGCTTCAAGGAATCGATCTTAAGAAATTTTTAGAGAGAATTCTCGAGGTAAAGAAAAATCCTGAGTTTGCTTTGAAACTCGGTGTTGCGCTCGCTGAGTTTGCAAAATCCGGCAAGGACAAGATGACGCTCGTGACATCTGACGAGATCGCGTCCACCGGTGATTGGATTGAGCAGTTGATGGCCGAGAGCGTCGGCAAAGAGGGCAAGGGCATCGTGCCGGTGATGGGAGAGGCGCTTGAGAGTCCTTTAAATTACGGAAACGACCGCGTCTTTGTGTGTATGAAATTGAAAAGCTCCAAATCGAGCGCGCGACTCGAGGACAAAATCAAAATGCTCGAAAAAGCGGCGCATCCCGTGATTGAGATCGAACTCCAGGATGTGTACGATCTAGGGGCCGCGTTTTATACGTGGGAAGTGGCGACATCGGTAGCGGGTTCCGTTCTCGGCGTCAATCCCTTTGATGAACCCAATGTTGCGGAGTCCAAAGACAATACGAAAAAGGTTTTGGCTTATTTTGAGGATAAAGGAAAGCTTCCGGTTGTTGCCGACGAGTGCACATTTGAAAAAATAAAAGAACTGCCGAAGTCTATCGAGAGTCTTTTGAAAAAGATTGAAAGAGGCGACTATGTGGCGTTGCTGGCTTATACCGAGTATTCCAAAGAATACGCGCGACTTCTTTCAAAAATCCGCAGCGAAATTCAAAGAAAGTTTCGCGTCGCGACCACGGTCGGTTTCGGGCCGCGGTATCTGCACTCGACGGGCCAACTTCACAAGGGCGGCGCCGCGAACGGGATTTTCATCCAGATCACGGGGGCGGATCAAAACGACCGTGTCGTGCCGGGCGAGAAGTATAGCTTTTCCATTTTAAAAGAGGCGCAGGCGCTGGGGGATTATGAATCCTTAAAAACGCGGAAACGGCGGTTGTTGCGTATTAATTTTGGTACCCATTTGAAAGAGGGTTTGGAGAAATTAGGGAGGATGGTGTGAGGGTATTTTCTCATCCGTCATTGCGAGGCTCGCCCGCCAAAGGCGGGTCCGCCTCCGGAGGAAAGGGCCGAAGCAATCTCTCCTGGAAAGATTGCTTCGTCGCTGCGCTCCTCGCAATGACATTCGTTAGTTTTTGTTCTCTATCGTATGCCGAGACCGGTGAAGCGGTGATTCGGGGCACGGCCGAGAGCTCGACGATGAGCGGGATTGCGACAGTTACCGACACGGGTGAAGATTTTATTCGGCTTCATATTTTGCTTTCCAGAGCGCCCACCGGCAAGCATGGTTTTCATATCCATGAGTTCGGAAGCTGTGAGGATACTGGGCAGGCCGCGGGGGGCCACTACAATCCCGACGGGGCTCCACACGGCGATGTCTTGAAAGACGGATTTATGAAAGCTCATGCGGGAGATTTTGGAAACATCGAAGTCGGACCCGATGGAAACGCCGACATGACGGTCACGATGCAGGGGCTCTCCTTAAGCGGCGGCAAACGCAGTGTGGCCGGCCGATCCATCATTATCCACGAAAAAGAAGACGACTTCGGCCAACCCGCCGGCAACGCCGGCGGCCGCATCGCCTGCGGTACGATTTACATCACTCAAAATCCAGCCT
Source organism: uncultured Planctomycetia bacterium (assembly GCA_964372765.1). Lineage (GTDB taxonomy): Bacteria > Omnitrophota > Gorgyraeia > 2-02-FULL-51-18 > CAYJSE01 > CAYJSE01. The sequence continues at coordinate 10,916 of CAYJSE010000003.1, read as the reverse complement.
AAAATTTGTCTCAATATTTGAGACAAATTGTTAGACAAATATTGTATTATTTATAGTGTTCAGGTATACTTCCTTTAGAGAGGGGGAAGCGATGATTACGGTCAAAAAAGAGACAACTATTGCAGGTTTAAGCGAACTCCGGAATAAGTCGGATTTGATCTTAAGGCAAGTTAAGCTCCACGATGTTGTGCTGGAAAAGCACAATAAGCCCGTCGTTGTGATGGTCGACTACGAGCGTCATCACTTTGAGGAAGAGATGCTGGAATTGGCCGAAGACTATATTCTGGGATCATTGGCCGCTCAGCGTGATAAGAAGGCATCACCCAAAGACTACGTGGATATCGAGGATTGGTGATTGGCCCGGTTTAAGATCGTTCTGCATCCCGATGTGATCCGGCAAGATAGCCGGTATTTTGATTTTAAAACCAAAGAAAAGATCAAGAAAAAATGCAAAGAACTGCTTATCGAGCATCCCCACGAAGCGGGTGAGCCACTTAAGCGTGAACTTTCTGCCTACCGTAAGCTAAAGATTTTTAACGAATACCGTATAATTTACCGCGTGGACCTGCGCGGACAAAAAGTATTAATTCTCGCTGTCGGTATCCGCAGAAACGAAGAAATCTATAAAGAAGCTATCAAAAGACTAGGCAAAACGATGTAGGGGCGCGATTTATCGCGCCCTTCTTAGAGGTACGGGTTTTCTTTTAAAAGGTAATTCTGGGCGTAGTCTTGAATGCCGGCTTCAAGATTTTTAAAGGTGGTTGGGCAACCCGTCGATTTTAGTTTTCGCAAAGCCGCTTCCGTAAAGTATTGGTATTGGTTTTTGATAGAGCCCGGCATGTCGATGTATTCGATGTTGGAAGTTTTGCCACAGGCTTTAAAGAGGGCACGGGCTAGCGTGTTCCAGCTTTCGGCATGGCTGGTTCCTAAGTTATAGATTCCTTTCCATTTTTGGTTTTGGTAGAACCAGATCATCACATCGACCACGTCTTTTGCGTACACGAAGTCTCTTTTTTGCTCGCCGTCGGCGTAGTCCGGACGATAGGATTTGAATAGTTTTAGTTTCCCGACGCTTTGCACCTGATCAAAGCCTTTGTGGATCATGCTGCGCATCTCGCCTTTATGGTATTCATTGGGGCCGTAGACGTTGAAAAACCGAAAGCCGGTGATTTTTTTCTCGAGACCTTTTTTAAGAACCCAGTTGTCAAAATCGAGCTTTGATTGGCCGTAGGGGTTCAAGGGTTTAAGCTTGGATGTGAGCGTGTCGTCGTCCGAATAGCCGAGCTCACCGTTACCGTAAGTCGCGGCACTGGAGGCGTACTGCAGATACACGTTTTGGCCTAGACACGCGTCGGCGATGCGCTCGGAGTATCCGGAGTTGTTTTTACGAAGAAATTCGCGATTTATCTCGGTGGTATCCGAACAGGCGCCCATGTGGAACACCGCTTTGAGTTTTGCTTTAAAATCATTTTTCTCGAAACGTGTTAAAAACTCATCAGACTCGAGATAGTCCGAGAAGCGGTGATTTTGAATATTGTTCCATTTGGGAGAATTTTTGGCCTGCTGATCCACAACCAAAATATCCTTTTGGCCGATCTGGTTCAACTTCCAGACCAGCACACTTCCAATAAACCCAGCCCCACCCGTCACAACAATCATGAGTCGTATTCTAGCATAATGTTAATAGAACAGGGACAGTCCCGGGACTGTCCCTCCGTGCTATAATTGCCCACGATGAAGATTTTGAATCTAACCACTCACCTAAAGGCCGGCGGGATTTCGGCTTACCTTGCAATTGTGGGTTCGGAGATGGTTCGGCGCGGGCATAGCGTGATGGTGGCTTCGAGCGGCGGAGAATTTAAACCCCGTCTGGAATCCAAGGGTGTTCGCTGTATCGATTTCCCGATCCGCACGAAAAACGCGTTTCATCCAAAGCTCTGGCTGACCATCCCCAAGATCTGTGGGCTGGCGAAAGAGGAAAAAGTCGATATTCTTCACGCTCACTCGCGTGTCACGCAGGTGTTGGGAAGTTGGGTATCACGCTTCACGGGCGTGCCGCTTGTCACCACCGCGCATGGATTTTTTAAAAGAAATTTCGGCCGTCGGGTTTTCGGCGCTTGGGGTTGCCGCACGATCGCGATCAGTCCGCTGGTGGCTGAAGAGCTGGAAAAAACCCATAAATTGAAGCGCGCCCAAATCCGCATCGTGTCCAACGCCATTGATTTTGATGAGTTTGAAGAGCGGCTGGCCCAAAAAGATCCCGTTCTTTTGAAAAAAGAAATGGGGATCCCGGAAAAATCCAAAGTTTTGAGCTGTATCTCGCGTCTTGTGCGCGACAAGGGCCAGGAGTACCTCATCGAAGCGTTGGCTAAGCTGAAAAAGAAATATCCGGATATTTTTCTCGTTCTTGTGGGCAACGGACGCGAGAGAAAAAATCTCGAGGCGCTCATGAAAAAGCTATCTCTCGAAAAAAATCTCTCTCTTTTGCCTACAGAGCTTGACATCACGCGTATTTTGGCCGTGAGCGACGTTTTTGTGCACCCCGCCACCTACCGTGAGGGATTTGGCCTCGCGATCCTAGAGGCGATGGCGGCGATGGTCCCGGTGGTGGCAACCAATATCTGGGCCTTGAATACGATCATCCGCGACCATGTGAACGGATTTTTGGTGGAACCGAAAAAGTCGGATGAGATCGTTAAAGCTGTCGATTTTATTTTTGAAAATCCGATGCTTGCCGAAAAAGTCGCGCGCAATGGATACGAGATTGCAAAAGACCTGTACTCCATCGATCGCCTGGCCAGTGAATTGGAAACGGTTTACTCTGAGGTTTTATGGAAAAAGAACTCGAAGGTCTAAATATTGTCGTCTTTGAAGCGCGCCACGCCAAGACAATGAGCGATCTTGTGCGGCTTCGCGGGGGAAACCCGATTTCAGCGCCGGCCATGAAGGAAGTACCGCTGAAGGATAACCCAAAAGCTTTTTCATTCGCCGAACGTCTTTTTAAAAACGAAATTGATGTCTTGATCCTTTTAACCGGTGTCGGTACGCGTGCGCTTGTGGCTGTTCTTGAGACGCGTTATCCAAAAGACACAATTTTAGAAGCGCTGAAACAAACGACGATTGTGCCTCGGGGACCCAAACCCATCCGGGCCTTGAATGAGATGGGAGTTCCTTACGCGCTCGCGGTTCCAGAGCCCAATACCTGGAAAGAAATATTGAAAACGCTCGATGAAAACGCGGCCAAGGTTCCGGTGGCGAACCGTTGCGTGGCCGTGCAGGAATATGGCGTCAGGAACCCTGAGCTTCTTCGTGGGTTGGAAGAGCGCGGCGCCCAGGTGTTTGCGGTGCCCGTGTACGCTTGGGCATTGCCGGATGATTTGGAGCCCATAAAGCGGGCGATTGAAACGATCATTTGCGGCCAGGCGCACGCGGTACTTTTTACAACGGCGGTGCAGGTCGATCACGTGCTGAAAGTAGCCGCTGATTTAAAAAAGGAAGATGCGCTCAGGAAATCCCTGCAGAAAATTCTCGTCGCGTCGATCGGTCCAGACTGCTCCGAAAATCTAAGAAACCATAACCTCGTGGTGCACCTCGAAGCCATAGAATCCAAAATGGCGCCGTTTGTCGCCCGTGTTGCCCAACATGCCCAGCGTATTCTTAAAAGCCTGCCGGCGTGAAGTAACGCCGTATACCCCCGTATGGCTGATGCGCCAGGCGGGGCGGTATATGAAAGATTATCGCGAGATTCGCTCCAGAGTTTCGTTTCTGGAGCTCTGCAAGGATTCAAAACTTGCCGCCGAAATCACCGTGAACGCGCAAAAAAAGATCAAAGCCGACGCGGCGATTATCTTCGCGGATATCCTGCTTATTCTGGAACCGTTGGGACTTGGGCTTCGGTATGAAAAGTCCGAAGGCCCGAAGATTGCGAAGCCGATCTGCAGTGTCCATGATGTGGAGTCTTTGCCCGACGCTGAGGTTGGAAAATCTCTTGTGTACGTGTGTGACGCGATCCGCCGCGCGAAAAAATCTTTGGACAGTGAGATCGCTCTGATCGGTTTCGCGGGGGCGCCGTTTACGCTCGCGTCCTACATGATCGAGGGAGGTGCCTCGAAGGATTTTGAAAAGACAAAAGCGCTCATGCGTTCCGAAGACAATCTTTGGCCCAAGCTCATGGAAAAAATTGTCCGAGCCACAACGTTGTATCTCGACTCCCAAATCGACGCCGGCGCCGACGCGGTGCAGCTTTTTGATTCCTGGGCCGGAGCCTTGACCCGGGAGGAATACAAAAAATACGTTTACTCTTACTCGAAGGAAATTTTTAAAAGCATCACGCGCGTGCCGACCATTCACTTTGGCACCGGCACCAGCGGGTTTCTAGATATTTTTTCACGAGCCGGCGGCGATGTGATCGGTGTCGATTCCCAGATATCGCTCGCCTGGGCATGGCAGAAGATCGGCTACAAGAAAGCCATCCAAGGCAATCTCGATCCGCAAATCTTGAAACAGGATCTTGAGACGATTCGAGGCCATGCAGAGGTGATCTTGCGGCACACGGGGGGTCGGCCGGGACATATTTTTAATCTGGGGCACGGCGTGCTGCCGGATACGCCCGAAGAAAATGTGATCGCGTTGGTCGATATGGTCCATAAATTTGGTGCCACATGAAGGCGGGTCTTTTGGTCGGTTTTGGCGGACCCAAGGATAAAGACGAGATTAGGCCGTTTCTAGACAGTGTCTTAGCGGGCACGTCTATTCCTCAAGAACGTTTCAACCAGGTGCTGAAGCAGTACGAGGCCGTCGGCAGCGCGTCACCCTATGTGCCGATGGTCGAAAATATCCGGTCGCAGATACGGTCGGATATTCCGGTATTGACCGCCTACCGGCATTCCAAACCTTTCGTGAAAGACGTGATCCAGGATCTTAAAGATAAAAAAATAGATCGGGTTGCAGCGTTCGTGCTATCCAGTTTTCGTTCGGAGGCGAGCTTCGGAAAGTATGTCCACGCGATCGAGGAGGCCAAAGCGCAGTGCGGATTTGGCGGTCTCGAGGTCGTCTACACGGAACCATTTTTCAGGCACAACGATTTTCTAGGGGCGGTTTCTGAAAATTTGCAGGAGTGTTTAAAGGCCGCCGACCGCGCCTATGTGATTTTCACCGCGCACTCACTGCCGGAAAAAATGGCGAAAGACAGCGTGTACGTGCAGTCCTTTTTTAGATGCGCGGCGCTTGCCGCGGAAAAGTCGTCGCTCGTTGACTGGGGAGTCGCGTATCAAAGCCGCAGTGGAAACCTCAAGGATCCGTGGCTTGGGCCCGACGTCCGCGACGTGATCGAAAAACTGGACACCCGGCAATTCCGGTCTGTGGTGCTTGTGCCGATCGGCTTTGTGTGTGACAATGCCGAGATCGCGTACGACCTGGATATCGCCTCGCGCGAAGTTTGTCAAAAGAAAAGCTTTTCGTATTTTCGCGCCCGCACCGTCGGCCAACACCCGCTTTTTTTACACCTGCTTCGGGAGCAGTTATGCCTGATTTGAAAAAGATTGCTGTAATCGGCGGCGGCATTTCGGGCATGGCTTGTGTCCAGCGCCTTTTTGAGCTGAAGGGTACGGGCGATCTCCCGATCGAGGTGACGCTTTTCGAGGCGGGTTCGCATTTGGGAGGAGTGATCGGCACGGAAATCGTGGACCGGTTCTTACTCGAAAAAGGACCTGACGCCTTTATCACCGAAAAACCAGCCGCGCTGAAACTCTGTGAGCGGCTTGGGCTATCCAAAGAACTGATCGGCACGCGCGCCGAAAATCGCAAGAGCTTTATCTTAAGAGGCGGGATTTTACGCGAAGTGCCCGAAGGATTTTATCTTGTGGCGCCGATGAACTTTGGGGCTTTCTTAAAGTCCGACGTGTGCTCGTGGCGCGCCAAACTGCGCATGGGTTTTGAGCCGCTGGTGCCCGCAAAAAAAGATGATCAAGACGAGAGCATCGCGAGTTTTGTGCGCCGGCGTCTGGGGGATCGCGCGCTTGTGGAAATCGGTCAGCCGATGTTGGGCGGTATCTACGCGGGTGATCCGGAGACTTTAAGCGTGCAGGCGACGTTTCCAAAGTTTCGGGAATATGAAAAGCGCCACGGCAGTCTCGCGCGGGGTTTCCATAAAACGCGCTCCGAGGTCCAAAGTCTCCAGTCCGCGCGTGGACCCCGGTACAGTCTTTTTGTGTCGCTGAAAAGCGGCATGGACACGCTGGTGCACGCGATGTTCCAGAAATGGCCGCGCGGCACCGTACGATTTCACAGTCCGGTGCGTGATCTTCTCTTTGACGCGCGTGACCGCAAATGGCGGCTCGTGCAGTCGTCGGGTGAGATCCGTGTTTTTGACGCGGTGGTGGCCGCTGTGCCGGCGCACGTTTCGGCAGCGATGCTTGAAAAATCCTCCGCGGCTTTAAGTGAACTTTTAAAAAAGATCCGCTATGAGTCGTCCGCCACGATCCACTACGCTTTTTGGAGAGAGGACCTCGGGGCGCTGCCTCAAGGTTTCGGATTTGTGGTGCCCAAGACCGAAGGTCTCTCGATGATTGGCTGCACCTTTTGTGACCAAAAGTTTGAGGGACGCGCGCCGCAAAACGCCACGCTACTACGCGCGTTTGTCGGGGGAAAACAAGCCGCGTATACTTCCATCGAGGAAAAAGTTTTAGCCGAGCTCCGGACTATTCTCAAAATCAAAACGGAGCCCATTTTCAGCCGCGTTTTTCGGCATCCGGACTCTATGGTACAATACGGCGTTGGTCACCGAGTTTTGGTGAAAGAGATCAAAGATAAATCCAAGGAATACCCTGGTCTTTTTTTGACGGGCGCCGCGTTCAAGGGCATCGGGATTCCCGACTGCATCGCTGACGCGGAAGAAAGGGCTGAAAGTGTTAAAACTCTACTGTTTCCCCAGGTCCGGTAACTCGCGTGAGGTGAAGATTGTCTTGGCGGAAAAAAATATTCCGTACGAGATGATCAATGTCCACGCCGAAGGTTTCAATAAAGAAGATACGACGTTTCGCACAGCAAGCCCCAAGGGCATGGTACCGGCGATCATTGACGGGGATGTCCATATGTCCGAGGCCTACTTGATTAATGAGTATCTAGACAGAAAGTACCCTCAGAATCCGCTTTTACCCAAAGCCGATGCAGAATGTCGGAAAATCCGTGACTGGGTTGCCGTTTACGATAAGAAGCTTACGCTAAAAATCGGCTTATTGCTTCTTGAGATTCTTCTAAAAACCAAAGAACAGCAAAATGAGGCGGTGAAAGAAAAGTTTCGCGTTGAGATTTTGGCTGCCTTGGCAGAAGTGGACGAGTTCTTAAAAGACAAGGACCATCTTTTTGGTATCTACTCTTTGGCGGATGTTTCCATGACACCGCACATTGCCGCGCTTGGGCGCGTGGGTGTAGAACTTGGGAGCCGTTTCCCAAGGGTGCAAGCTTGGCTTTCGCGCGTAAAGGGTCGCCCTAGTTTTGAAGCTTCGGGTGTTTGGGCCGCGCCTAGCGAAACTCGCGCCTGATTTTTTCGGCGACGGCCGCTAATTCCTCGTTCGGCGTGGGTTTGGCTTTCGCAAACGTAAATTCCCCCGGAACGCCATGAATCGGCACTAAGTGCACATGCGCGTGCGGCACCTCCAGGCCGTAGACGAGTACACCTACCTTTTTACAGGGAACGGCTTTTTTGATTGCGATGGCTATTTTTTTTGCGTAAACAAAAAGTCCCGCGAACGTCTCGTCATCGATATCAAACACGTAGTCGATCTCTTTTTTGGGGATGACCAGGGTGTGGCCAGGGTTGATGGGGCGAATGTCCAAAAACGCGAGATAGCGGTCGTTTTCAGCGATTTTGTGGCAGGGAATCTCACCCGCGATGATTTTTGTAAACAGTGTTGCCATGGAATTATGATATTATAACTTCGTGGAGCTTTTAAAGGGAAAAGAAAACGCCGAGAAAGCCAAGTCGCTGGAGGTCGCCGAGGAGGCACGCGAGACGTCTTGGCAGAAACCGAGCTTCGTCGGCGATCTTTTCTTGGGCAAAGTTGCCTGGAATCTTTTGTTTCCCTACCCCGCTCAAGTCTCCGAAGACAAAAAAATCGGTGATGAGTTTTTAAAAAAACTTGATCGATTTTTAAAAGAAAAGCTCGACGCCGACGCGGTTGATCGCACGGGTCTCATCCCTGATGACGTGATGAAAGGTCTGGCGGAGCTCGGCTGTTTCGGCCTCAAAATCCCCAAAGAATACGGCGGTCTTGGATTTTCCCAAACCAACTACAACCGCGCGGTGGCGCTCGTTGCCAGTCACTGCGGTTCCACGGCCGTTTTGCTTTCCGCGCATCAAAGCATCGGCGTCCCGCAGCCCTTAAAACTTTTCGGCACCGAAGAACAAAAGAAAAAATACTTGCCGCTTTTCGCGAAGGGCTCCGTGTCGGCTTTTGCGTTAACGGAACCGGCTGTCGGTTCGGATCCGGCCAATATGTCCACGACCGCCGAACCGGTTGACGGCGGGAAATATTATCTCATCAATGGCGAAAAGCTTTGGTGCACCAACGGTGTCATCGCCGACGTGTTGATCGTGATGGCGCGTACGCCTTCTAAGGTAGAAAACGGCCGTGAAAAAAAGCAGATCACGGCGTTTATCGTCGAGAAAAATATGCCCGGTTTTGAGGTGAAGCACCGCTGCATGTTTATGGGGTTGAAGGGGATTCAAAACGGTCTTTTAAGTTTTCACAACGTGAAAGTGCCGCGTGAAAATATGCTTTGGGGCGAGGGAAAGGGTTTAAAACTCGCTTTGATCACCTTGAACACTGGACGGCTCACGGTGCCGGCGGCTTGCGCGGCGATGGCCAAGCGCGCTTTGCAAATCGTACGCGACTGGGCGAACAAGCGTGTGCAGTGGGGCGCGCCGATCGGCCAACACGAGGCGATCACCCAAAAAATATCGATGATGGCCGCGACCACGTTCGCGATGGACTCGGTGTCGTGGCTTTCTTCTGGTCTCGTGGATCGAGGGGATGTAGATATCCGTCTCGAAGCGGCGATGGCTAAGCTTTTTTGCACGGAGGCGGCGTGGCGCATCGCCGACGACACGGTGCAGATTCGCGGCGGCCGCGGTTATGAAACCGCCGATTCTCTAAAAGGCCGCGGTGAAGAGCCGATCCCGGTCGAGCGCTTCATGCGCGACATGCGGATCAATCTTATCATCGAAGGCACCAGCGAGATCATGCATCTATTTATCGCGCGGGAGGCGATGGACCCGCATTTGCGGCGAATTTTTCCGATTTTAAGCGCGCGTACGCCATTTTCAAAAAAGATTTCTATGATCGTGAGCGCATTTGGGTTTTATTCACTTTGGTTTCCGCGGCAGTTTGTGTATCTCGGCCAGTGGAAAAGTCACGCGAAAATCCCGGCTGCTATCCGCCACCACATCGCGTTTATCGAAAAGACAAGCCACCGCCTGGCGCGCGATTTATTCATGACGATGGGTCGGTACCAGCAGGGCTTGGAAAAGCGCCAGGCGATTTTATTTCGCTACGTGAATATCGGGACGGACTTGTTCGCGATGGCCGCGACGTGTTCGCGGGCTGCGCATCTTTTAAATCAAAATCCTTCCGATTCAGGCCCTTTGGAGCTGGCGGATCTTTTCTGCAAGGAGGCGGTGTTGCGCATCGAGCGGGAGTTTTACGCGCAAACGCACAATGACGATCGGCAACTTTACAAGCTGGGCCGCGGGGTATTGGACGGAAAGTACACGTGGCTTGAGAAGGGCATCGTGGGGGATCTCGAATGAAAAAAATCGTTTTGGTGGTATTGGCCGACGGTTTCGAGGAAATCGAGGCGGTGACGATCATTGACGTTTTACGCCGGGCGGGAGTCGAGGTGAAAGTGGCAGGGTTAGGCAAGCGCGAGATCCCGGGAGCTCACGCGATCACGATCGAGACGGATCTCATTTTCGAACAGTACGAGGGACTGCCGGACGCGATTGTACTGCCGGGCGGCATGCCAGGCGCGGCCAATCTCAAGCAGTCCCAGGCCTTGAGGACACTTCTTCAAAAGATGAAAGAGAGCCGGAAACTGATCGGGGCCATCTGCGCGGCGCCGGCTTTGGTGCTCGCGTCTTGCGGGATCCTGGACGGTAAAAGAGCGACCTGCTATCCGGGGTACGAAAAGGAATTTAATTCAAAAGTAAAGTTTTCTACTGACCGCGTCGTGGTGGACGATCTTATCGTCACGAGCCGGGGACCGGGGAGTGCGCTCGAATTTTCTCTAGAACTGGTTGGCCAATTGGTCGGTAAGGAAAAGGCCGCTCAGCTTGTACAAGGGATGTTGGTGCGGGATTAATCAATATAAAAAAATGTAGGGGCGATTCACAAATCGCCCCTACACCAATTCAGGTCTTTTATTAACCTAAATTAATTCGACAGATGCTTGGAGACGAGCTTTGTCATCTCAAACATCGACACGGTGCCCTTGCCGCTGAAAACAGCTTTCAGCTTCGCATCCGCGTTGATATTTCTGCGGTTTTTCTTGTCCTGCAGATTGTTCTTCTTAATGTAGTCCCATAGTTTCTTCACCACCTGGGTGCGAGGAAGCGGCTTGGAGCCGACAATCTCTGACAGAGCCGAGGAAGGTTGAAGAGGTTTCATAAAAGCTGCATTCGGTTTTCTTGCTGCCACTTTCGTTCCCCCTTTTTTAAATCAGGTTAATTCACCGCTTCAATGGGATAGTTCTATCATAAATCTCCCGAATTGCAAACAATAATTTCAGAGGGGAAATGACCCAAATCTCCTCTGGCAAATTGCAATTTGTCGCGAGTAATCTTTGCTCGTGTATAATATGCACTATGATTGGTCTTTACGTTCACATACCGTTCTGCCATAAAAAGTGTCATTACTGTA
>CAYJSE010000002.1:0-82658 GCA_964372765.1 uncultured Planctomycetia bacterium | reverse complement strand
GCGCTTCTTAATATCTTCCCTTTTATCCCAGAGCTTCTTGCCTTTCGCCACCGCGAGCTCCACCTTCGCGATCCCATGCTCATTAAAGTACACCTTGAGCGGCACAATCGTCGTGCCCTTCACGACGCGGCCTTTCAGCTTCTCGATCTGGGAACGGTGAAGTAAGAGCTTCTTTTCCCGCATGGGTTCCGGATTTTCGCGGTTTCCCATGGGGTACGGCGCGATGTAAAAATTATACAGGTAAAACGCGTCGCGTTCCAGTCGCGCGAAACTGCCGGCCAGATTCGCCTTGCCGTCTCGGAGCGACTTCACCTCACAGCCACAAAGAACGATCCCTGCCTCCAGGGTTTCTTCGACAAAATAATCCCGCCGCGCCTCATGGTGCGTCACGACGATCTCAAGCTTTGGCTTATCTTTCATGGACCCAAGCCTTAAAGGTTAATAATAACATATTTTAACATTCTTTTCATGACCATCCGGACCTGGTCCGCACTCCACATCATCTTGTATTCGCTTACGGGACAACCACAATACCATTGACAACCCGGACCAGGTCCGGAAGAACGTTGTGATTTGACATCGTAAGCTTTAAAAATTATACTTGTCGAATCTCTATTTGGCGAGGAAAATGAAAAAACAAATTGTGATCGGTGTCTGTCTCATCTCTTGTCTCGCTATCCCCGCCAAAGCCCAACTTACCGATGTCGAGCACTACGCCGCCATCGAAAAAAAACATGCCGAGGCTGAAAACCTAATCACGGTTAACGACTTCCCCGGCGCCATTAAGATCTATCAGGAGATTATTCTACTGGAACCGGACGATGAGACGGCCTACGCCAACATGGGCCATATCCATCTGATCTTGGGCTATACCGGCGAAGCGGAAGATAACTTTTTGAACGCGTTGGACATCAACCCCGAAAACGAGACGGCGCGCTTAGGCCTGCAAAAAATCCACGACCCTGATGCGCAAATTGGTGCGGAAGGAGAGATTTGAACTCTCAAGCCTTGCGGCACAGGCTTCTGAGACCTGCGCGTATGCCAGTTCCGCCACTTCCGCAAAAGAGCTAATTCTATACTATGGTGAGCAAGCGAGCGTAGCGAGCGCGTCGAACCACTATTTTCGTTTCTCGATTGGGACGTAGCTTTGGCCGATCGGTTGGCCGATGTAGCTTGACACCGGCCGGATAAGCCGATTATCCGCGTACTGCTCCAGGACATGCGCCGTGTACCCCGCCACACGCGAGATCGCGAACATCGTCGTGAAAAGATCGATCGGAATACCGACGATGTAGAGTACCGATGCCGAGTAAAAATCCACGTTGCAGTTCAGTTTCTTGCGCGTCCAGACGGCCTGCTCCAGCTTTTCCGAGATCGCGTACCACCGAGCCTGGTCGGAAAATTTATCCGCCAGCGCTTTTGCCATCCCCCGCAAATCATCGGCTCGTGGGTCCGGCCCCTTGTAGACACGATGACCAAAACCCATGAATTTTTTCTTGTTCTCAATCGATTTTTCGACAAACTTATCGACATTTTTCACGTCGCCGATCTCAATCAGACTCTCCATCGTGCGGCTATTGGCCGAACCGTGCAGATCACCTTTTAAAGCACCGATGCCGGACACGACGCCCGAGTAAATATCCGAGAGCGTCGACGCCGTTGTGCGCGAGGCAAACGTGGACGCATTAAAATCATGCTCGGCTAAAAGGATAAAATACTTGTCCAGCATCTTTACTTCTAACGGGTCTGGATTTTTGCCCTTCATCATATATAGAAAATTAGCGGCCGTATTGACCGAAGGATCCAGCTTTGGATGCGCGAGCGGCTCGCCGCGGCGCGTGCGGTCAAAATAGGCGATGATGCTTGGCACGCGCGCCATGAGCCGAATGATCTTGCGAATATTGGACTCCATCGACTTGTCTTCGGCTTCCGCGTCGTACAGCGATAAAAGCGACACGCCCGTGCGAAGCGCCGCCATCGGGTGCGCGGTTTTTGGAAAACCTTCGATGGCTTTGATTAAATCTTTGGGAAGCTCGCGCTCACTGGCGATTTTGTTGCAGAAATCTATAAGCTCCCTTTCATCCGGGAGCCGGCCGAAGATCAGTAGATACGCGACCTCTTCAAAGTGGGAATGCGTCGCGAGATCATGAATATCGTAACCACGGTAGAACAGTTTTGAATTTTGTCCGTCGATGTAGCAGATGGCGCTCTCACCGGCAATGACGCCCTCCAGCCCTTTTGAAAATGCTCCTTTTTCTTTCACCGCCATAAAAACTCCTCCCCCAAATGGCGCTTATTTTGCCATCGCGTCAATCGAAAATCAACCTTTTCCGGGAATGCCGGGTTCTGTCATCTTCACGGGATCCATCACCTTGCGAATCTGGTCCTCGGTGAGCATCTTTTTTTCGCGGATCACCTGCAAAATCGTTTTGCCGGTCTTGGCCGCTTCTTTCGCGACCTCCCCCGCCTGCATATAGCCGATCGAGTCGTTCAGGGCCGTCGCCAACCCCATGCTGGATTCAGCATAATGCCGGCAACGCTCTTTGTTGGCCGTGATACCATCCACACAACGTTCTTTCAAAATTTTTAACGCGTTGCCCAAAATCTGGCTCGAAAAATTCATCTCGTACGCCATGAGCGGCATCATCACGTTTAGCTCCAGCTGTCCGGCCTGCACCGCGTACGCCACCGCGGTATCCGCGCCGATCACGTGAAACGCCACCATGTTCACCATCTCTAAAATCGACGGGTTCACCTTGCCGGGCATGATCGAGGAACCCGGCGCCATCGCGGGAAGATTGATTTCAGCCAAACCCGTCGTGGGACCCGACGACAAAAGCCGCAGGTCATTGACGATGCGCGTGATCTCGAGACACAGGTTTCTCAAAGCCGCCGAAACTTCCGCGATCGATCGTTGACTCTGCATCGCCTCGCGCATGTCTTTGGCGGGGCAGAGATCGAGTTTTGTCATTTCTTTAAGCTCATCGATGACCGCTTCGCGATAACCCGGCGCCGTGTTGAGACCGGTGCCCGCGGCGCTTCCGCCGATACCGAGCTCCCCGAGCGACTTGGAGGCGGCCTCGAGCGACCCACGACACTTGCGTAAAGCCTCCGCATACGCGGCAAACTCCTGCCCCAAACGGATCGGCACCGCGTCTTGCAGATGCGTGCGCGCTGATTTTAAAACGCCGTCAAACTCTTTGGCTTTTTTCGCGAACGACCGCTCCAGGGCCTCGAGCGGCCCGAAAAGCTCCTCACGCAACACCAGAAGCAGCGCCACACGCATCGCGCTAGGGAACGTGTCGTTGGTGGACTGACCCATATTCGCGTGGTCGTTGGGATGAACGGGACTGTACTGGCCTTTGGGCTTTCCCAAGATCTCATTGGCGCGGTTGGCCAGCACCTCGTTCATATTCATATTAAACGCGGTGCCTGCGCCCATCTGAAACACATCCACCGGAAACTGATCGCGAAATTTTCCGGTCAGGATTTCATCACAGGCTTGGGCCAACGCCTTCGCGCGATCCGCGGACAAAACACCCAATCGGCCGTTCGCCAGCGCGGCCGCCTTTTTGACGTAAATGTACGAATCTATAAAACGCGGATGGGCCCTTAAACCGCTGATCGGAAAGTTTTCCAAAGCACGCACGGTCTGAATCCCGTAATAAACCTCGTCCGGGATCTCGTGCGTGCCGATGGAGTCCTTTTCGATCCGGGTTTTCATTACTTCAAATCGGATTCGACGGCAGGGGTCGCGGCAGGTTTCGGCAGGGTCTTGGATTCGAGCTGTGACATCATAGAATCGAGGCGCGCTTGAAGTTCCGCTTTGTCGCGGCGCGCGGCGTCCAGCTCCGAGGACTGGGAGCCCATATCGGCTTGGAGACGCAAAAGTTCGGCGTTCTTATCAGTCAACTGACCCTCCAGCGCCGAGATGCGCCCGTTCAAAGCGTCAATGTCGGTGGAGTAGTTGCGTCCGGTGGCACAGCCGGTCAACGCGACCGCGAAAAAAACTAGACCCAATGTCAAAAATTTACCGCGCTTCATGCTTCCTCCATTTTTTATTTTGACTGATAGATTCGGTAGTCGATATCCGGAAAAAGATTGTCCGTCGATTCTACACCGCCCAAATAATCCGTGTCTATACGATTCTCGGCGAGACCCGACCAAAGTTTTGTGAAACGCTCCACGTGATCCACGGTGCGCTTCACCGCGTACGATTTGTGCGTGCCGGTTTTCAGGATAAACACCCAGTCGCTCGATTGGGCGAGCAAAAGCTCACGCGCCATTTGGTTCAAAACCCTCCGCTCCAGGTCTCCCGGAAAAGAGTAGCGGTTAGCCGCTTCGATCATCCGTTCACTCGCCGCGTGCAGATGCCGGTAAACCCAGTCATTGGAACCCTCGAGCCACACCTCGGCGTAGCCTTTATACCCCCAGCTGGACATCGATAGATTCACCACCTGATTGCGCGGAATTTTCTCGAGATACCCCATCGGCGTGATCGTCTTGATCGTGTCTTGGTCAAAATGGATTTTCCTGAAAAGCTGTTCCAGCCACATCGGCCCCTCAAACCACCAGTGACCGTACAGTTCCGCGTCGTACGGCGACACGATGATCGGCGGACGGTCCAAAAATTCCGACAGATACTCCGCCTGCTTTTGACGGTTAAACATAAAGTTCCCGGCGTGCTCGGCCGCCCTTTGACGCGCGGCTTCCGGCGAATAGGGTTCTTTGTGATTGCTGGTCCCCGTGATGCGGTAATATTTAATGCCGGTGTTTTTGCGCTTGCCATCTCCGTTGAGATAAGGACGCACGTAGTCGTAGTCCAAATCATACCCGATGTCGCGATAAAACTCCCGGTACGTGGTGTCCCCCGGATACCCTTCCTCCGCGCTCCACACGCTCTTCGAAGATTCCATATCGCGCCCAAACGCCGCGATGCCGTTTCTCGTGTAGACGGGCGCGAACACGCCGTACTTGGGCCGTGGGCTGGCAAATAAAATCCCGTGCGTATCTACGATAAAAAACTGTATCCCGGCCTCTTTTAAAACAGCATCCAGCCGCGGATGGTAACCGCACTCCGGCAGCCAGATCCCGCGCGGACGACGGCCCAGGATGCGTTCATGGGTTTTGACCGCCGCCTGCACCTGCGCCCGCAACGCCTCTTCATGAATCTCGACCAGCGGCAAAAACCCATGCGTGGCGCCGCACGTGATGATCTCCAGCTTCCCCGCGTCCGCCAGCTCCCGAAACGCCCGCACAAGATCCGTGCCATAACGGTCGCAAAAAATTGAACGCGCTTCGCAAAATAAATCGTGGTACATCTGGGCAAGATTCTGAAACTCCGAGTCCCCGCGCGTGCGTTCAATTTCCCGGCGCGAGAGCTCGATCAGGTGGTCCAAATGCCGGATGTAGCGCTGTTTCAAAAAAGGATCCGTGAGCATCGAAAGAAGCGTAGGCGTTAGCGACATCGTGACGCGGAAATCCACGCCGTCGCGCACGAGCGCCTGAAACGCTTTCAAGAGAGGAATATAGGTCTCGGTGAGCGCCTCAAAGAACCACTCTTCCTCAAGAAATTTTTCATGCTCGGGGTGACGGATGTACGGAAGATGCGCGTGCAAGACGATCGACAGGTAGCCTTTTTCCATGGATTCCTTAAATGTTTCGAGAAGAACTCGCGAGATTTTGAACGAGGAGACTCGAACCTTTCCTTAAATCACCCTGGAGTCCATAAATCTTCTGCCATAGCTCGTCGGGGATCATCCATTCTTCGTCGACGACGTCCGACACGCCAAATCGCGGCGTGCGCACCACGTTGGACCGCACAAACGCGAAAAATCCGCGATCCGTGCGCACCCCGATCTCCGCCACCCACGCGCGGTCGGGCGCGCCCACTTCCACATACCAGTTGCCCAAAGAGTCCTGAACCTCGATATCAAAAAAATGGCGGGATCTTGAAATATCCCCGTCCGTCACGTCGTAAACTCTCAACACCTTTTGCCCGCCCCGCGAACCCCGGGAGCGCACCAGATTCCAAACCTCTTCCTCACGGCGCGGCGTCACTTCCCAGTAGGCGAAGATCCACCAGGGGTCACGCACCAAAAGCGTCAGGCGGTCTTTGCCGTAATCGGCCGGCAAACCAAAATCCGTGCGGCGCCACTCCCTGGGCGTCCGGAACTCAAGCGAAAGCGCCGGTTTCTTCGGCGGCGGAGAAGCTTTGCTAATCTTGGGTTTACGCTTTGGAATGGCTCTCTTAAGAGCTTTTTTCGGAGACTTGCCTATTTTTTTGCGGAGGGGCTTCTTTTTCATTGTATGAGCCTTAGGCCTTCATTATAGATGAAGCCCGGCCTTTCTTCATCAAAAAACGAATGTTCTCGAAACGACCCTCTTCCGTCAATTTGAGCGGCCCGACGAGGCGCTTCACGGCGTCGTAGCCGTCGTCCCGCACCAAAAGGTAAAACCGCTCGTAAGCGCCGGCTTCCTTTTCAAGCGCCGCCGGATCGTCGACATAGGAAATCCTCCGGTCAAAATAAAATCCCGCCGCCGGCGACTCATGGTAATTGTAAAGATACACCGGCTCCCCCGCGGGCACCTTTTGCGTCACCACCGGCGCGATGCCCTTCAGAGGCCGGCTGTAATCGTGCTCGTAAAGACGCGAATACGGCACATGCAAGAGGTACGTCACGACAAACGCGATTCGCACAAAAGCCGTGTAGCGCTCCGTGAATAGCTTAGCCAGGATGTAACCCACGCTGACAGACAGCGCCGGGTACGTCGGGATCACGTACCAGGGCAGTTTGGTTTGCACAAGCGTGATGATACCAAAGATCACGAACATCCAGCAGCTTAAAAAAATAAACGGCGCTTCTCGGCGACGGATCGCGCGATACAGAAAATACGGCGCCGAAACGATTCCCACGAGAATCCACGGATGGTATTTATTGATGATGGTCCGGATGTAGAAATAGTAATTCCCGACGTGTCCTTCCAGGGCTTGCGTCGTGCGTAAAAATAGATGCTTCACTACGACGCCGCTCATAAACTGATCCCGGTAGTTGAAAAGTTCGTACAGATTCCAGGGAAGCGCCAGCGCCGCCGCAACCAGGATTCCAAACCAGTAGGTGGACCGGTTCAAAATCCAAAACTCCCCAGCCCAGACACAGTAAATCCACACCACTGGTAAAACAAAAAAAGCGGCGAAGCCCTTGCAGAGAAACGCCAAACCGAGCGCCACACCGGAGAATAAAAAATAGCGGTTTTTCTCGCGTCCCATCCAAAAAAATAAAAGACTTAAGGAAAGAAAAAACGTCAGCGGCGCGTCCATCATGCCAAAACGCGCGAAGCGGAAAAAATGCGTGGAGCTTAAAAGCACCGACGCGCCTAAAAAACCCACCCAGCGATTAAAAAGTTTCGTGCCGATGAAGTACGTGGTGAAAACAGCGCCGGCGCCGCAGAGACTGGAAAAAAGCCGCGTGGAAAACTCGTCCACACCCAGCCACTTGTAAAAAAACGCGGTGGCCCAGATAGGCAACGGCGGCTTGTCGAACCAAAGACCGCCTTGGTAGGTCAGGCGCAGCCAGTCGCCGGACTGAACGATCTCTTTGGCGACCGTCGCGTAGATGCCCTCGTCCCAACTGGCCAGACTGCCTCGTCCCAAGCCGTAAAGAAAATAAAAAAAGGCCAGCGGTAAAAGGAAGAGAAAGTCTTCGAGGGTTTTTTTAGAAGATGAAAACACCAGCCGCCACTACCGTGGTGTACCCCGCCTTATCGACGACCGCCGATTGTGTGACGTTGGTTGTCTTGACGATTTTGTCGGAAATGCGGTAAAACTCTTCCTTCTCGTCCCAGCTTTTATCTTCATCGATATCGATACCGAGCGTCGAGGCCAGCATCGCGGCGGCCAAATCTTCGGCCGTATCGCCCGCTTCTTTCTCGGTCTGGCCATACGCGTAGTACTCGCTCAAGTATCCGTAGGTGGTCGACTCAGCCGGGATCGCGCATCCGATCGAGGACGCGATCAGGCGATGCGCCTCGTTGGAGGACAGCCGCGCCGTGACGGCAAACGTGATCATGCCGGGGTAAATATATTTGATGCCTTCGTTTTTGGAAATCAGCTCGCAGCTCGGAGGAAAAATACTCGACACGTGAACGATGTTGCATTTCTCGATGCCCGCGTCGCGAAGCGCCAGCTCGAAACTGCGCAGCTCGTGCTTGTGCGTGCCGGCGCCTTTGGTGAAGAACATTTTTTTAGGAACCAAAAGCGGCTGTTGGGTCGTCGCCAAAGGACTCGTAGGCCACGTCGCTAACGCCGTTGTGCCGTTACCTTCCATCATTCACATTCTCCTTGGCTAAAATCGCCACGATCATCTTACGTTTCTTATTTTTCAAAGTCAAGCGCTATGGTAACATAGTTTCCATGCGCTGCGACACCTGCGGGAAAGAAACGAAAGAAGTGCGCCGCGTCGTCGTCAATACCGGCTACGATCGCACACTGGCCCGCCCGCTCTACAACTGCCCCGAGTGTTACGAAAAAAAAGAAAAAACAAAACCGTATTCTAAAAATAAAAATCAGTGATTTTAAAATTCAGCGACGATTTTTGAAACCAGAATCTCCCGGTCCGCGTTTAGAAAAATAGACGATTGATAGAGCGCCGCTCCGCCGCTGCGCCGCTGACTGGCCCCCACCACTTTTTTTCCATCCAGCATTAAATCGTAGCAGGCGGGCTGGTCGAAGCAGACGCGCTCGAGGGTAGCGCGTCCGGACGGCAGGTTCTTGCAGTCAAAAAAATCGAGCCCCGGAAATATTTCCTTCAAAGCGCGCCAAAGAATCTCATTCACCTTCAAATAGGAATCCTTTAAGCCGCCGCGAAACAAAGGATGGGATTCTTTCGCCACGATCGAAAACGTGAGATCCTCCCCATGAAACACGAGCCCCCCACCCGTCGGACGCTTGACGATCTCATAGCAGTCACCGAACTGAGCGCGGATTTTATCCAGATCCTGAAAATACCCGATCGAAACCGAAGGCCGCACCCACTGGTAAAAACGCAAAACCGGCAAAGCGTCCGAGCGCTTCTGCTCTTCCAAAAGTCGCCGATCGGCAGCCATATTTTCCTCGGCCGATTGTGGACTATCGATAATTAATTTAAACTTTGTCTTATGTGCATTCGGGTTGTTGTCAAGTATCATAGACGACTCTAATTTTTTCATGAAGCTTTGTAGCGGAGATTGGGTTGGCGGGCGGCACGGACTTCGTCGATGCGGCTCACCGGTGTCGTGTGCGGGGCATCGAGCACGATTTGAGGATTTTTCTCGATCTCCTCGTTGATCTTGAGAAGCGCGTCCACAAAAATATCGAGCATCTCTTTGGACTCCGTCTCCGTCGGCTCCACCATCATCGCCTCCTCGACCACAAGCGGAAAATAAATCGTCGGCGCGTACATTCCAAAATCCAAAAGCCGCTTGGCGATGTCCAGCGCCTTGACACCTTTGGCTTTTTGCCGCGCCGCTGACATCACAAACTCATGCATGCAAAATCCGCCGTAGGGAATCTCAAAAGCGCCCCCGAGCCGTGTCTTTAAATAGTTGGCGTTCAGAATCGCGTTTTCGGAAACCGCTTTCAAACCTTCTTTGCCGAGCGCCAAAATGTAGCCGTAGGATCGGATCACGGCTCCGAAGTTTCCGTAAAAGGAGCGTAGTTTGCCGATGGACATTCCTGAGCTTTCGTCCAAGCCGTACGCCTTGTCTTTTTGAACGATCCGGGGCTTTGGTAAAAACGGAATGAGGTTTTTTTTGACACCCACAGGGCCCGAGCCCGGCCCGCCGGAGCCGTGCGGCACGGCAAATGTTTTATGGAGATTGAGATGTACGATGTCAAAACCCATATCGCCCGGCCGCGCGATGCCTAAAAGCGCGTTCATGTTGGCACCGTCATAGTAGACGAGACCGTCCACGGCGTGCACGGCTTTGGCGATCTCCAGGATATCTTTCTCAAAGAACCCGAGTGTGCTGGGATTGGTCATCATAAAACAGGCCACCTCTTTGTCCAGCTTGGCCCTCAAGTCCCCCATGTCCACATGACCGGTCGTGTCGGTTTTGACCTGGACGACGTCATAACCACAGAGCGCTGCCGACGCGGGGTTCGTGCCGTGCGCCGAATCCGGCACCAGCACTTTCGTCTTTTTCTCTTTTTTGGAATGGTGATACGCGCGGACGATTAAGAGACCGCAAAATTCTCCGTGCGCGCCGGCCGCGGGTTGCAGCGTAAACTCATCCATGCCGGTGATCTCGGACAAGAAAAATTGCATCCGGTACAAAACCTCGAGCGCCGCTTGTATTTCCTCTTCCGGTTGATACGGATGAAGCTGGGAAAATGCCGGCATTGCCGCGATGTTGTCCAGCACTTTCGGATTGTATTTCATCGTGCAGGAACCTAAGGGATAAAAATTTCCGTCCACCGAGTAGTTTTTGCGTGAGAGGGTTGTGAAGTGCCGTACCACGTCCAGTTCTGAAAGCGAAGAAAGCCCGGGATCGGTTTTGCGCCGGTATTGGGACGGGATAAGATTTAGAATTTTATCTTCCGATTGCCGGGGGTTCGGAAGAACCGAGGCATGACTTTCAGAATGTTTTTCAAAGATGGTTTTCATGGCTATGCTTCTTCGATGGCCCTGGCTAGTCGTTCGATTTCCTCGAGGGTGCGGTTTTCCGTCACCGCAAAAAGATACGCCGATGCGTCGGGATAAAACTTTTTAAGCGCCAAGGGGCCGGTGACACGATTTTTGCGGAAACTGGCCTTGAGTGAAGATTCGTCCTTATCCACATACAGCGCAAACTCGTTGAAAAACGGTTTCTTGGAAAACTCACGCACGCCCTTTATTTTTAAAAGCCGCTCATACGCGGCATGCGCATTTTCAACGTTTAAAAGTCCCACGCGACGCATCCCCTGTTTTCCCAAAAGCGCTAGATAAATCGTGGCTTTGAGCGCGCAGAGCGCCTGATTGGTGCAGATATTGGACGTGGCCTTCTCGCGGCGGATGTGCTGTTCGCGCGCCTGAAGTGTCAGCACAAACGCGCGGCGTCCGTGTTTATCCACACTCATGCCCGCGATGCGTCCGGGCATCTTCCTTAGAAGCTCATTCTTAGCGCAGAAAAATCCGAAGTGCGGACCCCCAAACGAAATCGCGTTGCCGAGCGGTTGGCCTTCTCCGACGGCGATGTCGGCGCCATATTCCCCGGGCGCCGCCAAGACACCCAAGCTGATCGGATTCACACATACAATAAAAAGCGCGCCGGCCTTTTTGGCGGCTTCACCGATAGCCGCTACGTCTTCCAAGGCGCCAAAAAAGTTGGGTTGTTGAACCACCACAGCCGCAACCTGGGAATCCAAATTTGCCGTCAAGGCCTGACTATCCAGCGTGGCCCCTTTTCTTGGAATCTCCACGATCTCCGCGTCGAGATTGGAAACATAGGTTTTCACGACCGCGCGGTATTCCGGATGCACGGTGGTTGGAATGAGAATCTTTTTCCGGTCACCGGAACGAAGCGCCAGCAGCGCCGCCTCGGCGAGACTCGAAGCGCCGTCGTACATCGAAGCATTGGACACATCCATGCCAGTGAGCGCGCACAGTAGACTTTGATATTCGTAGATGCTCTGCAACGTGCCCTGGCTCGCCTCGCCCTGATACGGCGTGTACGCCGTGATAAACTCACCGCGCAGCGCCAGGCGATCCACAATCGCCGGGACAAAATGGTCATAGTTCCCAGCGCCCAGGAAACAGGCGCTGTCTTTTAAACTTTGATTGTGACGACCCAGCTCCTCAAAAAAACGGACGAGTTCCAGTTCGGAAACTCCGGCGGGAATTTTCCACTCAAAGCTTCGCAAGGGTTTGGGAACGGCTTTGAGAAGTTCCTCGAAATCCGCGACACCCATGGCCCGCAACATCGCCTGCTTGTCCTCCAGGGTGTTTGAGATATACTGCATGAATTAGTGGCGAGCGCCCGACTTGACGTTTTGGTACTGATCAAGCGTGAGAAGCGCGCCTAGATCGGACGGATTCGAACACTCGATTTCAAAAAGCCATCCTTTTTCGTAGGGAGATTGATTGATAAGCTCAGGCCGGTTTTTTAATAGCTCGTTTACCTTCACGATTTTTCCCGAAAGCGGCGCGTAGATGTCAAACGCGGCTTTCACCGACTCAATGACCATCGCCGCTTCCTTTTGCTTCACGACTCTGTCGGTTTTGGGCAATTCGACAAACACGACGTCCGAAATTTCTTTTTGGGCATGGTCGGTGATTCCCACGGTCACCCGATCGCCACTCACGCTCACCCATTCGTGGGTCTCGGTGTATTTTAATTTGGATAGATCCATTTCACCCTTTCATTATTTTTTTATGGTTGGTTGCCACAAATGGCAGTTTGACAATCTCGGCTTTGACGTGTCGGCCGTGAATTTCGATCTGGATCTCGGTCCCGTAGGCCGCCAAGCCTTTTTCCACATACCCGAGCCCGATGTTGCAGCCAGCCGTGGGGCCAAAAGAACCGCTCGTGACGATGCCCACGCGCCGACCTTCCTTTAATAGTGGGTAATGCTCGCGGGCGATTGGCTTATCGAGCACTTTAAAACCGACGAGTTTCTTTTGAGGGCCCGACTCCTTTTGTTTTAAAAGCGCGTCGCGTCCCACAAAAGGTCCTTTAGAAAACGACACGGCCCATGAAAGGCCTGCCTCGATCGGCGTCGTAGCCGTATCCAAATCCGCGCCGTAGAGAATGTTTCCCGCCTCTAGCCTCAACGTGTTGCGCGAACCCAGGCCGCATGGCAAAATCCCAAGATGTCGGCCGTCTTTCACGAGCCGCTCCCAGATCGCCGGGCTTTGGGCGCTGGGACAAAAAATCTCAAAGCCATCCTCTCCGGTGTAACCGCTGCGTGAAACCCAGACCGGCTTGTCTTGAAATGTCTCTTGCTTAAAAAAGTAATACCGAAGCGTTTTGAGTTCAAAACCGAAAAGTGTCTCTAAAATCCCTTCGGAACGAGGTCCCTGAACCGCGATGCAGGCCGTCTGATCGCTATGATTGGTGAGCTGAACGCCTCCGGACACGGTGCGCGCAAGCGCCTCAAAATCGCTCTCGATCGTCGAAGCGTTCACGATCAGGTAATAGTCGTCGCGGGCTTCTTGATAAATCAAAATATCATCCAGTGTGAAACCCTTCTCGTCGCAAAGAAGACTGTACAATATTTTGCGGTCGACAAGCTTATTCAGGTCATTCGTCAGCCGCCGCTGCAAAAAATCGAAAGCGCCCGAACCCTGGACATGGATCTCCCCCAAATGCGAAACGTCAAACACGCCGCACGATTCGCGCGTCCATCGGTGTTCATTTAAGATGCTCGTATAGTAAACCGGCAAGGCCCAACCGCCGAAGTTGACGATTTTTCCCTGGAGGGCAACGTGGAAATCGTAGAGAGGCGTTTTCAAGCGATCAATTTATCACAATATTTTCTTGAAATCTATGTTTTTGAGGAACGCTTTGCCCAGACAGTCGGTCCGGCAGTCCAAATTTTTAAAATAAGGAAAAAGTCCGAGCGACGGAACACCGGAAATTTTGGAAATCACGACGGGATTGGTCTCCTCAGGCCTTGATAAAGTGCCCCCGCCGAGACGATTAAACACGATTCCGAGCGGCTTCAATCCCCTTTTCTTCAAGGCTTCTAGACTCAAAAGTGAGTGATTGATGGCTCCCAGCCCCGAACGGGAAACCAGTATCGTCTCGGCGTCCAGCCGGTGGATCAAATCAATAACAAAAAAGTCATCTCGGATCGGAACCAAGAGCCCCCCGCAACCTTCGATCACGAGATAATCATAGTTCTTTTTCTTGAACACGCGAAAGGCGTGATCGATTTTTTTAAGATCGATTTTTTTTCCTTCCAGCTTCGCCGCGATGTTGGGCGACAAAGGCGCTTTGAACGCAATCGGATTCACAAGCGAAATAGCATCCTTGGACTGGGCGCATCGGATCAAAAAGTGGGCATCTTCTAACCCACCGCAAGAAATGGGCTTCATCACCCCGACCCGAAACCCTTCCAGGCGCAACGCCTGCGCCATCGCCCCCGCAACAATGGTCTTGCCGACTCCCGTATCTGTACCCGCAATAAAAATTGATTTCACGTAATCTCTTCGATGCAGGTTTTGACAACGTGGCACAGTTTCCGCAGTTCAGCTTCAGTCATCGAGAGCGGCGGCATCAGCACCACGACGTTGCCGAGCGGGCGGATCATGACGCCCATTTTTCGTGCGGCCAATCCGACGCGGATACCGCGCTTCTCGGCTAGCGGGTACGGCTCTTTGGTTTTCTGATTCTTCACAAGCTCGATACCCACCATAAATCCCACCTGCCGCACACCGCCCACGTGTTCCAAGCGGGCGATTTTTTGCAGCTCCGCTTCCAAAACATTAATCTTAGATTGCAGTTTCTCTAGTGTTTTTTCTTTTTCAAAAATCTCGAGGTTCGCCAACGCCGCCGCGCACGCGAGAGGGTTCGCCGAGTACGTATGCCCATGAAAGAACGCTTTAAACTCCGCATACTCCCCCAAAAACGCTCGGTAGACGTTATCAGTGGTGAGCGTCGCCGAAAGCGGCAGATAACCGCCCGTGATCCCTTTGGCCAGGCACAGAAAATCCGGCCGCACGCGCTCATGTTCACAGGCAAACATCTTTCCCGTCCGTCCAAAGCCCGTCGCCACTTCATCCACAATGAGAAGCACCCCGTATTCTTTGGCAAGCCGCGCCACGCTCTTCAGGAAACCCTTCGGCTGCGTCAACATGCCGGCCGCTCCCTGGACAAGCGGCTCCATCACGATAGCGGCTATTTTTCGGTGCTGTGTTTTTAAAATTTTCTCCACGACACGAAGATCGTGGGGCTCCGCGCGATACGTTTTGAAAAATAGCGGCCCAAAAATATCGTGAAAAAGCTGTATGCCTCCGACGCTAGCCGATCCGATCGTGTCTCCGTGATAGGCATGATTCAGCTTTAAAAAGGAGGTTTTGGATTTTTGACCCTTCAACTGCCAGTACTGGAAAGACATCTTGAGCGCTACCTCCACCGAAGCGGAGCCTGAGTCCGAATAAAAAACTTTTGTCAACCCGCGCGGCGCTATTTCAACAAGTTTTTTGGATAAAAGAATGGCTGGTTCATGCGACAAGCCCAAAAGTGTCGAGTGCGCGATTGCCCCGAGCTGCTTTCGAATCGCCGCGTCAATCTTCGGAACGCGATGGCCGTGCACATTGCACCAAAGCGACGAGACGCCGTCCAAATAGCGCCGGCCTCGCGTGTCGATGAGATAGTTGCCCTGTCCTCGTTCAATCACCACTTGCGGATCGCGGCGCCAGTCTTTCATCTGCGTAAAAGGGTGCCAGACGTACTCTTTATCCCAGCGTTCTAGAAAATCTCGTTGCGGCATTTCTTAAAAACCCCTATCAATTTTTCTAAATCACTCTGACTGTGTGACACGCTGACGGACAGACGAATCCGGTCTGTGCCTTTCGGCACCGTGGGAGGCCGTATCGCCGGAGCGATGATTCCTTCTTTCTTTAGCCGTTCGGAGAGTTTGAGTACCTTCGCGGTGTTGCCCAGCACGATCGGGATAATCGGCCCTTCCGAGTCCGATAGATCAAACCCAAGCCCGCGCAAGCACTCCCTCACGAAACGGATATTTTTCCACAAACCGGCGCGTAGGCCCGGCTCTTCTTGGATCACCCGAAGCGCTTCCAGCGCCGCGGCGCTTGTGACGGGACTCGGCGCTGTCGTGTAGATGAATGTCCGCGCGCGATTGACCAAGCATTCTTTTAAAATATGCTTTCCCGCGACGAATCCCCCGACGCTGCCGAGCGCCTTGCTCAAAGTGCCCATCACGACATCCACCTGGCCCGAAATCCCAAAATGCTCGGTGGCGCCGCGCCCGGTTTTGCCGAAAATCCCCGTCGAATGCGCTTCGTCGATCATCAGCATGGCTCGGTTTTCGTGGCAAACTTCGAGCAAATCCCCGAGCGGGGCCAAGTCTCCGTCCATACTGAAGTAAGCATCTGTCACAACCAGTTTTCGGCGAAAACCTTTTGATTTCCCAAGCAGTTTTCTTAACACAGCCAAGCTCTTGTGCGGGTACACCCAGAGCTTCGCCCGGCTGAGTCTCGCGGCATCGACAAGACTGGCGTGGCTGAAGCGGTCCAGAATCACGAGGTCCTCTTCGTTCAAGAGGGCCGTCACCGCCGCCAAATTGGCCAAATAACCGGAAGAAAAAACCGTCGCGGCTTCTTCTTTTTTGAAACGGGCGAGGGCATTTTCTAAACTTGAGTGAACTTTTAGATTTCCCGAAAGAAGTCTCGAGGCGCCGCTGCCCGTTCCCCACTTTTTAGCGGCGGTTTGGGCCGCCCGGACCACGCGTGGGTGTGTGGCAAGACCCAGATAATTGTTGGAAGAAAAATCGATCGCCGATGTGAGTTTAGGGAGAGTTCGGTAAAGACGCTTCGATTTTAAAACTTTTAAATCATCGTCAAGCTGCTGCCAATACAAAACCTAAGTCCTTCAACATCTGAATATCCTGCGCGGGATTTCGCCCCATCGTCGTCAAATAGTTGCCGATGATAAGACCGTTCGCCCCGGCCTGCATCCCCATCGCCTGCAAATCACGCAAATTGACCTCCCGACCGCCGGCGATTTTGATCGTGCTCTTGGGAAGTACGAGACGAAAGATCGCGATATACTTTATGATTTCCATGGGCTCCAGCGGCGCGACATCCCCGAGTGGCGTGCCGGCTCTCGGATTTAAAATGTTGATAGGGACGCAATGCGCCTCAAGTTTTTTCAACTCAAATGCCAAATCCACGCGGTCTTTCGGCGTTTCACCCATTCCCAAGATGCCGCCGGAGCAGGGGTGAATCCCAGTGTGCCGCACCATCTCCACATGGCGCATGCGCTGTTCGTGCGTGTGCGTGGCGCACACCTTGTCAAAATAGCCCTTTGAGGCCTCCAGATTGTGGTTGTTGCGGTAGAGCCCCGCTTCTTTCAGCCGCTCCAATTGTTCGGGTGTCATAAAGCCGAGCGAACAATCGGCGAACATCTTGGTTTCCGTCGAGATGCGGCGCACCGCTTCCAAGACAACCTCAAATTCATTTTCATTCGTAGCGCCCCATCCGCTCGACACGAGACAAAACTCGGTGGCGCCCATCGCCTCGGCCGCGCGGGCCTGCGCCATGATCTCCTGAACGCTGATCTGCGGATAAACAGGAGCGTCTGTTTTATAGTGGCCAGACTGGGCGCAGAACTTGCAGTCTTCACTGCAATTGCCGCTCTTGATATTGGATAGCGCGCAAGATTCGATCGTATCGCCCGCAAACTGTTTTCGGACTTCATTGGCAGCGGCGGCGAGATAGGGGATTTCGACGCCCGAAATTGCCGTGAGCGCCAACGCATCGTCGTAAGAAACGGGCTGGCCGTTTAAGACGTGCTGACGAACACGTAGGATTAGACCCAGCACGGCATCTCCATGATCATTGGAATAGTTATTATCCCGTCATTGCGAGGAGGTCGCCGCAGGCGACCGACGAAGCAATCCATGTGCATAGATTGCTTCGGGCACTTTGTGCCCTCGCAATGACAGATTAGCCAGATTATTTTTCATTGTCAACCGTAATCGACAGATTAGGTTGACGTTAAGGCTGTGTGGGTAAATTTTCGGTGGGCGGAGTCGCGGAAGAATCGGGGGTTTTCTTCTCGCGGTACTTGCGCATGTACTCGCGCATGTAGACGCGGTACTCCTCCATGTGCGCCTGGCGGTAAGAACGGATCTTGTCTGGATTGTTCTGGCGCCAGACACGGGAGCGTTTACGCTGATTTTCGATCCAGGCGGCGCCTTTGGACTCGTCATACTTAAAATAGTTGGGGTTGCGCTCCCGCCAGACACGCATGCTCTCCAGCTGGCGCTTTTTTTGGCACTCGGGATTCGAGCAGACTTTTTGTTTCGGAGAATACTTATTCGCGGCAAACGGTGACTGGCAAAAAATGCAAGTGCGCTGTTCCGTCAGGCTAGACACTGATAAAGTAATTCTGGGCCACGAGCGCCGCGGCGCCGAGCGACACCGCGTTTTCGCCGAGCTGTGAAGGAATAATCTTGAGTTTCTCGGTGGCCTCGGGAACAGCCATGTGCTTGACGGCGTCCCGCACCGCGTCCATCAGCGACGCTCCGCCAACCTCAATCCCGCCGCCGACGATGATAATCTCAGGATTAAAAAGATTGACCAAAAATGCGGCCTTGCGGCCCAAGCGGCTTCCGGCTTCCTTTAAAAGCTGTATGGCCCAGGCATCCCCCTCGTCGGCCGCCTGAACCACGGTCGCGATCGTTATTTTTTTAACATCCCCTTTTACTAACGGATAAATCTTTGAATCGGGATGCGACTTTTGCGCGTTCTGAGCGCGAAGCGCCACCCCGAGATCCACGTTCCAGATGCCGGCCTTGAAGGCCTCCACCGCGTCCGGCAGAGGGTTATCGTCCTCGACATTAAATAACCACTCCCCCGCGCAGCCGTTCATGCCGCGATAGATCTGGCCGTTGATCATAAACCCACA
Organism: uncultured Planctomycetia bacterium; assembly: GCA_964372765.1. Lineage (GTDB taxonomy): Bacteria > Omnitrophota > Gorgyraeia > 2-02-FULL-51-18 > CAYJSE01 > CAYJSE01. Next base: position 64,046 of record CAYJSE010000002.1, on the reverse strand, counting down.
GCCGTTGCCGGAGTACAGGTAAATCGCGTGGTCCACGCCCAAACCTTTGGAATACCACTCTTCCCCAAATACGGCGGTGTTGGCGTCATTGTCCACGATGGTTGGGATGCCAAATCGTTCTTCAAAAACATTGTGAACGGAAACCGTGATCGAAAGATCCGAGTCCAGTAGGCCCGCCGGCCATCGCACGGAGCCGGTGTCTCGGTTAAAAATTCCCGGGATGCCGATGCCAATGCCGTGTATCTTTCCCGTATCCACTTTGGACTGGCGTATCAGACTGTCCACAAGCTCGATTAGCGACGTCACGAGCGTCTCGCCGGACTGAAGCGCCCTTTCCTTTTTGGCCTGATAAACGATTTCCCCTTTCAGATTGCAGAGCACGGCGATCATGTCCACAAAGTTGAGCCCCACGCCCACCAGGTACACCGCTTCGGGATTTAGATCGACGAGCGTGGGCTTCCGGCCGCCGCTCGAAACATCCACACCGACTTCCTTGATCACTCCCTTTCGGATGTATTGATCGACGTAGCTCGTAACCGTGACGATATTGAGGCCGATGAGGCGGGAAATTTCAGCGCGCGCGATGGGACCTTTTTTGCGGATCGTGTCGAGGATCTGAAGATTTTTCTTCTCGTGGTCGTTCAGCTCCGCGTGATCTAAAAGGCGACGTCTTGTGGCAACCGGCAAGGGTTACACCTCCGCAAACAGCTCTTGAGTCACCAGCGACACGGCGCCGTAGGCCACCGCGTCTTCACCGAGGCGTGAAAGGATGATTTTAACGATTCCGGAAACTTCTTCCATCACAAGCTGCTTCACGACGCGCCGCACCGTATTGAGGACCAGCTCCCCGCCCTTTTCGACGCCCCCGCCCAGCACCACCACTTCGGGGTTGAAAAAGTTAGTCAAGTAAGCCACCTTCAGCCCGAGACGCGAACAGGCCTCTTCGACGATCTGTATCGCCACGGCGTCTTCCTTTTTAGCCGCTTCGTAAATCATGCTGGCATCGATCTTATCGAGACTCTTCCCGGCCATATCCATAATCTTCGTTTTGGCGCCGCCCTCGATGGCCTTCCGGGCATTGGCCACCATGCCTAAATCCAAACCTCTGGATTTAAAAAAGTCCGTCTGATAAACCCAGGGCTCCAACTGCAGCGTCTCTTGGGTGTTGCTATTTTGGAAACTAAGCTGAATCTCGCCGGCGCTCCAACTGGAGCCCCAGTAGAGATCGTTGTTGGCGATAATGCCACTGCCCACATCCGAATAAAAATAAATTACATTTTCGTCGTCAATGCGCAGACTCAATTTTTTCTCGGCCAGCGCTGCGAGACTCGCGTCGTTGCCCACGGACACCGGCACACGAAATTCTTTCTCCAGGATCGATTTTGCCGATGTGAAATTGCCCACGGTTTTCCCTCGAAGCGCGTCCGTGTCACGCACGGTGCCGGCGCTTTTATCAATCACACCCGACATGCCGAGACCGACGCCTTTGATCTTCTCAATGGGAATCTTGGACTCTTGAATCACGCGGCGCACCAGCTTCACTGCTTCCGTGATCACCACCTCCATGTGGCCGGCGGGGCGCTTCTCCTTGACTTTGTGGACGATCATCGGCGCCAGGTTTGAAACCATCGCGATGATATGCGTGGGGGCTATCTCAAGACCCACGAGATACGCCCATTCGGCGTTCAACTCGATCAGCTCCGGCCGACGGCCGCCGCTCGAGATGTCGAGCCCCTTCTCGACGACTAAATTCTGGTCGATATAGTGCTCCACGTAGTTGGAAACCGTCACAATATTAAATTGGGTAATACGGGAAATGTCCGTCTTTGCGATCGGGCCGTTGCGGCGGATTACATCCAAAAGAATAATGTTTTTACGTTCACGGTCTGTTAAATAGTCATCTTTATAAAGTGATCGATACACGAAAGGGTCCTTTTTGTTTATTTAACCAGCCCGATTATACCCAAATACACGCCGATAGGCAATACTGACGAAAAACGTAACCGCGGCGCCCAACAGCCACCCCGCCAAAACATCGCTAGGGAAATGCACCCCCTGGTAAACGCGCGAAACGCCTCCGACCAAAGCGACGCCCAGCCAAATCCACTTTCCTCTAACATTCCAAATTTGAGTAAAAAAAGCCCAGGCCCCAAATGCCGTGGCGTGGCCCGAAGGAAAGGATCCGTAACTGGAGGTGTCCCCCAAATAGTACACATCCGACAAGACGAGATACGGCCGCGGGCGGTCGAATCCGTTTTTTAAGAAATATACCAAAATAGCGGCCAAGATAAATGCGGTTAAAAAGCAAGCCGCTTGCCGCGTACTTTGAGACCGGCGGCGCAAAACACTCACGACCAACCACAGGCCGATCAGCACGAAAGCGACCGTGCGATCCCCCAAAACATCTATCCACAAGGAAATCTGATCCGCCCATCCAGGATGCGGCAGGTGATTTAGAAAATAAAAAACGGCGGTATCCACTCTGAGAGATTGCGCTGATGATAAAAAACCCCGCCTTTCCTAGACGGTGAAAACCGCTTCGGAAAGGCGGGGCAAAAGCACTTTACCTTGCGCGATTAAATGTCAAAGTAAAGGTAGAATTCGTACGGATGCGGCCGCAGCCTCACTTTGGGAATCTCCTGACGCTTGTACTCGAGCCATACATCGATCACGTCCTGCGTAAACACGCCGCCTTTCAACAGGAAGTCGTGATCTTTTTCAAGAGCATTCAGGGATTCTCCCAGCGAACCGGGCACGGTGCGAATCTTCGCGGACTCTTCCTCGCTCAGCTCGTAGGTATTCTTTTCAAGCGGCTGACCCGGGTCGATACGGTTCTGGATACCATCCAGACCGGCCATCAGCATCGCCGAGAACGCCAGATACGGATTGCAGGATGGATCCGGCGGACGAAACTCGATGCGTTTGGCGCGCGCATGTTCGGTGTACATCGGGATTCGGCAAGCCGCGGAACGGTTGCGAGCCGAATACACGAGATTCACCGGCGCTTCGTAGCCCGGCACCAATCGCTTGTAGGAGTTGGTGGTCGGCGCCGCAAATGCCAGGATAGACGCCGCGTGCTTCAAGAGACCGCCGATATACCATTTGCACATCTGGCTGATCCCCGCATAGCCGTTTTTATCGGCAAATAGCGCCTGATCGTCCTTGAAGAGACTCTGGTGCGTGTGCATTCCGGAACCGTTGTCGCCAAAAAGCGGCTTCGGCATAAATGTCGCAACTTTGCCTCTTTTCCTCGCCACATTTTTCACAATGTACTTGTACAGCATCATGCTGTCGGCTGTTTTCACGAGCGAGCTGTAGCGGATATCGATTTCCGCTTGACCTGCCGTGGCCACTTCATGGTGCTGTTTCTCCACCGGGATGCCCGCGGCGATCATCTTGAGGATCATCTCACTGCGCAGATCCTGCATCGAGTCATGCGGCGGCACCGGAAAATAGCCTTCCTTGAAACGGGGTTTGTAACCCAGATTTGGCCTCTCGTCGCGCCCGGAGTTCCACTCACCCTCACCCGAATCAATGAAGTAGTAACCCTCATTTTCGGTCTGGTCAAAGCGGATGCCGTCAAACACAAAGAACTCGGCTTCCGGACCCCAGTAGCTGATGGTCGCGATGCCGGTGCTTTTCAGATACGCTTCGGCCTTTTTAGCGATGAAACGAGGATCGCGGCTGTACGGCTTTTTCGACAGCGGATCAAAAATATCGCAGATCACGCTTAAGGTCGGTATGTCACAAGCGGGATCCACCACCGCCGTCGAGGTGTCGAGATAAAGGTTCATGTCCGACTCTTGAATCTTCTGGAAACCGCGGATCGATGAGCCGTCAAACCCTATACCGTCGGCCCAAATACCCTTGCGATGATCTTCGTCCAATTCATGAATAGGGATTGAAAAGTGCTGCCAGAGACCCGGCAGATCGTTGAACTTGAGATCCACGATTTTGATGTCATTTTCGCGGATCAATCGCCATACTTTCTTGACGCCTTCCTCCGTCGCTGCGACGTGCAGCTTGGATGCTGCGGTATTGCTCACCGAGATACTCCCGTTTTTAGAGGCGGCCTGTGCCTTGCGGCCGGACCTGGACCTCCCCGTGGTTAGCTGTGCCATAGATACTCCTCCAATTTAACAATTTAAATTTTTTCTTGAGGCGGATAACATACCCCAGACACCGCCGGACTGTCAACGAAAATACATAAAAAAATATGTTAAAAAAATGTTACGGGCTCATGCAAAAATTAGCAAAAATATCTAAAGCTTAAAAATTCAGAGCGACGCCCACCGGGCAATGATCCGATCCCATCACTTCGGGCAAGATGAAGGCTTTCTTGAGCATAGGCTTCAGGCTTTCGGTAATAAAATGATAATCGATTCTCCAACCGATATTTCTTTGGCGCGCGCCTGTCCGAAGGTCCCACCAGCTGTACTGACCGGGCTCACCGCTGAAATGCCGTAGTGTATCCATATAACCGTGTGCCACGAGCTTGTCCATCCAGGCGCGCTCTTTGGGCAAAAACCCGGAAATAGTTTCATTTTCTTTGGGCCGGGCGAGGTCGATTTCCTTGTGGGCCGTGTTGTAGTCGCCGCAGATCACAAGCGCTTGGCCTTTTTTCTTTAATTTTTCAAAATACGCGAGAGCCGCGTCGTAAAAATCCATTTTGTACTTCAGGCGGTCGGGGCCCATTTTACCGTTGGGAAAATAAATATTGATAAACGTAAAGTCCTTGAAGCGCGCCTCGATGACTCTACCCTCCTCATCAAAGCGCGGAATCCCGAAACCTTTTTTGATTTCCAGCGGCTCCTTTTTGGAAAAAATCGCCACGCCGCTGTACCCTAGTTTTTTTGCCCAGTTCCAATAGGTGTGATAGCCGGGTGGATTTAAAAGCGCGAAATCCAGCTGATCCGGATTGGCTTTGGTCTCCTGAAGACCCAAAACATCCGGAGATTCTTTTTGGAGCCAATCGAGAAAACCTTTTTTCTGAACGGCGCGAACACCGTTGACGTTCCAGGAGAGAAGGGTTGTCACGGGGTCAATTTTTTGAATAAATCGCCGTAGTTTTTAGCGATTTTAAATTGCGGAAATTCTCGGATGATGTTCGCCGGTGGGTTAAATAAGACGCCTTGATCCGCGGCTTTGAGCATGGCGATATCGTTGTACGAATCCCCGGCTGCGCAAACGTTAAAACCAATTCTTTTTAAGGACTCGACGGCTTTTTCTTTGCCGCTCGGCTGGCGCAGATGATAGCCAGAGATAAAACCGCTTTTATCCGTCGAAAGCCAGTTGCACCAGAGCGTCGGATAGCCCAATTTTTTCATGAGCGGCATCGCAAATTCGTAGTAGGTATCGGAGAGCACCATCACCTGCCGGACAGCCCGCAGTTTATTCAAGAAACTTTTCGCGCCCGGTAGCGGCGACATAACGCCGATCACGCGCTGGATATCCCGCAACTTGATATTTTTATTCTTTAAAATAGCCAGGCGGTAGCGCATGAGCTTATCGTAATCCGGCTCATCCCGCGTGGTAATCTCCAGCGCTTTTATTTTTGTCTTGCGCGATACCTCGATCCAGATTTCCGGAACCAGCACGCCTTCCATGTCGAGACAGCACATCATACGCGAACCCTCGCTCTTTCAAACTTCGCTAATATAGCATACGCGCACGGAACCACAAAGAGCGTTAGAAACGTCGAGACGATGACACCCCCAATGACGGCGACGGCCATCGGGATACGCGATTCGGCGCCGGGGCCCAAAGCCAAAGCCGGGGGCAGCGCCGCCACAATCGTAGAAATCGATGTCATTAAGATGGGCCGTAAACGAATTGGGCAGGCCTCCAAGAGCGCCTCGTGAACGCTTTTGCCCTGCTCATGGATGTGATTGGTAAACTCCACGAGAAGAATCGAGTTTTTTTTCACGATGCCTGCCAGCAGAATCAGGCCGATCATGCTGTAAATATTGAGCGACTGATTGGCCAAGAAAAGCGCGAACAGCGCCCCTGAGACACTAAAAGGCAGCGCCAACAGCACCGTTAAAGGATGGATGTAGCTATTGAATTGCGACGCCAAAATCATGTACGCCACGATCACGCCGAGCCACAGCGCGAAAAATAGACTCCCAAAAGACTCCCGAAATACTTTCGCGCTGCCGCTAAAGACCACGCGGTAGCCCTCGGGTAAAATATCATCGGCGATTTTTTGAGCCGCGTCCAACGCGTCGGACTGAGATTTGCCGGGCGCCACGTTGGCAAAAACGCCGATCGCGCGTTCGCGGCCGCGGCGCGTGATGCTTAACAGCGAATCTTTCATCTGGATATCGGCCACATCCGACAGCCGCACACGCTCCCCCCGGTTATTCCAGATCCAAATATTTTCGATCACGTTCGGATCCGTCCGCTGGGACGCCTCCAGCCGCACCCGGATGTCATAACGGCGCCCGTCTTTGGTGTATTTTCCGACCCGCTGACCACCCACGAGCGCGTTGACGGCCTCGGCGATCTCCTGCATTTCCACGCCGTATTCGGTGGCTTTGGCCCGATTGGGACGTATCTGGACTTCCGTCACCTCTTCTTGATAATCCGTGTCCACATCGAGCATGAGTCCCGTTTCTTTCATCTTTTCCATCACATCTTGGGACAGGTCTACCAACTTGTCCCAGTCCGGTCCACGCACCGTAAACTCTACCGGAAACCCGCGCTGGGCCGTGAATCCGCGCGTCGACAGATCCTGCACAAACACCTTCATGTCCGAAACTTTGCTCAATTCCTTTCTAAAAACTCCGATCAATTCTTGCTGACTCAAAGGGCGCTTTTGCCCGGATCGTAAACCGCGGTCTTCTTTGTCCTTCAGAGAAATAAACAGCATCCCCGTATTGACCTCACCCCCGCCAAATCCTCCGATCGCGCCGAAGTAGCGCTTGACTTCGGGGCAGTCCATGACAAATTTTTCCACCTGCCGGAAACGCTCGCTCGTGAAATCCAGCGATGATCCCACCGGCGTCTGCAGACGGCATAAAAACATGCTTTGGTCCTGGGCCGGCACAAATTCTTTGCGCAGCACCTTGAATAAACTTAAAGACGCCACAAAGATCGCGACCGCCACGATGAGCACGATCCATCGCGTTTTGAGCGCCCGCTCCAGTGCCCGGCGATAGGCGCCCGCCAGAATGCGGAAGCCGCGTTCCACCGCTTTCCCGAACCATGTGGCGCGTTCTTTGACCTCCAAAAACTGTGACGCGCGCATCGGCGTCAGTGTCAGCGCTTCCAAAAGCGACAGCGCCACGGCGCCCGAAATCGTCACGCCAAACTGATAAAAAAACCGCCCGATCACGCCTTTCATGAACGCCACCGGCAAAAAGATCGCCACGAGCGCTAGCGTAGCCGCGATCGCCGCAAATGTAATCTGACGAGCCCCCTCACGCGCCGCTTCGACCCGCGGGGCACCTTTCTCGCGATAGCGCACGATATTTTCCAGCACCATGATCGCGTCATCCACGACGATGCCGATCGCAAGCGACAGCCCCAGCACCGTGAAGGTGTTGAGCGTAAACCCGAAAAACTTGAAAACCAAAAACGTCCCGACGATCGAGGTTGGAATAGCCAAGAGAACATTTAGCGTCGAGCTCCACGACCCCAAAAATATCCAACACACCGCCGCCGTTAAAAGCGCCGATAAAATAAGCGTAAAAATAAGTTCCCGGACGGCGTCCTCGACAAAACGCGTGCTGTCAAAATTAATGTCGAGATCCATGTCTTTCGGAAGCTCTTTTTGGATTTCCTTCAATCGCGCCTTCACCGCGTGCGCCACGGCCACGGCGTTGGCGCCGCGCTGTTTGCGGATCCCGAGCCCGATCGACTCTTCGCCCTGCACGCGCGAGACGCGGCGTCGATCGGCCAATCCGTCCTCGATCTTGACCACATCTTTCATGTAAATAGGTTTGTAAATCGGCCAACCCCCACGTCTAGAGATCACGATGTTTTCAAATTCTTCGACACTCAACGCTTCCCCCATCGTGCGAACGTTCATTTCCTTATCGGGCTGCTCGATACGTCCGGAAGGAAGCTCCACGTGATTGGCGCGCACCGCATCCATAATGTCCCCGACCGTCAGTTGGTACTGATCGAGTTTCTCAAAAGACACCCAGATGCGTAAATTCCTTTCGACAAAACCGCTTAACGTGATGTCGCCCACGCCAGAGATAGTCTGAAAATGGTCTTTCAGGTGATCTTCCACATAAGCCATGGTGTCACGCACGGAGCGTTTACTGGCAAGTCCCAGCCAGAGAATCGGGTTGTCGATAGGGTTTACTTTGGAAATGGTCGGGGGGTCGATATCTTCCGGCAGCCGCCGTTGGGCCTGGGACACTTTGGACTGCACATCCTGCAGAGCCGCGTCAATATCGCGCTCGAGCTCAAATTCGATGGTCACGTCCGCCGTGCCCTGCCGCGTCGTTGAGGACACTTCGCGAACGCTTTGGATGCTCATCACCGCGTCTTCCAGAACATCCACAACGTCGCTCTCCATCACCTCTGGCGCCGCGCCCTCCCAGTCTACTCTTACGGAAATCACGGGGAAATCCACCTCGGGCATTTCACTCACCCCCAGATCCGTAAACGCGATCCAGCCGAAAAAGATGAGGCCGATCATCAGCATCCAGGCAAAAACAGGATTTTTAATCGAGATGTCGGATAGCGTCATGATTCAAGATTCCCGATTGCCACGCGGAATTTCCAGAAATTTTTTCGCATCCCAAAATGCGCGGCGTTCCACTCGAGACTTTTGTCCTGATATTCCTTTTGGGCATCGAGAACCTCGAGATTACTCACCAAGTTGCTGCGATACTCCAGCACCTGCGATTCATAGCTTTTCTTCAAGGCCTCGACCGCTTCGCGAAGCGCGGTTTCTTCCTCGATGGACGAGCGCCATTCGGCCTCGGCGCTTTTGGCTTCGAGCTCGGCAATACGTTTAGTTTTGGAAACAGTCTCGCGTGCGATTTCCCGGGACGCCTGCGCTTCCTTGATATTGCCGTACGTCGTCGCGCCCTCAAAAATCGGAATGTCTACGGTGAGCAGCACGTCCCAATCGATGTCCTTTTGAAAACCAACGCGCTTCGTGTAGTAATTGCCATCCAGGGTCACGGTCGGAAAAAGATCAGATTGCGCCACCACGACTTCTTTCTCGGCCAGCGTGTAAGCATCTTCGGCGGCTTTCACGTCCGACCGCCTAGAGGTCAGTCCTTTAATTCTGACATTCTGGTCATCGTCGGTTATGTCAGAATGAAAGGACTGACCCCTATCCCAAAAGTCATCCTGAAGCTCGCCTGTCACTTCCATCCCTGTGTAAAACTCCAAAAGCTCACGCGCGACCGTTTCTAAGCGGCGCGCTTTCACAAGCGACGCTTGGGCGGACTTGAGGTTGGCCTTCGAGCGCTCGAGTTCGCTCTCACGTGAGCGGCCGATTTTGACACGGGACTCAAGTTCTTTCATCCGATCCTCGAGAGCCTGCCGGCCCAGCTCCAGCACCCCCAAATCTTCGTAGGCCTGCATCAGCGTGTAAAAAGAATCGGTCACGTCCATCCATAAAAGTTCGCGGGCCCTTTGAAGTTCATGCGTCTTTAGAGACTTTTCAACCCCTGCCGCTTGAATCGCCGCTATCTCTTTAAACCCAGAAAAAATCGGCTGGCTGAAAACAAATTTCGCCTGGGGCGTCGTGCGCCGCAGAGAGCTGGAGCTCGCCCCATCCGAACCGGAAGACGATTGACTCGGCTCTTTAGACACATCCTGCTTGGAGCGCGTGATCACGTAGTTTACACTCGGCAACACCACGCTGAGCGCCTGATAAAAATGCCCTTGAGCGGCCTCGATCTCCCACGATTTCATCGCAAGGTCCTCGCTGCGCTTGAGTGCCAGCGCATAAGCTTTTGACAGAGTAAGCGGTTCTTCCGAATGGGCGGCATTGAGAAAATAGAAAACAAAGACCAAAAAACAGAACACACCCCTTTTCATCACCTAACTCCCGGCTCCCGGCTCCCCGACAAACTTTCCTTCACCTTTCTCAAAATCACCAGATACTGCTCACGTTCATGGACTGACAAAGGACGGAAAATATTTTCGATGCTGCGCCGTTTTTCATGCATGATTTTGGAAATGACCTTTTTGCCTTTGGACGTGCCATTCACCCACACGACTCTGCGGTCTTCTCGATCGCGACTGCGGGCCAAAAGCCCCGCCCGGATCAGGCGGTCGACCAACACTGTGGCGGAACTCATTTTGACGGAAAGGACCTTCGCAAGCTCGGTCATCGTGACGCGGGTATGCGTGGACGCGTAGTCGAGCGCCACCATTTGCGGGAAACTGATGCGGCCACGCGTCAACTCGTTGGCCTCACGCTTCGCGAACTCGCGAAACATAAGCGGCAGCACTTCTACCACTTGGCGGCTAAATTCTTTAAGAGGAGGCATCGGTGTCTAATAGTTTGATTATCTAACTATTAGGTTAACGCAATCTCAGGGAGTTGTCAACATTTCCTGTTTATAAAACTCTGGGCGTTAAAATGATCTCAATCTTTAAAAATAAACAGAGCCGCGGTCAAAATAGCCCCAATCCCCACAGAGGGACAGTCCCGGGACTGTCCCTCTGTAACTTTTTTGTGATAAACAAGTTAGGAAAACTTACTACGGTCGACTAACGTTCTATTAACATTTTGTCGTAAATCAGGGTTTTTTGCGTTGGCGGTAGAAGTAAAAGATGAGCCCGGCGACGGCGAGCACCGCGAAGATTTGCAAAATCGTTTCGACTTTGTCAAAGCCGGCGAGCACCGATTCATAGGCCTTGAGCCCCGCATAGCCGAGATACGCGTAGAAAATATTGCGGATCACCGTTCCAAGAAATGTTGCCGAAAGATAGCTCTTAAGATTGATTCTCAAAATCCCACAACCCACCGACACCGGCGAAGTCGGCACCACAGGCGTCGCGCGCAAGAAAGTCAGGATCGCGAAGTCTTTCCATCCGCCCTTAAACCGTGCTTTCAATTTTTCGATGTCTTGCTTCGCGACGCCAAAAAAGCGCCCGAATTTATTCACAAAGAGATCTTCCAGTTTTTGCGCGATAAAATAGATGAGCCAGGAGCCCAGCGTCTTTCCTACCGCGGCCACGACACAGATCCACCATAAAAACGCGTAGCTTTTCCCTTGGGTAAAGGCCAGCGACCCTGCGGTGACTAGAATGAGTGGTGACGGGATCGGGGCAATCACTTCCTCTAAAAACGCCCCGACAAAAGAAAAAAGCTCGATCGGCACCTGGGTCGCGAGTTGCTCGACCCAGGCTTCGATTGAGTGAACAAAACTCATGATTGATTTTTAACAGAAAAGACGGCAGCTTTTGCGATTTCGAGCGTGCGAATCGGGTATGGAATCACAATATTTTCCCTCCGGAAACGCTCGTGCAGCGCTTTGATGAACTCGTGCTTGACGATGTGGCTGTCCGGAAACTCCCGCGCCCTCAAAACAGCCGTGAAGTTAATACTGGAATCATCGAACGTATGAAAGCGCACCATCGGTTCAAAACTGGGGACACCCCCCGGAACCTTCTTCATAATTTCCCGCGCGACCTCTACGGTCACGGTTTCCACTTTTTTTAAATCACTGTCATAGTGGACACCCACCTGGACCAAAACGGCCAAATCCTTCGTCGGAAGATGATAGTTTGTGATGACGCTACTCATCAGTTTGGAGTTGGGAATGATCACGATGTTTCCAGGCAGAGTTTGGATGCGCGTGCTTCGCCAACCGACGTCCGTCACAAGGCCTTCTTCTCCAGTTTCCAACCGGATAAAGTTACCCACCTGCACGGGCCGATCCACAGCCACGTACAAACCGGCGAACAGATTGGAAAGCGTGTCTTGCAGCGCCAGCGCCACCGCGAGCGACCCGATGCCCAACGACGCCAGGATCGGCGTGATCGAAATCCCGATGGAGTCGAGAAAAATCAAGGCGCCGACACCAATGATCAGCGCGCGTAAAATCCCCTTCGTGACGCCTTGAGAAATGCCGCTGAAAATGGCCTTTGAAGAATACTCCCGGATAATCCCCACGGCAAGCCGGTCCAAAAACGAGACAACCGCAAAAATGATAGATCCCTTCAGCGCGATCAGGATAAATTTATCAATTTCGGGAGGCAATGACAACACGCGCGTAAAAATCGTGAGGCCCGAGGCCAGGATGAGGAAGTTGGCCGGAAACGCGATCGCATCGATTAAGACATCGTCCCAGCGTACCGTCGTCTGTTTGGCCCATTTCTTGAGACGCGCGACGACGATACCTTTGACCGCCCACAAAAACGCGACCCACACACAAAACGCGACGGGCGCGTAAAGCTCCGGCGGAATCGACTGTTTAACGGACTCGAACCATTCCATATTTTTAATTATGTATAAATAGAGCTTGTGTGTAAAGCATAAAAATAGTAAATTGATCCCATGCGACTCGTTTTTATATTATCCCTTATCGCGTCGATTTTTGTCTCCGGTTGCGCGCCGCTGCTTTTGGCGGGCGGGGCCGTCGGCGGCTATGCTATCGCTAAAGACATGCAAGACGGTAAGCTGGTCGACGATAAAAAATCGAACGTTTAGGAAAGTATCCGGCTAGATAGCCCGAAGTAAACTAAAAGCGTCTGCAAGTCGCAGATCGCTAAGACAATAGGCCCCGAAGCAATCGCGGGGTCCATTTTCATTTTGCGGAAGATAAGCGGCAGACTCAAGCCGATCAGCGCTGAAATACAAATGGCGCTGGTCATGGATATTGCCAGGGCTCTTCCCAAGGGTTCGCTCCCCTGCCAGACAAAAGCGGTGAGTCCCACAATACTGCCGCAAACCATACCGATCAAGATACCGACTGATAGTTCCCTGAAAAACAACGGCCACATGTCTTTCAAATCCACATGTCCCGTTGCGAGATTACGCATCACCATCGTGGCGCCCTGCACGCCCGTACTCTCCGAGAGCCCCAGCACCACGGGTACAAACAAAAAAAGCGCCGCGATCGTTTGAAAATTATTTTGAAAAACCCCTGAAATATACGCGCAGACAAGGCCGCTTGCGATGCTCACCAAAAGCCACGGCAGGCGCAGGCGAAAAATCTTGAACACCGAGCGGGTTTTGAGCTCTTCGGCGCTGGTTCCGACAATTTTGGCGATATCGTCGGTGGTTTCCTCCTCGATCGCCTGAAGCACGCTGTCGGCGCTTACGACGCCGACGAGTTTCTGTGCCGTATCGACGACGGGCAACCCCAAGTAGCGATGCCGAGCCAAGAGTTTCGACACATCCATTTGGCTCATCTCCGTTTCGACCTGCACAATCGGCGAGCGCATGACATCACGGACAAACTTTTCATGCGGATAAAATACAAGATCACGGATCTGAATCACGCCCAAAAGCCGTCGGTTCTTGTCGACCACATAGATATAGGAAACTTTCCCGCGGCGCTCGGCGGAGATAGACTGCAGGTACCGGAGAGTTTCAGCCAGCGTGTATTCCTCCGGCACGGCCAAAAACTCCTTGGACATCAAAGCGCCCGCGGACCCTGCCGGGTAAGAGAGGATTTCTTGGAGACTCGCCCTTCGCTCCGACGAGATGGACCTCAGAATCTGCGCGCGGAAATCTTCCGGAAGATTGCGCAAAAGCTCGGCCGCTGAGTCACTGCCGAGCTTGGAAATCACCTCCGCCATGTACGCCAGGCCCAGTTCCTCGGCTATATCTGCGGCCTTTTCCTCGGACTCGGCGCCGAGGACACTCGCGGCTTGATTTAAATCTTCGCGCGACAGCAGCTTCCACTTTTCGGCGTCGCTTAGATGTTTCACGCCTTCGGCGCTTCTTTGAAACGCGGCTGCTGCCAATCCCGGTTGGAGAGCGAAAACGGCTGGTCCATTTTCGGCCAGGCGATAACCAAATCTGGATCATTCCAGATGATGCCTCGCTCGTGTTCGGGGGAATAATAGTCGGAGGTTTTATAATGGACTTCGGTGCCGCTTTCCAGCGCCACAAACCCGTGCGCGAAACCTTTCGGGATATACACAAACCGTTTATTCTCGGAGCTCAAAACGAGGCTCACGTTTCGCCCAAGCGTTTTCGAGCCTTTCCTTAAATCGACCGCGACGTCAAAGATAGCTCCGCGCAGCACATGCACGAGCTTTCCTTGCGCGCGCGGCTCGGCTTGAAAATGCAAGCCCCGCAGCGTGCCCTTTTGTGAACGGCTGAAATTGTCCTGCACAAATTCGTCGACGATTCCCTGCTTCGCAAAAATATCCTTGCGATAACTCTCGTAAAAAAACCCGCGCGCGTCCTCATGCACCGTGGGCTCGATCAAAACAACGTCCGGAATCTCGAGGCGCGTGAATTTCATGAAATGGGATACTTCCTTTTTTTTATGTTGGATAAAGCCCGGAGCATCGCCGTTGAATCCCGCGCCAGTCTTACGTGGCTGGACCCCGATTCGCGCCACATCACGGGCACTTCCTTTATTTTATACCCAAGTCTCCGCGCCAAAAACAAAATTTCGACGTCAAAGATAAAACCGTCCTCTTTTTGGATCGAAAACAGCTTTTTGGCCGCCTCGCGCCGGAAACATTTGAAACCGCACTGTGTGTCCCAAAGACCGGGCAGCATCGTCGATCGCACGATCCAGTTGAACACGCGTCCCGCGAACCACCGCCTGGGGCTCTGCTGGACATCGCAGCCCTGTTCACGCACGGCGCGTGAGCCGATCGCAACATCGCGGCCTTCTTTCAGCGCGCCGATCAGCTTGTCCGCCTCCTTGATCGGAGCGGATAAATCTGTATCCGTAATCAAAATATATTCCCCGTTCGCCGCCAAGATTCCCTGTCGCGCCGCAAATCCCTTTCCGGTATTGGGTTTCGATGTTAAAAGCCGCGCGGGTTTTGACGGGTTTCGGCGTATCCACTCCCCGACGCGCTCATCCGTGCGGTCGGTGGAACCGTCGCTTGAGACGATCACTTCACCGTTCTTATGCGAGGCGTCGAAAAACGCGCATACCCGTTCGATGCTGTCGACGATGCGGCTTTCTTCGTTGTAGGCCGGGATCACCACCGAGAGCTCTATCGACACCGGATTTCGTTCCTAAAATACTCGAGTGTCCGACGCAATCCCTCATCCAGCGGCACGCGCGGCCGCCAGCCCAATATTTTTCGAGCCCTGGAGATGTCAGGACAACGCTGTTTGGGGTCATCCACAGGGAGAGCCCGACGCACCAGCGCACTCTTGGATCCTGTCAGGTTTAAAATCCGGAGAGCCAGCTCCCGCACCGATTCTCCATTGGGATTCCCCAGGTTGATCGGCCCGGGGTATGCGACACTTAAATATTTCTCAATGCCATCCATCAAATCATCGATGTAACAGTAACTGCGCGTCTGACGACCATCGCCGTAGAGCGTCAGCGGTTCCTTTCGCAATGCCTGGCTCAAAAAATTGGGGATCACGCGGCCGTCCTGCGGGCGCATGCGCGGACCGTAGGTATTGAAGATTCGGATAATTTTCGTATTGAGCCGATAAGAACGCCGGTAGGCCATCGTGAGACTTTCCGAAAAACGTTTCGCCTCGTCATACACCGACCGCGGCCCTATCGGATTCACATGGCCCCAGTATTGCTCGGACTGTGGGTTGACTTCCGGATCTCCGTACACCTCGCTCGTGGAGGCCAGCATAAAGAGCGCGCGTTTTGTGCGCGCCAGCTCAAGCGCGTGAAAGGTTCCAAACGACCCCACTTTGAGCGTCTCAAGCGGAAACTTGAGATAGTCCGGAGGACTGGCCGGCGACGCAAAATGCAGCACGCCGTGCACGCGACCGGAAACTTTCAGTTTCTTGGAAACATCCTGGCGCAAAAAATGAAACCGGGGATTGTTTCTAAAAATTTCCACGTTGCGCAAAGAACCGGTGATCAGATTGTCCACGCCCATCACGCAGTGTCCGCGGCTCAAGAGACGCTCGCCCAGATGCGAGCCGATAAAACCCGCCCCGCCGGTCACCACCCACGTCTTTTTCATAAAAAGTGAATCTTCCTGTCCTTTTTGAACGCTTTCATCGCGTGACGCGCGTCAAAAACGAGCGGCGCGTATTGAGCCACCATCGCGTAAGGAAAACTAGAATGGTTCGTCAAAATGACCACGCAGTCCTGTTTTTTTAAAAAGACAGGCGTTAATTTTTTGGATTTCACACGCCCCAACACCGGCACAAACGGATCCGAATACGTCACCTTGGCTCCCTCTTTTTTTAGCTCATCCATCACTTCCAGCGCCGGCGACTCCCGGATATCATTCACGTCCTTTTTATAAGCCACGCCCAAAGTCAATATCGAGGAGCCTTTCAGCGGCTTTCCCTTTTCATTGAGTAGATGCCCGACGCGCTCCACGACATAGGCGGGCATTTCGGCGTTGATTTCAGAAGCCAGCTCAATCATGCGCGCCTCAAAACCGTGATCCTTGCGCGACTTCCACGATAAGTATAAAGGGTCGATCGGCAGACAGTGGCCGCCCAAGCCCGGTCCCGGATAAAACGGCATGAAACCAAACGGCTTCGTCTTGGCCGCCTCGATCACCTCCCAGACATCGATGCCGAGGCGATGCGAAACAATCGCGATCTCATTGATAAGGCCTATATTGACACTGCGAAACGTGTTTTCCAGGAGCTTTACCATTTCGGCGGCGCGCGGCGAGGAAACCACGACCACTTCCCGGATGATGGTCGCGTACAGCGCGCGAACCGCTTCTTGGGATTTCGGACCCACCCCGCCGACGATTTTTGGAATGGACGTCGTGTCAAAATCCTTGTTGCCCGGATCCACGCGCTCTGGAGAAAACGCCAGGAAAAAGTCCCTCTCCGCCCGGAGACCTGATTGCTCTAAGATGGGCTGGATCACCTCTTCGGTAGTGCCCGGATACGTGGTGCTCTCCAGAACCACGAGTTGACCTTTCTTTAGATAGGGTTTGATCCCACGGGCCGCGTCCACGATGTGCGAGATGTCCGGTTCCTTGGTTTTACTCAGCGGCGTCGGCACACAGATGATCACGGCATCTAGCGCGCGGACCTCGCGATAATCGGAGCTGAAACGTAAGCGCTTCGCCCTGACAAGCTGCCGAACCTTAGAGGAAACCACATCCAAAACATAGGAGCGGCCGGCGTGAAGCGCTCGGAGCTTCTCCGGGTCGATATCAATGCCTGTAACACAAAGACCTTTTTCGGCAAAGGACACTCCGAGCGGCAGGCCCACATACCCCAGGCCGATCACACCGACTTTCAGCGCGTTGGATTTAATCTTTGACTGCAAATGCTTTGGCGGCAATCTTGTCTCTCCAGTAGTTCAAGAGATCCAAAAGCGTCGTCTCGAAAGGAATGGTGGGTTCCCAACCTGTTTTCTTTTTAAATTTCGCGCAATCCGCCAACAAAATCGGCACATCGCTCGGACGCATACGCGCAGCATCCTGCTTCACCTTGATAGAAACGCGGGTATTTTTCAATAAAATATTGAGCGCTTCTTTAATCTTGAATCCCCGTCCCGAACCGATATTGTAAACATCCCCCGGGTCCCCTTTCTCCAAGGCGAGCCAATACGCCTTCACGATGTCGCGCACATCCGTGAAATCTCGAATCGCCTCTAGATTTCCCACAGAAATCACGGGTTCCTGCTTCTCGGCCTCAATCATCGCGATTTGCTTCGCAAAATTGCTCGTGACAAATACTTCGCCGCGACGCGGTCCCGTGTGGTTGAACGCGCGCGTGCGAACGACGCCGAGCTTGTAGCTTTCATAGTACTGGTAGGCCAACAAGTCCTGCGCCACTTTCGAAACTCCATAGGGGCTGAGCGGTCTCAAAGGATTTTCCTCGCCGATGGGCGTTTCGTTCGGATACACCATGCCATACTCCTCGCTGGAACCCGCGATCTGTATCAACGGACAAATACCGATCTGACGCACCGCCTCGAAAATATTGAGCTCGCCGATGATGTTGGTCGTGAGCGTCTCGCTCGGCGCATTCCAGGAGGCCGGCACAAACGACTGGGCCGCCAGATGAAAGATGCGCTCCGGTTTGGCCTCCTCCAAAATGCGCCGCACGCTCGAGGCGTCGCGGATATCGCACTCGTAAAGATGGATTTTATTTTTAATCTCTTCGATATTTTCTGTTTTGGACCGCCAGCGCTCGATGCCGTGAACCTCGACACCTTTTATTTTTAGTAAAAACTCCGCGAGATGGCTCCCCACAAATCCGGTTAATCCCGTAATTAAAACGCGCATACTGTCTGCTCCTTTACATACTCTTTCAAGGCCTCTTGCCAGGGCCTGGGTTTGACTCCAAACTGTTTCTCGAATCGATGCGTCGACAGCACCGGATGCTCGGGTCGCACGGCCAAGCGCCCCTGAATCTCCGACGGAGCCGTTTCTTCCACCCGCACGTCCCGCTTTCCAAGCAGTTTTTTCAACTCCCGCGTCATCTCCAAACGTGTCGTGGCGCCGCCGTTACAAAAGTGGTAGACCTCACACCGCCCGGCTTCCGACGCGGAACCCCGCGCGCGCATTAAACCGTTTAAAATTTTTTCAAGCGCCTCCGCGAGATCTTTCGCGTAGGTCGGGCAATCCCTCTGATCGGCTAAAACCCGGACGACATTTTCGGTCTTGAGACGCTCGATGATCGCGTTGACAAAGTTCCTCTGGACGCCCGCGCCAAAAAGCCAGCTCGTCCGGACGATGGCGCTCCGCCAGGCCAACGCTCTCGTATGATGCTCCCCTTCCAGTTTGGTCAGCCCATAAATATTCACCGGAAAGGTCGTATCCTCCTCATCGTAAACGTCTTTGCAGTGTCCGTCAAACACATAATCCGTACTGACATAGATAAACGGCACTTTTTGGTCCCGGCAGACAGCGGCCAGATGCCGCGTACCGAGCGCGTTCGTCTCATGAGCCCGCTTAGGATCACGCTCGCAACCGTCCACGTCCGAGTAGGCCGCCGCGTGAATCACACCCGTAAACGCGCGACCCTTGAAAAGCACCCCGACCGCGCGCTCATCCTTCAAATCGCAGGCCACGGTATCCCCACGCCCAGACAGGGACACACCGGTCACCGCGTAACGAGATTTTAACCGCTTGACCAACACGTTGCCCAAAAGACCGGTGGCGCCAGTCACCAACACTTGCAAATAGACTACCTCATCTTAGGCTGATAAGATTTTTTGTAATAATCTTTGAAATCTTTTGATTTTTCCTTGATGGCCCGCCACCAGCGTTTGTTTTCACAGTACCAACGCACGCTTTCGGCCAGTGCCTTTTCAAACGGAAATCTCTCGCGCCAGCCAAGTGCCCGGAGCTTCGCCGAGCTCATCGCGTAGCGGCGGTCGTGTCCGGGTCTATCCTGAACGCGCCGAACAAGCGACGCGGGTTTGCCGAGCAGCTTCAAAATCTTTTTCGTTAAATCGATATTTTTCAAATAGGTGCGGCCCGACACGTTATAGGCCTCTCCTTTTTTGCCTTTTTTTAAAACATGCAGGATCGCCTGCACGTGGTCCTCCACAAAAATCCAGTTACGCACCTGCCGCCCGTCGCCGTAGAGCGGGAGCGGCTCGTCCTGCAGCGCCTGGGACACAAAAAGAGGGATCACTTTTTCAGGGTATTGATAAGGCCCAAACGTGTTGCCGCCACGCGTGATCATCGCGTGCAGTCCGTAGGTGTGAGCGTAAGAAAACGCTAGCCAGTCGCCGGCCGTCTTGGAGATCGAGTAGGGGCTGGTGGGCTCCAGCGGTGAGCTTTCCGTGGAAAATCCCTTTTCCACACTGCCATACACCTCATCGGTGCTGACCAACAGAAATTTCCGAATCCCGTGCCGCCGTGCCGCTTCAAGCAGCACATAGGTTCCGTGAATATTGGAATCAAAAAAGCTTTTCGCGTCCAACAGCGACCGATCCACATGCGTCTCCGCCGCCACATGGACCACCGCTTCACATCCGGGCATCGCCCGCTCGACACAGCGCGCGTCGGCCACATCGCCGCGGATGAATTGGTAGCGGGGATGATTTTTTACTTCCTTAAGCCGCCCCAAATCTCCCGAATAGGTCAGCTTATCGAGATTGACGATCCGCACGCCGGGATCGATTTTAAGCCAGTATTTGACGAGGTAAGAACCGATGAAGCCGGCTCCCCCTGTGATAAGAACTTTCATTTTTTGGCGATCAGGTTATTAGCGCGCAGCAGCGAATCAAACGTGCCGCTATCCGTCCACCAGCCGTCCAGCACGTCATACTCCAGCTCGCCGCGCTCGATGTAAGCGTTGTTGACGTCGGTGATTTCAAGCTCGCCGCGCCGGGAGGGTTTGAGCGTTTTCACAATCTCAAAAACCCGCTCGTCATACATGTAAACGCCCGTCACGGCCAGGTCCGACTTGGGCCGCTTGGGCTTCTCTTCGATCGAAACGATCTTTTTGCCTTTCAGCTCCGCCACTCCAAAGCGCTCCGGGTCCTCGACTTTTTTAAGTAAAACACGCGCGCCGCTCTTTTGGCGGCGAAAATGTTCCACGTATTTTTGAATGCCCCGCTCTAAAATATTGTCGCCCAGCACCACCACGATTTTTTTGTGCGCCGCAAAATGCCGGGCTAGCCCCAGCGCCTCGGCGATCCCGCCTTCACCTTCCTGATAGGTGTAGTTGATATGCGTGAGCCCAAATTCCTTACCGTCCCCCAAAAGCCGTAAAAATTCACCCGCGTGGTTGCCGCCCGTCACGATCAGTATATCCTTGATGCCCGCCTCGGCCAGATACGACAACGGATAGTAGATCATCGGCTTGTCGTAAATCGGCAAAAGATGCTTATTGGTTATCTTCGTTAGGGGGTGAAGCCGCTTGCCCAAGCCCCCCGCCAAGATCACGCCTTTAATATCGTTCATAGAAGCAGCTCATTCCTTTTCTTCAGATCGACGCCTAAACGGTCGGAATCCGCATCCGATAGAAGGATTTCCAAACAAAAAACAGCCCTACGACGAATAGAACGGCTCCGAAAATACGAGTCGTCGCCGGGTTCATCTTGATCGCGATCTCGACGGCGAGCATGCCAAAGAGGGTCGAGAACTTGATGATGGGGTTGAGTGACACGGAAGTAGTATCTTTGAAGGGATCTCCCACAGTATCGCCGATGACGGTCGCGGCGTGAAGAGGAGTGTTTTTCTCCCCAAGATCGACCTCGACAAGTTTTTTCGCGTTGTCCCAAGATCCGCCCGCGTTGGCCATGTACATCGCCTGAAAGAGTCCGAAAACTGCGATGGCCATGAGATAGGCGATGAAAAAATATGGGTCAAATAGCGCGAAGGCCAGCGTAAACGCCAGAAGACCCAAGAAAATATTCCACATCCCTTTTTGAGCATACTCGGTGCAAATCCGGACCACTGTGATCGAGTCTTCGCGTTTGGCTTCCTTCATATTCAGATTCATGTTTTTCTTGATGTACTCGACAGCAGAATAGGCTCCGGTAGTCACGGCCTGAATCGAAGCCCCACAAAACCAGTAGATTACCGCCCCGCCGCAGAGGAATCCGAGTAGAATCGGCGACGCCGTGAGTGAAAGCTTTTCATGCAATAGGATCTCCCCGATGTTCTCGGGAAGCAGCCCACCCACCGCGGCGGCGACGGCCCCGGCGCGCAGATGCTCCTGCAGAAGAAGAATGATAGAGAAAATCATCGTCGTTGCTCCAGCAACGGCGGTGGCGATGAGAACGGGCTTCGCTGTCGCCTTGAAGGTATTGCCGGCGGAGTCGTTGGCCTCGAGGTAGTGTTTGCCAGTTTTAAAATCTGGGCGGAAACCGAAATCCTTCTCGATCTCCTTCTCGATCCCAGGGATCGACTCGGTTTGGGATAATTCAAAGATCGATTGGGCGTTGTCCGTCACGGGGCCGTAGGAATCCACAGCGATATTCACCGGACCCATACAAAGAAAGCCGTAAGCCACGAGACCAAAAGCAAAAACCGAGGCGTGCGGCATGATACTCTGAAGCCCCATCCCCGATATCAGATAAGCCACGAACATCAGACCCGCGATAAGGATACCTTTCCAGAAGGCCGAGAAGGAACCCGCCACGATCCCCGAGAGAATCGTCAATGAGGCCCCTCCCTCGCGCGAAGCCGTCACGATCTCGTGCACGTGCTTGGAGTGAGAAGAGGTGAAAGCCTTGGTAAACTCTGGAATAAGAAAAGCTCCTAGGGTCCCGCAGGTGATAATAGACGCGAGCTTCCACCAGAGCGTTGGATCGGGTAGGTCACCGATGAGTAAGTACGACATTCCGTAAGAGGTTGAGATGCAGAGCGTCGTCGCAATCATGATCAGGCGCGTCAGCGGCTCCTCAAAATCAAACTCCTTTAGATTCTTGTATTTGCGCTCGGAGATGGCCTTGTTGATAAAGTAGGAAACGCCTGACATAAAATCCATTAGGAATCGCATGGCGAAAATCCAGACGATGAGCTTGGCTTGAAGCGTCGGATCTTTTACTGCGAGAGTGATAAATGAGATGAGCGCCACGCCCGTGACACCGTAGGTCTCAAAACCGTCGGCGGTCGGTCCCACGGAGTCGCCGGCGTTGTCGCCCGCGCAGTCGGCGATGACACCCGGGTTGCGCGGATCATCCTCTTTGACCTTGAAGACTATCTTCATAAGATCAGAGCCGATATCGGCGATTTTAGTGAAAATACCGCCCGCAATACGCAGAGCACTCGCTCCAAGTGATTCTCCGATGGCAAATCCCAGGAAACAGTAGCCGACGATATCGCGCGGCACAAAGAGCAGTATGATCACCATCATCACAAGCTCGACAGAAATCAAGAAAAGTCCTACGGACATCCCCGCGCGCAGTGGGATATTCACAACATCCCAGGGCACACCGCGTAGCGAAGCAAAGGCGGTCCTGGCATTGGCGTAGGTGTTGACACGGATGCCGTACCAAGCAACAAGAGTTGTGCCTGCCATACCCACAGTAGAAAAAAACAGAACGAGTCCCAGAGTCGTGATGGACTCACGCTGGAGCACCACAAAGTAATAAGCCATCGCCAAGGCAATGATACCAAAGAGCATCGCGAGAAATTTGGCCTGCTGCTTCAGATAAGTCGTGCAGGTTTGGAAAATTGTTTCCGCCACATCAAGCATCGATCGATGGGCAGGAAGAGCCTTGATCGCGATAAACTGGTAAAGAGACAGACCTACTGTCCCGAGGATCACCACCGCCCCATAGAGCAGGATCTGAAAACCAGTGAGTCCCCCAAATAGGTTAAAGTGTCCTTCGTGGAGGTCCGGAATCTTGAGATCCGCTTCGCTCGCCAACGCTGTGCCCTGAACCAGAAAAATAGCAGAAACCATGCCCATTTGACGTAAAAATTTCTTCATATGTCTCCACATAGATTTTATCGTGGCCTTATGCTAACCCAGCCGCCAACAAATTTCCACACTTCTCACACCGGTCTTCCGATTGAAAAATATTTGAATCCAAGCCGCTTCATATCCCGGGGATCGTACATATTTCTACCGTCCACGATCACCGGCTGACGCAGGAGCTTTTTGACCTTTGATAGATCCATATTCTTAAACTCGTTCCATTCGGTTAAAATCACGAGGCAGTCACTGCCCTTGGCCGTCTCGTCTATACCATTGCAAAACCGCACGCCTTTCAGAATCTTCCGGGCCTTGGGCATCGCGTGCGGATCATACGCCTTCACGACAGCGCCGTGCGCCTGCAGCGCCTCGATGATGTCCACACTCGGCGCGTAACGCATATCGTCCGTATTAGGCTTAAACGAAAGCCCCAAAACACCGATGGTTTTGGACCGGATATTCCAAATCGCCTGTTCAATTTTGGTTAAAAATACTTTCTTCTGATCCTCGTTGATCTTCTCGACGACACGAAGCAGCTCAAAATCATAACCCAGCTTTTCCGAGATGCGCACAAAAGCCGCAAGGTCTTTCGGAAAACAAAAACCGCCAAAACCGATGCCGGCGTTCAAAAAATCACGGCCGATGCGCCGATCAAGGCCCATGCCACGCGCTACTTCCTCCACATCGGCGCCGGCCGCGTCGCAGACCCGGCTGATCGCGTTGATAAATGAAATCTTCGTGGCTAAAAACGAGTTAGAAGCGTGCTTGATAATCTCGGCGCTTTGCAGGTTCGTGACAACGATCGGGCTTTTAAGCGGCTTGTAAAGAGCGGTCAAGATGTCTTTCGCCTTTTTAGACTCAACGCCCAAGATGATGCGGTCCGGATTCATAAAGTCGTTCACGGCACTGCCTTCCCTTAAAAATTCAGGGTTCGATGCCACGTCAAAAAGAGCTCTCGTTTTGACATGCCGCTCGAGCGTCTCTTGGATCCACTCGCCGGTGTGCACGGGCACCGTGCTTTTTTCCACCACGAGTTTGTAGGAACGGATTTCTTTCGCGATGGTCACAGCCACGTTTTCGACGTAGCTCAAATCCGCCTCGCCACTCGGCCGCGGCGGAGTTCCCACCGCGATAAAGATAACGTCTGAGGATCGGGTCGCGGCCCGGAGATCGGTCGTAAATGAAATGAGCTTCTCTTTTAAATCCTGGGCAACGAGTTCTTCGAGACCCGGCTCGTAAAAGGGGATGCCGCCTTTTTTTAGAAGTCTTATTTTCTCGGCGTCCACGTCCACGCAAGTCACCCGATGACCGAGGCTCGCGAAGCAAGCGCCCGACACTAGACCCACATACCCGCAACCCACCACCGCTATCTTCATGACCGCAGACTGGAACTCCGAGGAGACAACTTGGGGCGGTTGTAGGATTGGTTCAGATCGTAGGAGGATTTCGTAAAGCCTTTCAGACGAAACGCCACGTAGAAGCTGTTTTCGCCCTCGCGGTGATTGTACGTGAGATCCATCACGGCGCAGTCCAGCGTCTTGGAAAGCACGATTTCAAACTCTTTCTGCCGGCTCTCATGAAACTCATAGCGCTCATAAACCGTGACGGCCAAATCCTGGTTCACCGTCCAGCGCACCTGGGCCGTGGTTTGGCTGCTCGATTCGCGAATATAGCGCTGTCCCAGCCCAAATCGCACGTTGTTGCGATCGAAATAAAAATCCGCGTTAGCCGTGGTAACCGCGTCGATATCGGTGTCATACACCACGTCCGACTCGATGCCCATCCATGAGTACGGCCTAAATTCGACGTCTAGCCCCACATTTTGGATGCGATCCTGGTGATAATCCATATCAAAAAATGGGATCACGCGCGTGATCTCTCGCGTTTGGAGAGAGCCATCGGCGCCGTGCTCCTTAGTCTGAAATTTATTGTCGAGACTGAAGCGGATAAAATGCTGTTTGTCCAGCGCGTCCAGCGCGTCAAATTCCTGCAGCGTTGTCCGGCTCACCGTGGGATTGGGACGGAAATGGTAGCTCGCCGACGGCGCAAATACATGGCGGATCCGGTTCCAGTCGAGCCCCCACGCGCGCGTCGAGAAATCGTAGGTTCTAAAAAAATGCGTGCTCAGGTCCACGCCGCCGTCAAAGATGCCGCGCACCTGGGCCTCGTCACCGCGCGCATCGCGCGAATAGATCGTCTGACGCGTGCCGATATGCGGCGTCACGGCCAGATCCCCGATGCGCCCCGCGTAGGTCAGCGTGTGGTTCGTGTCGTGCCGCACAAGATCAAGCTGGCTGCCGGAGTCTGCAAACTCTTTTTTTAGATTGGAAAACTGATGCTCGGATCTCCAGTAAAAGGGCGTGTCCGCGAAACCCCGGTTGCGCGTATCAAACCGGATTTCGGGACTGCGCTCGACCACGGTTTGAAAATCGTTGACTCTCTCCCGGTCCAAAATACTTAAAGTGTACTCCGGTTTTGCCGTGATGATGGAAAGGTAGTTATCCGGAAACACCTCGCGCTCATACTCTTCCCGAAAAAAGAAATCTTTAATAAGATCGCGATCGCTCAGCTTGTTGTGTTCGGCGGTGAGCGTCGTGTTTTTCGTTAACTTCATCTGATGGCGCCACTGCACACGGTAGCGGTCGTTGTCGGCATCGAGCGGCGGGTTATCGTCATCCGCGTAGTAAAGCCGCAGCGCTCCGCGCCCCAACGCCTCGCTTCGGTAAAAATTCTCGAACCCCGTGCCCCACCCGCGCTTTTCGCGGTAGTCCACCAACACGTTGCCTTTTGAGGCAAGCGCCGGCGAGTCGATCAAATGATACCGCCACTTGCTTAAGATAAAAGCGCCCCACTGGGAATTTTTTCCCGGCACAATCTGCACCGGGAAGCGGTCAAAATCCATATACGGCTGCACATAGTACGGGATAAAAAGAATCGGCACGCCGCGCACCACGAGCAGAGCGTTTCTGATCACCACTTTGTTCTGGGGATAGATATCCACTTGCCGGGCCTGGATTTTATAAAACGGCGCGTCGCTGCAGCAGGTGGTCACATAGGCATCGCTGAAACGGTAGTGATTTTCGGCGACGCGTTCGACGGTTTCGGCTTTTCCGAAATAGGTGGGTTGAATCTGCGCGGTTAGGTTTGAAACTTGGCCTGATTTTTTCGCAAAATCGTAGGTGGCTTGCTCGCCTTTCATCACGGTTCCCGGCTGGTTCAACACCACATTGCCTTCCGCGACCGCCTGTTTGATGTTTAAGTAAGCCGTAATCTTATCGGCGGTCAACCGCACATCTTCGTAATCAATAGACACGTGCCCCACGCCTACCACTTTACCTTCCTCATGAAAATACTCCACCGTATCGCCGTGAACCTCGATGGGTTTTTCATCGGCAAAACTAGCCCCGGGATTTAGACTGACAAATAAAAAAAGTAGTAGAAAAGGAAATCTTCTTGTCATTCGGATCCAAAAATGAGCGCTGCGGCGCCGATCAAACCGGCGTCCACGCCGAGCTTGGCGGGCACTACTCTAACAGAACGTGCCGCTATGGAAAAGGCCTTTTTTTGAATCGTTTTACGGACCGGCTCAAAAAGAAGTTTTCCGTTCTGCGCGATGCCGCCGCCGAGCACGATTCTTTCGGGATTCAGCACGTTGACGAGGCCCGCCAGCATGGTTCCTAGACCCTCACCGGCCTCTTTCCACATCTTCAAAGCGCGCCGATCCCCTTTCCGGGCCGCTAAGCCGGCCTGTTGGGGCGTCCTGCGGATTTTCCGAAAAATATAGCCGCTGCCAACAAACGTTTCCACGCATCCGCGATTGCCGCAGCCACAGCGGACACCTGCGGGATCGATCACGATATGCCCGACTTCCACAGCTGAAAATTTCGGGCCGTGAAACAGCTTTCCATCCATCACAAGCCCTCCGCCGATCCCAGTGCCGAGCGTCAGCGCGATCATATTCCGCGCCCCCCGGCCAGCGCCAAAGCGATACTCGCCGAACGCCATCGCATTGGCGTCATTGTCCACCGTGACGCCAAGACCCAGTCTTTTTTCCAAAAGCAACTTAAGAGGCGTATTTTTCCAACCCGGAATATTCGGAAAAAAATAGACAAAACCCCGCTCGACGTCCACGGGCCCCGGAGCCCCGACACCGACGCCGAGAAGCGCGTAACCTTTTTTCCCCGCCCAGCTCCGAAGTCCTGAAATACGCTCCACAAGCGCTGCAAGCTGCCGTTTGCGCCCCGGATATCTTTTCGTGATAAACGATTCTCGCGCCAAAACCTTCCCGTTTTCATCAACAAGTCCGAGCTTGACGCTCGTGCCGCCAATGTCCACTCCGACCGCCACCTTTTTCTTCATGCGCCACCCACTGTAAATAAACATACTCTGTTTTTTCCCTGACGCTTCGCCTGATACAGCGCCGAATCGGCCGCCTCCACGAGCGAGCTTGCGTCGTTTAGCCGATTTGAAAATGTCGCGATCCCGCCGCTCAACGTCACGCTCAACACCTCGTCGTAGGCCTTGATACTCTTTTCAGCCACCGCGCGGCGGATTCTCTCGGCCACGAAAAACGCGCCGTTTTCATCCGTATCGGGCAACACCACGCAAAACTCTTCACCGCCGTAGCGGCCCACCACATCGATCTCGCGGATATTGGCCTTGATCGTTTTCGCGGCCTCGCGCAACACCACGTCCCCCACGAGATGCCCGTAACGGTCATTGAACTGCTTAAAATCGTCGACGTCGATCATGATGCAGGAGAGCTTGCGCCGAAACTCATGACTGCGCGCCACCTCATCCTGCAAACGCGTATCGAGATGCCGGCGCACATACACCTCGGTCAATCCATCCGTGATCGCCATCTCTTGAATATTCTGATACAGCTTCACGCGCTTCAATTCAGCGATAAACCGCTGTGAAAGAATCGAAAAAAGCGGTACGTCCCTTAGCGCCACTCCCATCACCAACAGCGCTCCGAAGATCTGGTTGCCCACGAGCGCCGGATACGCCAGAACGGGCGGCGACTCCTGAAAGACAGGCTCCATGGTCTTCGCGAGTTCCTCAAAGAGCCTCTCATCGAACGGAAACACCTGGGACTTCACTTTGTCACGATCTTTAAGGATCACGCCCCGGTCATAGAGATCCCGGAATATCCCGTGGTTCAAGCTGTAGCAAAACTGCGCGCCGAAACGCTTGGCGGACTCTTCAAAGATCACCAGTTTGATCTCCTGAAACTGAAAATGCTGATACAGCGCCTCGCCAAACACCAAAAATGTTTCAAACGGGTCCAGACTCTCGGACATCTGTTTGGACTTTTCGTAAATGCGCGCGATTCTCGAGGCTTCACGATCGACGAACTCGGTGCTGCGCGTTTTTTCCTCAAAGGTCTCTTTTTCCTGCCTCAGACTCTTCGAAAGAGACTGCACGCGGTGTTCCAACGAAAAAATTCCCGAAAACGCCCACCGGCGGAATCGGGAACCCGCGATAAATACGAGCGTCGAAAATATCAAATAATAAGCCCACGCCCAAGGATCCACGTAAGGTAGAAAGAAAAAATACGCCGCGGCCGCGACTCCCAGCGCCGCGACCGATAGACGCAGTGTTTTTCTTTTAGAAAACCCGCTTAAAAACAAAGCTACGAACCAAAGCGCGCTTAACGTTAGCTGCTGCCACATACGCGATTGCGCCCCAGACTTTTCGCCTTGTAGAGGTTCTTGTCCACGGTCCACAAAAGCTCTTCCTTGGACCGGCCGTCCCGCGGAAAATGAGCCACGCCAATCGAAACCGTCACGCGCGTCAAATCCCGTCTCAAAATAAACTCGTTTTGCTCGACGCCTTTACGGATTTTTTCGGCCAGCGCCAGCGCTTCCTTGGGCTCCACCTGCGGCACAACGAGCGCAAACTCCTCGCCGCCGTACCGCGCGGCGATATCCACGGGTCTTAAATATTCACGCACAAGCATCGAAATGTTTTTTAAAAGGAGATCCCCGGCCGGATGTCCGTACTGATCGTTGTAGCGCTTAAAGTGATCGATGTCCAAAAGACACAGAGAAAAACGCTCTCCCGCCGTTAAGGCGCGGCGCACCTGATCGGCGAGTTCGGTTTGAAAATGACGGTGCACATAAAAACCCGTGAGGCTGTCCCGCACCGCGAGCTCCGCCATCTCGTCGTAAAGCGAAATATTGCGCAGCGCCACGGCGCCCAAGTCCGACAAGATATCCAGAAGCCTCAAGTCGTCGGCGCTGAAGCTCTGCGGTTTCGAGGAGCTGACGCGCAGGATACCCAGCACCCTTTTTTCCGTCAAAAGCGGCGACGAACAAAGTGAGCGCAAAACATCCGCGCGCGCCGCGTCGATCGAAAAACGAAAATCACTGCGCGCGTCTTCGACCAACACCGCGTGCGAGTGTCTCATCGCCCAGCGGTCAAACACGCTTCCCTCTTTTTCCTTGATCGCGCTCGCGGCGTCCTTTTTTTTGCTCGCGACGAGCGCCAAATCCTGGCGGCTTTCGTCCACCCGATACAGCGCGGCGCTTTCGGCTTTGCCAAGCATCGTGTAAGCCTGGTTCACGAGTTTTTCGTAGGCGTCATCCAAACGATGAATCTCTTTCAAATCTTCCGAAAACCTCTGCAGATCCGAAAACCGCCGCAGTTTTTTTTGCAGCGCTTCTTCCAACAGGCCCTTTTTGACGATGTCCTCACGCGTGGCATTGAGATCCTCGGTCAGTCGTTCACGTTTGACCTCCTGGTTTTGCGCGCGATTCCGCACATCCTGCAGGTACGTGAACGTGATTGTGTAGACACCGGCGTAAAACAAAATCTGCAGCAAATACGTCGCGTCTTTCAAGACCAGCGCCATGTACAACGTCGCGAGCGAAAATACGGCCGTCAAGAGCGCCGTCGCGAGCGGCCCCGAAAAAGCCCACGCGAGAATGACAACGAGATCGGAAATAAAAAAAAGCGCCCAAACTGTTTGGAGCGTTAAAGAAATATCCAATTTTAATGCCGGTACGTAGGAAAAAACGGCAAAAAGCCATAGAAAAAAAGCGATGAACGGCAGCAACAGCGGCGGCAAAAGACACCTCCCGGAGACTAAAGGATGGACTTCTCGGTTGAAGGCTCGAAATAATGGGCTTTGCCCATGTCAAACACTAAATCCAGCTCCTGATTGACGTCCGGATGAATATTGCCGGAAACTCTCGCGACAAACGTGCTGTTTGTGCCCGAGCGAAGATACAGGTACGCCTCGGCGCCCATCGGCTCCACCACTTCGCAGGCGGCGCGCACCGTGTTCTCCGGCGACGCTTCCGAGGCGAACAGCTTGTCGTAGATGTCCTCGGGACGAATCCCGAATATGACTTCCTTATTCTCGAAAGCGGCTATTTTCTGTTTAGCGGCGTCGCTAATGCGCGTGCGAAACCCGCCATTTTGAAAATAAAAACGATTCTCGATACGAACCACGCGGCCGTTCAGGAAATTCATCGGCGGACTGCCGATAAAGCTCGCCACAAATTTGTTGGTCGGGTAATTGTAAAGCGTCAAAGGATCCGCCACTTGCTGGATCACACCGTCCTTCAAGACCACGATGCGGTCCCCGAGCGTCATCGCCTCGGTCTGGTCATGCGTCACATAGATCATCGTCGTCTGCAGGCGGTGATGAAGCTTCTTGATCTCGGTTCTCATCTGGACGCGCATCTTCGCGTCGAGATTACTTAAAGGTTCGTCAAATAAAAATACCAGCGGCTTGCGCACGATCGCGCGACCGAGCGCCACGCGCTGCCGCTGGCCCCCTGAGAGTTCCTTGGGCTTGCGGTCTAGGAGCTGACGAATACCGAGAATCTCCGCGGCGTCCGTCACGCGCGATTGGATTTCATGCTTGGGGTACTTGCGCAGTTTCAAACCAAACGCCATATTCTGAAATACAGTCATGTGGGGATACAGCGCGTAATTTTGAAACACCATCGCGATGTCGCGGTCTTTGGGAGGGATGTCGTTGACGATCTTGTTGCCGATATAAATCTTGCCGGTTGTCACTTCCTCCAACCCCGCGATCGCGCGCAGCAACGTGGTCTTGCCGCAGCCCGACGGGCCGACCAGCACCATGAATTCTCCGCGCTCAATACCGAGATTCGCGTCGATCACGGCCTGAATATTGCCCGAATAGGTTTTGCAGACGTTGACGAGACTGACTTGGGCCATTAACGGCTCGGATAGTCCATGATTTGCGACAGTGTGTTTTTGAGCTGCCGGCGGTGCACGATACGGTCAATCATGCCGTGTTCCAGAAGAAATTCTGATGTTTGAAATCCGTCCGGAAGTTTCTGGCGGATCGTCTGCTCGATTACTCGGGGGCCGGTAAACCCGATCAGCGCCCGTGGTTCGGCCAAAATAATGTCCCCAAGGGACGCGAAGCTCGCCAAAACGCCGGCCATCGTCGGGTTGCTGAGCACAGAAATAAATAACTGCCCAGCTTCATGATGTTTCGCAAGCGCCGCCGACGTTTTGGCCATCTGCATCAGTGAAAACATCCCTTCGTACATACGCGCGCCGCCGCCGGAACCCGAAACGATCACGAGCGGTATTTTTTTAGCCGTCGCGCACTCGATCGCGCGTGTGATCCTTTCACCCACCACCGAACCCATCGAACCCATGATAAAACGGGAATCCGTAACGCCCAGCACCACGTGACGCTGGTTCATCAGGCCCTCCCCAGTCACGACGGCATCCACAAGGCCCGTGGCCGCCTGGTCTTCCTTTAATTTAGCCGGATAGGATTTGGGACCTCGGAAGTGGATCGGGTCTTTGGCGCACAACCCCTTATCCATCTCCTTAAAACTACCCTCATCCATGAGCTGCAGGATACGCTCGGGCGCCGAAAGCGTAAAATGGTACTCGCACTTGGGACAGACCTTAAAATCTTCTTCGAGCGTCTTGTTGTAGATGATCTCGCCGCACTCGTCGCACTTGGTCCAAAGGCCTTCCGGAATCTCGCGGCGCCTTAAAATGCGCAGTGTACTAACGCGGTTTCTAGGATTGAAAGTCGCCATAAAGTGTGGATTCTAGCACAGCTATGCGCTTGTCGCAATGCTCCAGTATAATTTCACAAGTTCTAAAACTGATTTAAAAAGCGCGGCGGGCCGCGTGGCCGTCGCTTGACCCGCGGTGCGGGGGTAATGCGGGATCCCCACCTCGGTGATCGTATAACCCCGGCGCTTCAAGCGAGCTAGGATTTCGGCGTGGATCAGCAGGTGATTGGCCTTGGGTTCCAGATTTTCCAGCGCCTTTCGCGGAAAAAGCTTGAACGCGCAGTCCACATCACGCACCGGCAGGCCGAAAAGAACGCGGCTCAACCACGTCCATAAAAATCCGTTCACGCGCCGGTAGGATTTATCCTGACGGGAGATCCGGTAGCCGACCACAATGTCCGCGTCCGACATTTTAGAAAAAAGCTTTTCGATGTCGGAGGGCCGGAACTGATTGTCTCCATCGGTGAAAAACACAAACTCTTTCTTCGCGCTCTTCAGCGCGGTCCGGACCGCGGCGCCGTAGCCCTGATTGTGTGGATGCTGGACCAGCACCACCCGCTGATTTTTCCCGCACCACTCACGCACAATCCGCGCGGAGTCGTCTTTCGAGCCGTCGTCCACCACCACCACTTCATAGTCGAGCTGATACTTTTCGCCCAGCTCAATGGCCTGTTCGATCATAGAACCAACATTGGCCGCCTCGTTGTAGCAGGGAAATGTGATGGAGAGGGACTTCAGCATTTAATGTTTGTGAAACACAAGTCCCGAGAGCAGCTTCGGGTAAAAATACGTGGATTTCTGCGGCATCTTAAGACCCGCCTTCGACGCTCGGACCATTTCGTCGAGCGAAGTTGCCTTT
This sequence comes from uncultured Planctomycetia bacterium, assembly GCA_964372765.1. Lineage (GTDB taxonomy): Bacteria > Omnitrophota > Gorgyraeia > 2-02-FULL-51-18 > CAYJSE01 > CAYJSE01. The sequence continues at coordinate 30,763 of CAYJSE010000002.1, read as the reverse complement.
AAGAAAAACGCGGCTTGAAACTCGCCTTTTTTCACGCGGGCAACCGCTTCTTCGGCACTGCGCGTAAAATCAATCTGCTTCGATTTTTCAATTTTTTCAATGCCAAAACATGGCTTTAAAAGCAGGCTGTGCAACACCGCAACGTCCAGAATGTCGACCGGATTTTTTTTGATCTGAGAATAAAATTTTTTATCCAGCGTAAAAATGAAAAATCCGTCCTTTTTTGTATAGACTCCAAATGAATATGATTTTTTCAATGCGGACAAAACGGATTTTAGATTAGAAACTTTACGCAAAACCCCGCGCGTTTTTAAAATTTGCGCGACATTCCGTTTTCCGATATTCACCAACCGATGTGTCGGCCAAATCGTGAACGGATTGTGCGCGTAGTCCGAAAAATACACCATCGCGTAGTTCCAGGGCGCCTGGGCGCCTGCCCCATTCTGCATCCATTGCCGATACTGACAGGCAACTTCAAACCGGTGGTGGCCGTCGGCGATCAACATCGGCAGATTTTTGATGGCGCGGCAAATCGCGGCAATCTGATCGGGCCTTTGCTCCAAATAGAGGCGATGCCGTATTCGATCCATCGTGACGTCCACCGCCGGGGGAAACTCCATCGCCGATTTTAAAAACCTCTGGACAGAGCCTTTTTTGTCTTCGAATAAACCAAAAATGGGGCTCAAGTTTGTCCGGACATTTTTGATCAGCTCCAGGCGGTCTTTTTTGGGCGCGACCAGCGTGTTTTCATGCTTCATCACCCAGCGATCGTCCAGCTTCATCGCGGCCAAAAAGCCGACGCGAACTTCTCTTTCATAATCCTGGCGATAGACGTAAATGGCCGGGATCTCATCCTGTGTCAACACGCGAAGCGAGATCCAGCGCTTCAAGAAATCCGCGGCGCGCGTGTAGATATTATTTTTGGGATGATCGTAAGGCGTGGATTGCCCAAGCTCCAGGCGCACCACATTGTAAGGATTTTTCTTGTAAAGCGCTTCTTGCTCTTTTTTGGAGATAACGTCGTAAGGCGGCGCGTAAACTTTGGTGAGATTCTTGATCAGCGCGGCATTATACCGCCATCCGCGAAACGCTTTGATTTCAGGCATGCGGGAGATTTTATCACTACTTGTTAAATAACTCTTTTACTTTCTTCATAAAACCAGACTGAATCGGGTGAACTTTTTCGCCGGAGTCCAACGCAAACTGCTTCAAGAGCTCTTTTTGTTTCTCGGACAAGTGCGTCGGGATCTCGACCAAAATCCTCACCTCTTCGTCCCCGATCCCGTGCCCGTTTAAAGACGCGCTGCCTTTGCCCTTCAACTTAAAAACTTTACCGCTTTGGGTTCCGGCGGGAACTTTTAAAGTCACCGGTCCCGTCAGTGTGGGCACCTCCATTTCGGCGCCGAGCGCGGCCTGGGTAAAGCTAACGGGCATCTCGCACAGTATCGTCGTCCCTTGACGCGTAAAAATCGCATGCGGCTCCGCATGAATATCGACATAGAGATCACCGCGCGGGCCGCCGCGGGATCCGGCCTCGCCCTCTCCGGTCATCCGAAGGCGCGAACCCGTATCCACACCCGCCGGAATCTTGATATCCATCTTGCGATCGGCCAGCACGCGTCCTTCGCCATGACAAACGGTGCACGGATGCGCGATAAAACTACCGGCGCCTCGACAGCGGTCACAAGTGCGCGCGATGCTGAAAAAACCGCTGGAGGCGAGAATCTGCCCCGTGCCGCGACACTTGGGGCAGGTGGAGTGCGAGGTGCCGGGCTTAGCGCCGTCGCCCTTACACTCCTGGCAGCACTCTTCCCGACGAATCGTAAAGTTTTTTTTGCAGCCAAACACGGCTTCTGCGAAGGAAATCTTCAAATCGTGCTGCAAATCGCGGCCGGCTTGAGGACGCATGCGGCGCCGGCCCCCGCCCGAAGCGCCGAAAAAATCCTCAAAGATATCCGTAAACACGTCGCCGAAGCCCGTGAAGTCTCCGGCTCCCTGAAACCCGCCACCGGCCAGGCCTTCATGGCCGTACTGGTCGTAAACCTGCCGCTTCTTGGGATCCGCTAAAACTTGATAGGCCTCGGTGACTTCCTTAAACTTCTCCTCGGCCTTCTTGTCTCCGGGATTGCGGTCGGGATGCAGCTCCAGCGCCTTCTTGCGATAAGCTTTTTTTAGCTCATCCTCCCCCGTCGACTTCGCCACCCCCAACAATTCGTAATAGTCTTTCTTTGACATATCGCCTTAGATTAACTCTCTGGCAGAAGACATCTCCCAAGCTTTCTAGATCTACACGGCATAATGAGCCGCGTAGGTGTCGAGTAGTGATCGGATAATTTTCTGGTATGGCGCATGATATTTGCGCGCTGTCTTTTTGAAGAACTGAACGCTGGACTTGCTCAACACCATCGTAACCTTCACCGGCTCTTCTTTAAAAACGAGTTCCTCCGGCGGAGGCAAAAAATCCTTAATCACCTTTAGCTTCCCCATCGGTTCATCCGTGTATTTTATTTTGTGCTTCATAAGCCCTCCTGCCCTTCCTCCAATATCCGGCCCCGAGTATCCGAATCGCACCATTTCGATAAGTAAAACGGATTGTTAGGATACCGTCCCCCACCTTCCCGAAACAGTAAAACCGGCTCTCTTCTTTGCTGTGTTCTAAATCGTGCGCAATAACACGATAAGGGTCTGAGAAAGCGTATTGCGCCACCTCAAACGAGACGCCATGCTTAGCCTGATTTTCCGCATCCTTCTTGGCGTCCCACTCAAAGTCAACCATCAATGCAAGTATACACGATGTATGGCTTTTTTACCATATAAAAATATGGCTATACTAACCAATGATTGAAGTCAGCCCTTTCTTGACCGACACGCCTTGCGTCCCGAATGGGATCTGGGGTGTTAGGGTGAATCACCCGCCGCCCTATTTATCGTCTTCAACCTTGTACTCCGCATCCACCACATCATCTTTGTCCTTGCCTTCGGATTTCGGAGCCTCTTGTCCGGCTGCACCGGCTTGCGCCTTGGCGCCGGCATTTTTGTACATCTCTTCGGCGATTTTGTAGGAGGCCTTGGTCAGGTTCTCTTCGGCTTTTTTAATCGCCGCGAGATCCTTGCCGCTCAGCGCTTCGCGCGCTTCTTTCACGGCGGCCTCGACTTTTTCCTTGTCTTCGGCGGACACTTTATCGCCCAGTTCTTTAAGCGACTTCTCCGCCGTGTAGACAAGGTTGTCGAGTCGGTTATGCGCTTCGACGAGCTCGCGCTTCTTTTTATCGTCCTCGGCATGCGCGGTGGCGTCTTTGGTCATCTTCTCGACCTCGTCTTTCGCCAAGCCGCTCGAAGACTCAATACGGATCTTTTGCTCTTTGCCGGTACCTAAGTCTTTCGCCGACACGTGCGTGATGCCATTGGCGTCGATGTCAAACGTCACCTCAATCTGCGGAATGCCGCGCGGCGCCGGCGGAATACCCACGAGATCAAATCGGCCGAGCGTGCGATTGTCCTCAGCCATCTCGCGCTCTCCCTGCAATACATGGATCGACACAGCCGTCTGTCCATCCGCTGCCGTTGAGAAAGTCTGGCTTTTTTTGGTCGGAATCGTCGTGTTGCGCTCGATGAGCTTGGTGCACACGCCGCCCAGCGTCTCGATACCGAGCGACAGCGGTGTCACATCGAGTAACAGCACGTCTTTTACATCGCCTGCCAACACACCGCCCTGGATCGCGGCGCCCACGGCCACTACCTCATCCGGATTCACACCCCTGTGCGGCTCTTTTTTAAATAGCTGCTGCACGATTTCCTGGACCTTCGGCATGCGCGTCTGACCACCGACAAGCACCACCTCGTTGATATCCTCGGGCTTAAGCTTGGCGTCCGCCAGAGCGCGCTTGCACGGCTCGATGGTTCGCTGGACAAGCCCGTCCACGAGCTGTTCCAACTTCGCGCGCGTCAAGGTCATCGTGAGATGCTTTGGCCCGCTCGCATCCGCCGTGATAAACGGCAGATTGATCTCGGTCTGCTGATTGCTGGACAGCTCGCACTTGGCCTTCTCCGCTCCCTCCTTCAGGCGCTGAAGCGCCATGCGGTCTTTGCGAAGATCAATGCCGCTTTCCTTTTTAAATTCATCGGCGAGCCAGTCCATGATCTTCTGGTCAAAATCATCGCCGCCCAAATGCGTATCGCCGTTCGTGGAGCGCACTTCAAACACACCGTCCCCAATTTCTAGGATCGAAACGTCAAACGTGCCGCCGCCCAAGTCATACACGGCGATCTTTTCATTTTTCTTTTTATCGAGGCCATAAGCCAGCGCCGCCGCGGTGGGCTCATTGATAATACGCAGCACTTCAAGCCCCGCGATTTTGCCGGCGTCTTTCGTGGCCTGGCGCTGGGCGTCGTTGAAGTACGCCGGCACCGTGATCACAGCCTTGGTCACCTTTTGCCCGAGATAATCCTCGGCGGTCTGCTTCATTTTCTGCAGGATCACGGCCGAAATCTCCGGCGGCGCCCACTCCTTGCCTCCGGCCTTCACGCGTAGATCGCCTCCGGATCCTTCCGTAATCTTGTAGGGCACGAGCTTTTCCTCGGCCAGAACCTCTTCGTGCCGGCGCCCCATAAAGCGCTTGATCGAAAAGATCGTGTTTTCAGGGTTGGTGATCGCCTGGCGCTTCGCCGCCTGACCCACCAGCCGCTCACCGTTTTTCGTGAAACCGACCACCGACGGCGTCGTACGCGCGCCTTCGGAGTTGGCGATCACCGTCGGCTCACCGCTCTCCATCACCGCCACGCACGAATTGGTAGTCCCCAAATCAATCCCGATAATTTTCTCCGTTGCCATTGGATTCAAGCCTCCTTTTTCTTGGAAATTTTGACGCGGCTCGGGCGAATCAAGCGCCCGTTCAGCGTGTAACCTCTCTGGATTTCCTCCACCACAACCCCCTCGTCTTCACTCGCGGTTTCCACGGTCCCCACCGCTTCATGAAACTGGGGATCAAACTGTTGGCCTAAACTTTCGATCAGCTTCACACCATGCGCTTCCAAAATCTCATGCAGTTCGTCTTGGGCGATCTTCAAACCGTCCTTCACTTTCTGCGGGTCGTGGCCTTGAGTCAGACTGTCCATCGCCCGGTCAAAATTGTCCACAACGGGCAGCACTTCCAAAAGTAGCCGTTCATTCGCGAACTTGATCGCATCCTGTTTTTCGCGCTCAAGCCGCTTTTTTGTATTTTCAAAATCCGCGCGCAGTCTCAAGAGCTGGTCCTGATGCTCGCGGGCCTTTTGGGCTTCCGGAGACTCCGTCTCGCCTTCTGTTTCCGGCGCTGGATGTTTTTTATCGCTCATTTCTAAAACTCCTGGATGCGCCGGCTGATCGCGCCGGCGATGTGGTTCACGAGCGGCACAATCTTCGCGTACCGCATGCGTGTCGGCCCCACCACCGCGATGCCGCCAATCGGCGTCTCGCGCACGAAATAATCCTTGGCCACGACGCTCACGTCGTCCAAATCCTCGAGCTCATTTTCGTGGCCGATCTGCACGCGCACCGCATCGGATTCGCCTCTCTCCTCTTTCGAAAAAATATGGATGAAGTCGTCTTTCTCATCAAACGCCTGCAAGAGGTGTCTCCATTTGCGTGTGTCATGAAACTCGGGCTGTTCGAACATCCGAAAGATTCCCTCCACGAAAAGCTCGTCGTCCTCTTCGAGGAACTGATCCAATTTCTGCGCCTCGACGAGCTCTTCCAATAGATAGTTTAAAAACGACACGCGCCTCATATTGCGGAAATACACGAGTGCCGCGTTGTGCGTCAGGCGCGATATGATTTTAGAGGCCTTTTCAGCCATGGCCTCAACCGAGCGCTGGCATGCGAGCTCCTCATGGATCCAGCGAATCTCTTCGGCTGAGAGCTCTTCCGGCTCCATCAAAAAATCCACATAATAGCGGTAACCCCGATCCGTCGGAACACGGCCTGCCGAGGTGTGGGGTTGCTGGATAAAACCCTGCTGCTCCAGCTCGGCCATCACATTGCGAATCGAAGCCGAAGAAAGGCCTAAATCGGATCTCTGGCACACGGCCTTGGAGCCGACCGGTTCGGCTGTATCAATATAGGAGCGAACGATCACATCAAAAACACGATCCTTACGACCCTGGGCTCTTTGTTTCTCGGTCATGCCCTCTTTCTCCTTTAGTTAGCACTCTAAAGTCTTGAGTGCTAACCATAGCTTACAACATCAAGGAACCCCTTGTCAACCCCTTCTTGAAGACACCCTCCGCTTGAGGGGTAATATCCACGGTAAAGTAAGCGCCCTCCGGGGTGTTTTCCCGAGTCACCACGTGGGCGGCCCTATATAGGAAGCCGGTTAACCCTAGGGAAGTGTTGGGGACAAAGAGTTTCCGTCTCTGGCGACGGGCTGAGAAAGCCACAGCGATACGTCCAAGCAAGGCGTCCAAACCCTGGCCTGTGAGGGCAGAAACGAAAACTGCATCTTTGGCGGCGGCGTAGGAGCGACCTACATCGATTTTATTAAACACTCGAATCATCGGTTTTGGATCGGCGCCGAGCTGGGCCAGCACCTCATGAACGGCCCTTTCCAAAACCTGCCAATCGCTGCGGCTCGAGTCTATGACATGCAGCAACAAATCCGCCTCCACCGTTTCCTCAAGAGTGGCCTTGAACGACTCGATCAGGTGATGCGGTAACCCGCTTAAAAATCCGACGGTGTCGACGAGCAACACCTTCTGCCCATCGGGCAGCGCCAGTCCGCGCGTGGTGGTGTCGAGTGTTGAGAAAAGCTGATCTTTCACGACCATGCGCGAGCGTGTCAGTGCGTTGAATAGACTCGACTTTCCCGCGTTGGTGTAGCCCACGAGAGCGACGACCGGGAACTCGATTTCTCTTTTCCTGGCAAGCGCCGACTGGCGCTTTTGCTGGAGACCTTGCAGTTGGCGGGACAGCTTCGTGATGCGTTCACGGATGCGGCGACGGTCCACTTCTAGCTTTTGTTCACCCGGTCCGCGCGTGCCGATACCGCCCCCGAGCCGCGAAAGATAAATCCCCTGGCCGGACAATCGCGGTAAAAGATAACGCAGCTGGGCCAACTCCACCTGAAGCTTACCTTCGCTGGACTTCGCGCGCTGAGCGAAAATGTCCAGGATAAGCTGAGTGCGGTCAATGGTCTTAACATCGGCGATTTCCTCGATATTCCTCTGCTGGCTCGGCGAAAGATCCGCATCAAAAACGAGCACCTGCGCTCTCTCGGTCCGGACTGCCTTTTGCAAAAGCTCTACCTTGCCCTTCCCTAAAAGCAAGGACGCGGTCGGAATACGCTGACGAAAAGTAAAGTTGTGAAGCGCCGAAAGACCCGCCGACTCACACAGGCTCAACAGCTCAGCGGCCTTGTCCTCCAGCGACCACCCACTGCGCTGCCGATCAAACTGCACCGTCGCTAAGATTGCTTTTTCTTTCATGAGCGCAGGTCTTGCCCATTGATTTTGACTCGGGGTCTGGTTCGACTTCGCTCACCATCCCGAGCTTGTCGAGGGACTGTCCTTCTCCGCCGTAGGACGGATCCGCCTTCGGCGGAGGCGACGGGTGACGCGAGCTCGCCACAAAGCTCTGGCGAAGTCCGTCCACAGAGCTTTGGGACGAATCCGCCGACGCTCTGTGGCGGAGCGGGCGCCCCGAAAATTTGCAGCGAACCGCAGTTACGCAAGAATTTTTGGGGCTGCCGAGCGGCAGGACCCGTCGCCCACGATTTTATGGACATAAACCTAAGATTCTCTCAGCAATTTCGACTGGTTTTTCGGTAGGCGCGACGGGAATGTGGGTCACGCCCTTTTCGTGGCGAAACCAGGAGATCTGGCGTTTGGCGTAGTTGCGCGTGTGCTGTTTTAAGAGCTCCTTTGTCCGCTGGAGGTCCACTTTTCCTTCCAAGTAATCGCGAATCTCGCGCACGCCGATGGCGCATTCGGCTGTCTGGCTTAAATCTTTCTCCAGCAATCCCTTTACTTCCCGCAGCAACCCCCTACGGAACATCTGATCCACGCGCGCTTCAATACGCTCATACAAATCCTGCCTATCCCTTTCTAAAAAATAAATCGCGTGGGGAAATTTGTTGCGCAAGCCCTCTCGTTTAGGTTGCTGCTCGGAAATCGGTCGTCGCGTCTTGTGGTAAACCTCGAGCGCGCGCACGATGCGCCGGATGTCGTTGGGATGAATCCGTTCGGCTGCGATCGGATCAACCGCTTTCAGCTTTTCATGCAAAAATGGAATACTCTTTTCTTCGTGAAGCGCCAAAAGTTTTTTACGGTACGCTTCATCTTTCGAGGCATCTTTCTGGCTCTCAAAAAGCCCGTCCAACAGCGCCCTGAAGTATAAACCCGTCCCGCCGACCACGAGCGGCACCTTCTTTCGATGCCAAATCTCGCGCATGGATTGCGAGGCCTCGTCCCGAAACCGCGCGGCGCTATATTCAGAGTCCTGAGGAAGAATAGCCGTGAGATGAAACGGGATACTTTTTCGCTCTCTTAAAGAAGGCGCTTGAGTCGCGATCGGCATCCCGCGATAAATCTGCATCGAGTCGCAGGAGATAATCTCCGCCGGAATGCGCCGTGCCAGCTCCACCGCCACCGCCGTCTTCCCAGATCCTGTCGGACCCACAATCACGACAAAGCGCTTGGACATGGGAAACGAGTGGCGACGGGTGACAGCGGGCGGGGCGCCCCAAAAATTCATTATGGATGTATCTTGGTAGGGTAGCCCTCTTTGCGAAGGCGGGATTCGAGGACCAGCGCTTCGTCGCGGGAACCCAGATGCCCCACGCGCACGCGGTGACGCTCACCCGCTTCATCGGGTTCGACATACGCGTCGTAGGCAAGTCGTTTCAAGCGCCGCGCCAGCGCTTCCGCATTGTGCGCACGCGCAAACGCTCCCACCTGCACGGTAAAGATCGGCGCCTCTTCGAGTGCCCGCTGGCGCAGGGCCGGCGTCGGCGTCGGCGAAATAGCCGGAGGGTTCAACTTTAATTGTGAAAGCTCGGCGAGACGCTGCAGCTTAGGTGCTCGCGCGTCTCTGGGAGCGCGCTTTAAAAAATCACCCACCCCGGAAACAACGGACCGATGATCGTCCCTCAAAAAATCTTCGTGGATTTTTGCATACGCTTGATTGGATGAAAAAAATCCGGAGCGCGCCTCGCGCTCCATACGTTCTCTTTTGGTCTCGATACGGTTCATTTCGGCATGCGCGACCGACACACCCAAAATCAGAACGCAAACGATCAAAAAAAGAACGCGGTTCAAGAACGAATTTCCCCGACCAACGTTTCGTCCGCCGCGGATGTGATCCGCACATGACGGAATTTTCCACACAGATCCTCCGCCGAGGAGACTACGACGCGCTTAAATCCGCGCGTGCGGCCGAAATACCGGTTTTCATCTCTTTTGGTTTTGGACTCAAAAAGTACTTCGAGATCTCTGCCGATCCAAGACTGGTTTTTCTTGAGACCCACGGCCCGCTGCAGAGATAGAAGTGTCTGCAAGCGCCTATCCTTTTCGGTTTCCGGCACGTCGTCTTCAAGATTCAACGCCGGCGTGCCCGGCCTAGGCGAATATTTGAAAATAAACGCGCTGTCAAACTCGATGCGCTCGGCAAGCGCGAGCGTTTCGTTAAAATCTTGCTCGGTCTCACCCGGAAACCCGACGATAAAGTCCGTCGTGAGCGTCCCATCGGGAACCACGGCTTTGTACTCGTCGACCTGCTCCCGATACCATTCGCTTGTGTGCTCGCGCTTCATGCGTTTCAAAATCCGGTCGGACCCTGACTGCACCGGCAGATGCAGGTGTTCGCACACCATCGGCAAATCGCGCATCGTGTGGAAAAGTTTCGTATGCGCATCCTTGGGGTGGCTTGTGATAAACCGTAAGCGCGGGATGGCCGGCGCGGTGTTTTGAATTTTGTCCAAAAGATCGGAAAAATCAACCCCCTCCACCAACCCCTTGCCGTAAGAATTCACATTTTGCCCGAGAAGCATCACGTCTTTAAATCCACGCCGCTCCAAGTCTTTGGTTTCGCGCAAAACACTTTCGGAAGATCTAGAAATCTCCTGGCCGCGCGTGTAGGGCACGATACAGTACGTGCAGCGATGGTCGCAGCCCTTCATGATCGTCACCAGCGCCTTCAGCGCGTCACGGCGATAGTGAATCCCGTCGAGACCGTACGCGTCGTCCAATTTATCAATCGCCACCACCGGCGCGCGACGGTATTCAATTTCCTCCACCAAATCCGCGATCTGGCTTAAATTCCCCGTGCCGCAAACGATATCAATCTCCGGGTTTTTTTTAAAAAAATTATCTCCGTGCTCCTGCGCCATGCAGCCCAAAATCCCGATCACGAGCTTTGGGTTGCGCGCCTTTAGCTTCGCAAACGTTCCCATGCGGCCAAACACTTTTTGCTCCGCGTGATCGCGCACACTGCAGGTATTATAAAGAAGCAAGTCCGCGGTCTCCGGGTCCTGGGTCGACTCGTACCCACGATCCAGCAAGAGACCCGTCACGGCCTCCGAATCCCGCTCATTCATTTGGCAGCCGAAGGTGCAAATGTAAAACTTTCGCATAAATCCTTGTCCTGTTTGGTGTTTAAGAGAACTGCGCCTTCTGGGGTAATCAGAACCGAGTGGTTATTTTACAGTTGCCCCTTAGTCTTCAATATCTGAATATACTCTTCGCTCGAAATCGGACAATTAACCAGGTCTACAACTTGGTGGGAATTATTAAGGTGAAGTTGCTTTTTCATCTGCTGAATCAGCGGGTCTCCAATGGATTTGGCTCCATGAGATACATACGTAGAAATGCCTGTGTACTTTCCTTGATAGCGATGATTGAAGTAAATATGATCTCTACTTGCGTCCCGTTCAAAGCCCTTTTTGGGAAGAGATGATTCAACATCTCGCTTTTCGATCTGCATTAAGTCTCAACAAGAAGATTAGCGTAAATCTTTTTTAATCTAAGAGCGTCGCCCATCAAATTGTTGTCATTCTGACGCTTATAAAAATTATAAAAATAATCTACGTGCTTCACGAAATCCAGAACGGCTTCCTCACGCGATGCTCCTGATCCGCTTAAAACAAGGCTCTCGTTCTCAGCAATAAAAATGTCATCTTCCCTGTAAACTTTGACAAGAATAGGCTTTGAGGTTACATAAGTCCTCTGTTCCGCCTGGAACTCCATCAACGGAGCAGTGCTAAACCGCCCCGAATATAAATATGACGAGGGTTGGTTGATTTGAGAGGCAGTTCCTATGGCAAGCGCCACTCCCTTATAGTTATTGGGAAAATAAGCTTTTCTTTCTTCGACCAACTTATAGGTTTCTTCCAGCGCCAAACCGCTCATGCAACCACCTCGCCACGCATTATTTTTCGATAGCTATCCGTAACAAGTCCTTCAAAAAGTGCCTTTGTGTGCCCATGACTTTCTTCCAAATACCCGTCAAGATTCTTATAGCTTAAATCGGCATCCTTCGCGTAGTCAAAATCAAGGATAAGAGCTTCTTGGCTTTGATCTGGTGACATCACTGGCTCAACTCGTGTAGTAATGCTGCCCTTTTCCAACTGAGAAACAAAAATAAATGACGCCGTTTTGAATGTTGACGGTATAGATTTGGGTAAGCTTATATCAACATTCAAGAAAGCTTTGAGCGGAATCACCCCCGCCTCTCTCGTAAAAGGAATAATGTTGACGTATCTCAACCCCGATCTTGTCATTCTCTCGATTTTGAATAGCTCGCCAAAAATAGACAGCAGCCTAAGACATTCTTTTTTGTAGGCCTGAAAACCTTCGTATTTTTTACAAGAAACCGCAATAAGTGTCGGGGAGAGTAAAATCGACCAACTTTTATCGCGTTTTTCAAAGCTATACGGATCAGGATTCGATTTACCGATGATTACATCAGGAAACGAATCTTTGATCTTGTCGTGAAACTTGTCACGATTGGATTCAATGGATAAAAGAGAACTAAATCGAACCTCGTAAACAGCTTCGATTAGAGGAGAGTTCTTATAGATTTCGTTTTGCGCTGCTTGTGGACTCATATTTCAGAAGTATAACATATTTTTGTTAAGAATTACCTAAGATTAGTGACTCTTGAGAATCAAACCTTCTCTCCCGCCCGCCAGCGCTACTTGAAGTATCGCAGTCTCGCTTGTCCCGGCGCTTTGATTCGTCACGCTTGTTGTGACGAATCTGCCGGGAGAACAACGGCCAGCCGAATGTTTGGAGAAACAATTTTTTCATATAAATTCTACGTTTGGTTAAACAAAACGAATATGGTGAACCATTTTTTTAGCTTCTTGATACAGCTTTTTATCGGACGTTACAAAAAGTTCCGCTTCGGACAAAATCCCGGAGGCCAACTGCATCGCATCGAATGTTTTCAACTCACACTTTTGGATCATTTCCACAGTTTTATCTTCGAGGTGCTCATTCCATATAACCTTCAAAAAATAAGTGAAATCTCTCTTCGCTTCCACGCGCAGCTGACCGGCCTGCTCGGCCGACAACAAACGACCTCGGACACAACGCGCCAAGGCGGCATTGACTTCCATCCAGGTAATCGGCGAAACCGCTATCTCGGATGCCTTGGCCAGCAACTCCTCAAAATCACTACTGCCGGACTCATCCATGTATTTTTTGAAAAGTGAGGACGTATCAATAAAAACTCTCACCTTTCTTCATCTCGCATCTTTGAAACCGTTTCTGCCATGCTCAAACCTTTGACTTTAATTCTGGTGATGGGGCGTTTCCAGCCAGGCTGAGCAAGATTCTCGTTATGCGGAATCAGATCAGCAACCGGAGTTCGCCGGTCAAGAATCACAATCCTCTCCCCTTTTTTGACCGCCTTGAGATAACCTGAGAAACCATGCGTCAGCTGCCGAATAGTCACCTGTGTCATCGGATTCAATCCCCCTTGTCAGGAGTATACCATATGTTATACATAATGTCTAACATTTATCATTATTCACTGGACTGGAAATTACCACTATCCTCGGCAAACAAAACTCCGTCGCCGAGCGACAAAGCCATCAGGGCAAATAATACAATTTTATTTTTCTTCATCGGCCAACTCATTGGCGGTCTTATGCCGAATCGCCATGAGCCCTCACAAGAGAATCGGCCGTCAGTTTCTTTGAAGAATCGTGCATCGAGCAGCCCATTTTAAGACGCTCCTCGCCCGATTTACGGCTGAACATTTCGCACACTTTTTCTTGAATGTAAGCTGGAGTGTCTTTCATATAAATTTACTGCTCCGAAATGAGTAGTCCGCCCTCGGTCACACGTCGCTTGGGAACTTCCGGTGGAGCCTCGGACGCAGAGGCTGTGGTCGCTTCGTCGGTCTTTTTTTGCTCGGTGAGTTTGGCGAGACTGGCGTCTATCTTCGCCAGACGCTCGTCGATGCTGATCAGACGCTTCTCCATGCGGGAAACTTTGGCGGCGAGGTACTCGTCATAGGGAACGGGTGTCTGCATGCCATTTTTCATCTCGATCGGCATGTCCGGCGGCACGCGAAACACAAGCCCCTGTTCCGTCGTGACCGTCTTGTAGTTAAACTCGAGTGGCTCCTCCAACTCATCAGCTGGGTCCCCCGCAAAAGCGATGCCCACACCCAACCAGGACACAACCAAAACCCACACCCAATACCGATACCAATGATTCATGATGGTATTGTACTATCCGGTAAGACATCCTACAATCCATTGATTTTGACTCGAGGTTCTGCGGCGGGGCGAGTATTGTCTTTCGGAAGGCGTTTGTGCAGTCGAGGATTATGACGAACGGGTGACGCGAGGCGGGGCGCCCCGAAAATTCGCAGCGAACCGCAGTTACGCAAGAATTTTTGGGGCTGCCGAGCGGCAGGACCCGTTCGTCATAATCCAAGACATTTGACAAACTCAGCAATTTTTAGTAAATTCAATGATTCATGCAGCGATTGTTAACGGTGGCTGTTTTCGCAACGTTATTAACAGCTTCTATAGCCCAGGCGGATACCATTCTTACTTTTGAAACCACTCAAGGCACGTTTGACATTAAGCTGTACCCCGACACAGCCCCAAAAGCTTGCGAAAACATCACGCGCTTGGCTGAAAAAGGTTACTACAATGGCACGCTTTTCCACCGTGTCATTCCCGACTTCATGGTTCAGGGCGGCGATCCGACAGCCACGGGCTCCGGCGGCGAATCCATCTGGGGCGAGGATTTTGAGGACGAGGTGCAAAACAACCGCGCGTTTGACCGTTCTGGATTACTCGCGATGGCCAATAGCGGCCCTCACACCAACGGCAGCCAGTTTTTCATCACGGTGGCGCTGACCCCCCATCTCAACAAACGCCATACCATTTTCGGAGAAGTCGTTTCCGGATACGATGTGGTCCACGCTCTGAGCCAGACGCCCACGGATTCCTCGGATCGGCCGCGGGAAGATCAAAAAATTCTTAAAATCACCGTCAAAAAATGAAATCTAAAATCTTGCTTTTTCTGATGACCGCGCTGATCATCACCACGCCACTCGCCGCGGCGGGCGAATTTGAGGAGGCCGTTTTAAAAGGCAGCCGGTATGTCCAAGACAAAGATTTCAAAAACGCGATTCTGGAGTACAAAAAAGCCGTCAAGCTGAAGCCCTCGAACCCCAAAGCGCTTTTGCTTCTGGGGCTCACCTACGCCAACGCGGGTGATTTTGACAAAGCCATCGAGTACACCGAAAAAGCCGCCGCCAGGGAGCCCAGTTATACGGTTTACCATAATCTAGGCCTTATCTATGCGAACCGCCGCGATTATAATAAAGGCGTGGAAAACTACAAAAAAGCGCTGGACATCAACCCGGCGAGTTTTCGCGACTGGTATCAGCTGGGTTTGCTGGAAGCTTCGCAAAATAATTTTGAGGAAGCCATCCGATGCTACTACAAAGCGCTGGAACACAATCCTTATTTCGCGGACGCGCATTTAGGCCTTGGCAGCGCGTATCACTGGCTGGGCGATAAAGAAAAATCAAAGGAACAGGTTCAAAAACTAAAAACGCTAGACCGCATCAAAGCGCAGGCCCTCGAGGAGTGGCTTGCGGTCAAAGAATCCTCGCCCGCTACACCAACACCGTCTTAGAAACCGTCACCTCACAACGCGCGATGCTCGATTCCTTGGTTTTGGACTGTATCGCGTAGCGCTCGATCTGCAGAAGCTCGACCGAGCTTTCGATGCTGTAAAAAAAACTCATCACCCGGTCCATCTGGCCTTCGCACTCGAGCGTCGCGAGGTATTTTTTGACGCCGGAAGTCTCTTCGCGGCTGGCGGCTGGCTTCACGTAAACAAGGCTGACCGTCGCTTCCTGCGCCAGGCCTTCGATTTTCTTAAGAAGCGCTGTCATCTCCTGTTCGGGATCCCCGGCTTTCACGATAAATTTTTTCAGCTGTTCACTCTCGGCCACCACCTCCTTTTTTTTCAAAAGGATGAGCAGACTTTCGCGCGCGAACGTTTCCTCATCCCGGATGCGCCGGTCCATATCGGCGAGTTTCGTGTGAACGGGGCCAATCAAAAAACGATCGGAGAAAAGAATCCCCACCACCAGCGCCGTGCCGTAGAAAATCCAACGCTCCCTTTTGGACAACCGGTTATAAATCCCGAGCAGTTTTTGGATCATGGGCCGATCACGCTCGTGATTTCAAAATCCGCCACATCGATGCCCCCTTCGACGCGGGCCGTCACGTATTTCGTCTTAACGCTTTTAAACCAACCCGACTTTTCCATATTGGTCACAAACGCGAACACCGATGCCATGCTTCGGGAGGTGCCTTTCACGTTGAACTGCTCTCCATCCTCGTAGCGAATGTCGCTCACCCGCACATCCATCGGGATCGCCTCGTAGAGCTCCCCCAGCGTCTCGATCGAGCGGCCGCGCGTGACGAAGTACTGTTTCACGGCCTGGGTTTTGTGAAATAATTCCTGCATATCCTTCGCTTCCTGCCGCGCCGGCGCGTAACGCACGGTCAGTTTTTCCAGGTAAGCTTTTCTAAAATAAAGTTTATTCGCGAACGCCGAAAATAAAAGGATCACGAAAAAGATGACCAGCACCCCCGTCTTTAGAACCTCACGGCCGCGCAGCTGCAGCTCTTTTTGCAGCTTCTGTTCTTCCGAAATGAGATCCACCTTCATCTTGTCAAATTGGAGCAGGGGCGCGATCGCGCCAAAGTAGGATGTGTGCTTGGCGTTCTGCACGTCCTGTTTGGCCTCCGAGGAAATTGGGAAGTGATGGAAGTAGGTCTGGTGCTTTACCGGCAGCTGCAGTGCTTCTTCGAATAAACTGTCCAGATCCCGAATCTCGGCCACCACACCCGTCAGCACGAGCTCCGACAGCGCTGGGCCGGCCTCTTCGGTGGTATAGGCATCGACGGACTTGCGCAGCTCATCGATAAACCGGTCCGTGTAGATCTCGCGCGCCTCGAAAAGATTGGTGGCGCCGATCGCGATGCAGCGCACAAAGAGGATTTTGCCCTTCTGGGTCACGATGAAGCTCGTGAAGAGAGCGTCCATATGCACGAGCGCCACGACTACGTCCGAGGACTCGAGAGATAAAATCTTGGCGCACCCAAGCGCAATGCCTTCGGGCGAGAAAAACACCTTTTCCAAAGCGAGCCCTGCTTTTTCGATCACGTGCGTTTGGCGCGTCACCATATCGCGGGGCGCGATCACCAAAAGCACTTTCGTGTAGTTTTCCCGGACCACACCGATCGCGAGCGTATCGATGATGATCTCGGCGCGCGAATACGGCGTGTGACGACTGGCTTGCAAATTCACGATCTCCTTGATTTCCGCGGGATCACGCGACGGGATCTCGATACTGCGCGTGATCATGGGATAGAGGGGCACCACAAGATAAGTCTTGGGAGTCTTCAGCTTCCAGCCGTCGAGCGTCTGGCGGATAAACTGGCCCACCTCATCATCGGAGAGCCCGTGAACCACACGGCTTTTGACATGCGCCACCTCGCGCTTCAGACTCGTCTGGCGGCCATGCACGATTTTGATATGCTCTTCGTCGAGATCCACGCCAATGAAGTGGTGTTTGTCGCTGGAAGTTAGAAACGGAATATTCATGGATTTTGGATTTGTGAAAAATAAAACGTGTAAATCTTGCCTTTGCGGTCCATGACGGCCGAGGCCTCGAGCCATTCCCCGGAGCGTGTCAAAACCGCGCGGCTTGTGACCTGAAAATAGTTGGACGTAGTGCCCAGCTTCCCCGCCGACACAAGACTCTCGACCGCGAATTCCTCCGTTTTATCCAGCGGCGGTATCGCCTGCATGAGCTGTGTTTTGATGGAGTCGGGGGTCAGAAAATAAAGATCATCGCCGGTAAAATTATTTCCGTCGGCTCCGGCTCTGTAAGCGGCCATTTTTTCCACGGTGCGTTTCTCAAGCCCCAGCGCCAAGAGCGCCGGAAGACTCGCCGTATTGGCGTTCACCACCCCTTGGCCGTGCACGGTGACGTAGTTCCTTATTCTATCAAAAATCTCACGGTTCATCCCCTGCACCAAAAGAAGCTCCTCGGCCACCTCGAGCGGCGCGTCTTTGGCCTCATAGGGCAGTTTCAAGTCACCGTAGTCCGTGTCCTCGGCGCCGTAATTCGGATGACCGTAGTTGGAATCCGAGTCTCTCCAGTCCACGATCGCGTAAGACAATTCTTCGGCGGCGTCGGAGTCGAGCGTGGTCACGCTCTGCAAAAGCCGGCGCAACGTCGGCGCGTCGCTGGTATTCACGTTAATCTTGCCGTCCTCATCCAAAGCGCCATAACGCATGATGGGTTTGGGGCGCTCGGCGTCATGCGCTGTGTAGTAAACCGTCGCCACAGCCTCGCCGCCGGCGATCTCCTTGAAATAACCTTCGTTGTTGGCCCATGGTTCCATGCGCGTGTCCGTGCCTTCGCTCCAGTTTTCGCGCTTCAAAACACCGCGCATCTTTTCGACCCCGGACAGCGCCGCCGAGTGAAGCTGGCTAAAAACGGAAATGCGGTTCGCCAAAGTCGCTTTCTGCCGCGCGCCGTACCCGAGACTCACGGTAAACGCCGTCAAAAGCGACACCACCCACAAAACGAGCACCAGCACACTGCCGCGTGAGCGCATGTCAACCGCCGGCCGGCAAAAAGATTTTCTTGGCATAGCGCGCGTGATTGGTTCCATCATCCAGCTCCAGATCTAGGCGGATCCCAATCGGCAGCTTTTTCTGCCCATCCTCCCACTCATCGCTCCACATAAATCCCTTGGTCTCCGGGTCTTGATAGAAAAAAGAAAACTCAAAACCCACCACATGCGCGATCAGCGTCTTGGAGCGCGGCGGCTTTTCTTTGTAAAGCTCATGATAGTCGCGTTCTTTTTTGAGAAGCGCTTTTTTACTTAAGTCAAACACATAGCTCACTTCGCCGATACCCCGGTTCCCGCCAAGCGCCGGGTCGGTTTCTAAAAATGAAGCGAACGTCACCGAACGCGAGTCTCCCTTGAACGGCACGCCTGAAAACTCGAACATCTCTTCAAAATCACGCGTGACCTTCTCAAAAAAAATCGCGACATCCTCCTCCTCGCTCTGTGTTTCGAGCCGCTTCATCACTTCGGCGCCGGAACGCAGGTTGCCGTAAACCGCGACCGCGATCACGGGGAAGATGATCGTCACCAAAAGCAGCTCCATCAGCGTAAAGCCGCTATTCGAGCGCCGGAGGTTTAAAAGCATAGATTTGTTTTTGCGTGGAGCGGGGTCGGCCCGCCTCGAGCCAGGATACGGTTAACTGCACTCTAAAGAGATTCTTGCCCTCCGGGGACTGTTCGGAAACCGTGGACCAATTAAACGGCCGGCCGTCGCGCGTGAACGCGCCGGCATCATTCCCCAGCGCCGGAAACTCGGCGAAGAAAAGATCCTCTTCGACTTCTGAAATCTTTCGATCCATCCACAGCTCGGCTTTCAGCGTGTTGGAGTGGCGGTTAAAAAGATCCACGGAGCGCAGCATCCCCTCTTGAATCATCAGCGTTCCGATGGAGAGAATGACGACGGAGACCATCACTTCGATAAGCGTGAAACCCTTATTCCCAGTTGACAACGTCATCCTTACTCTCAACACCATCCGGCCCCAAGGAATAAAGATCATAGTCATACGTCCGATGACTGCCCGGACTCGCATATTTATACTCGCGTCCCCACGGATCCACGGGTTTTTTCTCGAGGTACGGTCCGTTCCAGTTACTGGCATTCCCCGGTTTCGCCAACAGAGCGCTCAATCCATCACTGCCCGTCGGATATCTCCCGTTGTCCAGCTCATAAAGTTTGAGAGCCGTCGCGATATTGGCGCTGATATCCGCTTTGGCCGCGCCGACTTTCGCCTGTTCCGAGCGGCCCGCCAATCGCGGCATCACCATCGCCACAAGCGCCCCGATGATGATCACGACCAGCATCAATTCGATCAACGTAAATCCTCGCTTCCACTTTCCACTTTCCACCTTCCACCTCCTTTTATTTCCTCAGCACATATTTCATCCATTGTTTTTCCAAATCGTCCAGACTCCGAATCGACGTCGGATACGCGAATGTCAGCGCCTCTTCCAGGCTTTTGCCATCACGGAGCTGGCGGCAAAACTCGGTAAACGATGACGCTCCGTAACGCGCGACCAAAAAATCGATCAGCGTCACCGACTGCATATAAAAATACTTCACTTTCTCCTCATCTTTACTGCCGCGGATATCCATGGAGGTCAACGCCCGGATCGTAAACGCCTTGCCGCTTTCCAAAAGATACCGCGCTACGTCTTGGGCGATCGCGCGCTTGGCCGGCTCCTCCCACTGGGCCACACCTTCGTCGAGCCACAACGGCGCTTCCCCCTGGAAACCGATAAAGTCGCGAAAAATCAAATGCGTCAACTCGTGGGGCAGCAACGCGTTCGTAAATTCCTCATTCCAGGCAAACGTGATGATCTCTTTTTCGTCATACTTCGCGAGCCCCTTGGACCAGGCGGGCTCTCCGGTGGCTTTCAGGTAGTCGGCCTCAGTGGGGTAAATATAAATCTTTACGCGGTTGTCCCACTGCCAGAAGTTGGAGTAGCGCGCGTAGCCCAGGTCTTCGGCGATTTTTTTGTAATACTTTTCCGAAGCGCTCAAAACTTCCTTGGAAAATTTTTCGTTGTTCGCGTGAAAAATGATGAAGTGGTCGCCTTTTAGTTCCTGCCAATCGTCTGCGCCGAGGTTAAAGGCAAAAGGATAAAGGTAAAAGGAAAGACTAAAAAGAAACAAAAGAACTAAAGTTTTTGTTTTTCCTTTCACTTTTCACCTTCCCCCTCTCTCCTCTTTCCTCTCACCTCTTGCCTCATTTCACGGCCATGTTGAGTTCAAACATCGGCAAAAGCATCGCGATCACGATAAATCCCACCACCACCCCCATCACAAGAATCATGAGCGGCTCAATCAGCGACGTCACGATGCGGATCACTTCGTCGGTTTCGCGCTCGTAAAACGAGGCGAGCTCCGACAGAGACCCTTCCAAGTTGCCCGATTCCTCTCCGACGCTGATCAAGTTTGTCGTAAAAAGCGGAAAGAGCCCTCCCTCGCGTAAGCTTTTTCCGAGCTGCTGGCCGCCGGCCACTTGATTCTGCGCCTGCAAAACCTGGGCCCGCAAAAGCGTATTGCCCAAAACCGGCGCCGTCATCTCCAGAGCGCGTAGGATCGGGATCCCGCACTTGACGAGCAGTTCCAATGTGCGCGCGAAGCGCGCCAACTCCGTTTTCATCACAAATACTTTGATAAATGGCAGGCCTAGACTCACGGCGCTCCATGCCGCGTGCACTTGGCGACGACGCGTGCGAAAAACAATCATGATCAATAAAAGCAGCCCCGTGGACGCTCCCCACACCCAAGGGTCTTTTAAAAACGCGCTTGTCGCCATCAGTAGACGCGTCGGCAGAGGCAGCGCCGAGGCCATGCGCGTAAAAAGTTCTGTCAGTTTCGGGATCACGAATGTCAGCATGTAAATGATCGTGCCCACGCCGGTGAGACCCATGAGCGCGGGATACGCCATGGCGCTTCGCACGCGCGAGGTGATCTCCTCTTGTTTTTGACGGTACTCGGCGACTCGCAGCAGCGTCTCCTGCAACGTGCCGCTGTCTTCGCCGGCGCGCACCATCGCGACGTAGATCGGAGGAAAGAGTTTGGGATACTGCACGAGCACGGACGAAAACGGCTTTCCGTTGCGGACCTCTTCTTGCGCGTGATTTAAGATGCGCTTGAAATGAGCGTTCTGGGACTGCTCGGTAATAATCCACAGACCCTGCAGGATCGGCACCCCGGCCTTCAAGAGACTGGACATCTGACGGCTAAAAATGGTGATCTCGGATGAGCGCACGCGGCCGTGTGAGGAGCCGCGCGCCGGAGACGGGGCCTGGACAGCTTTTTTTTCGGGAGCCGCTTGCACGGGGCCCCCCGGCTTCAACTCATCCAGCTTGATCGGTAAAAGTCCGTCGCGTCCCAACCGGTCCACGGCCTCTTCCAGCGTCGCCGCCTCGATGGTCCCCTGCACCACTTCGGTGGGTCCTTTTTTCGCGCGGTAAGCGAACTGCGGCATGCTAACTCTTTTCCTTTTCGATATAGCGTTCCAATCTGGACCGCGACGCCGGTGACAAATCCATGAAACACACCGCGGTGTCAAATTTCTTTCCATTCTCGACAGGCTCCTGGCGGATGACTTTGGCCAGGCAATGAATCGGCTCCTGCTCGTCCGGAAGTTCCACGACAAGATCCAGGATGGACTCGACCGACACCTCTTCTTTTGTGATAAACACAAGTCCGCCGGCGCTGATATTTTTGGCGCTTGTGAACTGCATGGCAGTCGCGGGTCTGTGCATCAGGTCTTCGATGGTCGGGGGTGTTTTCACGATACGATAACGCACGTTGATGCTATGTTCGAGCCGCACAAAAAGCCGCCGGTCGCGCGGTTTAAACTGGGAAAATTCCCTTAAGAAGCCCGAATCTTCTCCCTCGCCGTCCGCCGCTTCTAAATCCTCGCCGCCCATCGCCTCCTTTTCCTCCTCGGCGACTTCCAATATTTCCTCCGGTGTCGTAAGCCCTTTTAAAACTTTCTCCCACCCGTCTTGTTTCAGCGTGCGCATCCCTTCGACAATCGCGGCTTTTTTGATTCCGCTAGCCGGCACGCGCTTCATGACATGATCGCGGATGCGCTCGCTCATCAAAAGGATTTCATAAATCGCGACGCGCCCCCAGAAACCGGAGCCGTTGCAGTGGTCGCACCCCTTGCCGCGGAAAATCGTAAGCTTCTGCAACGGCCGGTTCAAGTCCGCCG
Organism: uncultured Planctomycetia bacterium; assembly: GCA_964372765.1. Taxonomy (GTDB): domain Bacteria; phylum Omnitrophota; class Gorgyraeia; order 2-02-FULL-51-18; family CAYJSE01; genus CAYJSE01. Next base: position 8,412 of record CAYJSE010000002.1, on the reverse strand, counting down.
CGATCTGTTTTTTGAACGCCTCGGCGATCTGCGATTTATCCTCTTCCTTGCACTGGGTGCAGACCCGACGCACAAGCCGCTGGGCGATAAACACCTCCACGCTCGAGGCCACGAGGTAGGGCTGGATCCCGATATCCACTAGACGCGTGATGCCGCTCGCGGCGTCGTTGGTGTGCAGTGTGGAGAGCACCAAATGGCCCGTCAACGCCACGCGGATCGCGATTTCGGCCGTCTCAAGATCCCGCACTTCCCCGACCATGATCACGTCCGGATCATGGCGCAGAATACTGCGTAAACCTTTCGCGAAATCGAGCCCGATATTCGAGGCCACCTGGATCTGGGTCACGCCTTCCATCTCGTACTCGACGGGATCCTCGATCGTGATGATTTTTCGGTCTTCGGTATTAATCTTATTGAGACAAGCGTAAAGCGTCGTGCTTTTTCCGCTTCCCGTAGGACCCGTGGCAAAAATGATTCCGTGCGGCTTCTGAATCAACTGCTCAAAAATCTTTGCCTGGTCGTCGCTCAATCCCAGATCCGCGAGATTGATGATGCGGTTCATCGGCAGCATGCGGATCACGACGCTCTCGCCGTACGGTGTCGGGATGCACGACACGCGCAAATCGAGCTGGGCATTTTCGACCTTCACCACGGCGCGGCCGTCTTGCGGCAGGCGGCGCTCCACAATATTGAGATTGGCCATGATCTTGATGCGCGACAAAATCGGCAGGACAAACTTGGCCATCTCGGCCTGGGCATGCGCGTCGTAGAGCTCGCCGTCGATGCGGTAACGGATCTTCACCTTGCCGCGATAGGGTTCGATATGAATATCCGTCGCGCGCTTTTTATAGGCCTCCAGGATGATCTGATTGACGAGCTTCGCGACGGACGCGTCGCCGGCCATTTTCTCGATATCTTCCAGCTTGTCCGGTGAATAATCGGATGCGCCCTCCGAGGACACGGCGGGTTTTGGAGCGGCGGAGCTTTGGGCCATCATCTCGTTGATCATGCCGGCGCCGAACCCATAGTAACGCTTGAGCGCTTCCGTCACCTCCCGTTCCTTGGCCAACACCACAACCACCTCATAACCCAGATGCGCGCGAATGTCGTCCTGCGTGCGCAGATCCAGCGGTGACGACACGGCCACGGTCAGCTTGCGTTTCTCGATCTTTAAAGGAATGATTTTGTAGTAATCGGCGACTTTTAGCGGTACTTTCTCGAGCACCGCCGGATCGGGCTTAAAATTATCGAGAGATACCACGGATAGCTTTAGAACCTCAGCCAGGTTTTTTAAAATCTCGTCTTCAGGGATAGCTTGTTTTTTAAATAAAATGGCTGCTAAACTTTCTTTCGACTGGGCGGCTTCCTCTGCGACCGCCTGCAAAAGATCAGGGCTAACCAGCTTCTTATCCAAAAGCGCTTTTGAAAGAAGCGTGTCGGTTTTGGTGATCATGAACCCAGAATCCGTTTAAATTTCTTTCCCATCTTCTCGCCGTACACTCGCAGCGCCTCCGCCATATCCGCGTAAGGCACGAGCACCAGATGCGCTTGAGCCTTCGCCTCTTCCTCGGCGCGCATCACCGCTTTCGAACTAAACGGGTACGTGATCGCCACTGTGATACCGCTCGCGTCCTCCTTGAACGGCAGACACTGGTGCTCCATCACGAGCAGTGTCGAAAAACGCGTCGCTACGTTCCAGTCAATATCTTTCAGAGAAAGTTTGCGGCAGGGTAAATCCAGATGCTCGGAAAGCGCCTTCAAAAGCACCTCTTCCTTTATATGCCCTTTCCGGACCAGCAGCACGCCGATAAGCTCTTTGGAAGACTTTTGCTCGGCCAGCGCCTCCTCCAGCTGCTTAGCCGTAATCAGTTTTTTCTTAACGAGCAATTCGCCTAAAAGCATAAAACCCCCGTTTATTCAAACAGCTTCTTGATCCTGTCCGCCATTTTTTGTTTATAGATTTTCAGCGCGTGGTCCATCTCGCCTTGAGCGGTCAACACGAGATACACCTTTTCATTCTTCGCCTGTTTCTCCACCTCGCTGATCACGAGCGCATCCAATGGATTCGTGATCGCCACCGTAATGCCGGCGTCGTCCTGTTTGTACGGCAGACAGCGGTGATCCACCACCACCGACGACGGAAAACGCATCACGACATTCCAGTCAATGTACTGTGATTTTAAGTTCACAAACGGCATTTCAAACTGTTCCGACAGCACTTTGAGCAGGTCCTCTTCCTTGATCAGTTTTTTTCGAAGCAGGATGGCGCCCAAAAATTCTCTGGACTGCCGCTGTTCGGTCAGCGCATCTTCGAGCTGTTTCGGGTTGATCAATTTCTTTTTGATTAAAAATTCGCCCAAAAGCATTATTGCAGCGCTCCTATCATATAAAATTCCTGTTCGTCTCTTCTGTCCATTTTACCAGAAATAATCCGTTCACACCCGTCCAGCGTCAGCAAAATCGGCACATGCTCGCCTTTTTTGCCGGTGTAGCGCTCGGCCACCGCGAACGGCTGCGTCGAAAAGTTTTGGAGCTTGCGCGCGCGCTCATAGATCGTGCGGTCGGCCTTAGACAATTCGTCAATCCCGATCACGAGCACGATGCGCCGCAGTTCTTCGTACTTTTGAAATATTCTTAAGACTTCTTGAGAAACGTCAAAGTGCCGCTGTCCCACAACGTCGGGGTCGAGATTCGACGACGACGACTGCAGTGGATCGATCGCCGGGTAAAGCCCCATCTGCACGCGCTCGCGTGAAAGCACCATCAGTGAATTTAAAAATGTAAAGATCGCCACGACCGCCGGATCCGTCAAGTCATCGGCCGGCACATACACGGCTTCAATCGAAGTGATAGAACCGCCGGCTCCCTGGGAGTCGCGGATACGCTCATGAAATTCACTGGATTCGGAAATCAACGTCGGTTGATACCCCGTTTCCGACGGCACGCGCCCCAAGAGCGTCGAGATCTCGGCGCCCGCCTGGATAAAACGAAACACATTGTCCACAAATAAAAGCACGTCCTTATTTTGCTTCTGAATCGACTCGGCAAGTGTAATTCCCGTCATCGCCACGCCGTAGCGCGCGCCCGGAGGATCGTTCATCTGCCCGAACGTGATCATCGTTTTCTTGTCCAAGCCGTGTTCCTTCAACTCAAAGTAAAGCTCATTGCCCTCGCGCAGACGCTCTCCCACACCGGTAAACACACAGCTTCCCTCATGCTGGGTCACGATGTGGTGAATGATCTCGAGCGTGATGACGCTTTTCCCGAGCCCCGCGCCCCCTAAAATCCCGGCTTTCGTGCCCTTCACCAGCGGATACAAAAGATCGATAATCTTGATGCCGGTCTCGAGCACCTCGGCGTCGCGATGCTTTTCTTTACGAAAATCGGGCACTTTCGTGCCCTGCTCCGGTTTTCGAATCGGCGCGCGCTCGGACGAGACGATCGGTCCCTGCTGATCCATCGGTTCCCCGATCACGTTGATGATTCTCGAGTAAAGCCCCTCACCCACCGGAATCTCGATCGGCCCTCCACTCGGCTGTGCGGCCGCGTAACGCTGTAAGTTGAGCGTGGATTGCACCGCGATACAGCGCGCTATATTTCCGGGCGCGTGTTCGGTCACCTCGAGCGTGATCCGGCGGTCGTCCACGGTTTCCACATGGATCACGTCGTAGATATCCGGCACGTCTTCCCTTTTTGAAAACTGAACGTCCACCACCGGTCCCTGCACCGACACCACTTTGCCCGGGTTGAGCGCCCTAACTTTTTTATGATTGCTGTTACTTGTTGGCATAGAGACTCCGCGCAGAAAAAAGTTCTCTCATATTCTGGTCGATCATCTCGTGCCGCCGGCGGAAATACTGCAACGTCAGCTTTTTATTGAGATCCAAAATCTTCTGACAGCTTTCTTCCAGATGCACAAAGCGCGCGGCTTGTTCGGCGAGACAACTCAAGCCAAAGATCTCGGAGAGCCGCTTACCGAGATACAGGTACACGAGATACTCCACGATCTCGGCGATGCTGGACTCAAACAGTATCGAAGATCCTTGCGTGCCAGGCGTCGGAGCTTGCGTCGAGGCGTTCGCCTCTTTTTTCTTGATCGCGGTAAAAGGAAGCAGTGTCGCGATCTCGATACGGTGCACCACCACCGAAATCGCGCGCGGGTACACGATCTTGACGCCTCCCATGGCGCCCTGCACCACCTCGTGGATCAGATAATCGCGAATCGCGTAGGCCTGCGCGAACTTCTCCGAATCCGTCACGCCTGGAAAGTACGCGAAACTCACGCCGAAATCGCGCGCGTAGTTTTGACCCTTTTCTCCGATCACGACGAACCGTCCTCCCTCCTGGCTCAGGATTTCCAGCGCCTTCGAAACCACCTGCACGTTCATGCCGCCCAAGAGCCCGGCGTCCGAAGTGACCGCGATGACGCCGGTCGGTTTGTCGCCCGGCGTTAAAAAAGGGTGCGAAATCGTGCCGTAATCCAGCCACTCGAAAAACTCGCCGATCACTTCTTCCAGCCGCTCAAACGTTTTGATCTTTTTTTCCAGCGCGTGATACTGCGACACCGCGACAAGCTTTAGCACCTCCAAAAGCTGGCGAAAGCGCGCGTTGAAATCGATCGTGCGTTTGATCTGCGCCGCGGGTATCATTAGAGCAGCGTCTCAAAATATTTTTTCATACATTCCAAAATGCCGTTTTTAAGCTCTTCAGGAAGCTTTTTAGTTTTTTCGATCTCCGCGATGATCTCGGGGGAGGTTTTTAGCACAAACGTGTAAAATTCGTCTTTGAAGCGCCGCGCCTGGCTCGCGGACAGCGCGTCCAAGAGACCCTTGTTCAGCGCCATCAAGTAAAACACCTGCTCCGGGATCGGCGCGGGCTTATTTTTATACTGCATGAGAAGCTGGGTCAGCGCCTCACCACGCCGCAACCGGGCTTCGGCGTCTTTCGACAGACCGCCGGAACGCAGCTGCGTCATCTGCAAGAGCTCCTGATACTGCAGATACTCCAGCCGCAGGGACCTCGACACGTCTTTGATAGCCGGCCACTGGCCTTTATTGCCGATACGCGAAACCGATAAACCGAAGTCCACCGCGGGTTTCACGCCTTTATTGAAAAGTGGGGTGCTGAAATAGGTTTGGCCGTCGGTCATCGAAATCAGATTGGTCGGGATATACCCCGTGACGTCTCCCTGAAGCACCTCGACGATCGGCAGAAACGTCATCGAGCCGCTCCCGAGCTCCGGCTTCAGGTGCCCCGCGCGTTCGATCATTTGAGAGTGCGTGTAAAAAATATCGCCGGGGTACGCTTCGCGGCCCGGTGGACGCTCCAAGAGCAGTGAGATCTGCCGGTACACCCACGCGTGCTTGGTCATGTCATCAAACACGACGAGAACGTGCCGACCGGACTTCATGAAATACTCCCCCAGCATACAGGCCGAGTAAGGTGCTATGTACTGCTCCCCCGGTGACGTGGAAGCCACGGCGCTCAACACGATCGTGTACTCCATCGCCTTTCGTTCATGCAGTAAATTTAAAATATTTAAGAGACTCGAGTAGGGCTTGCCGATCGAGCAATAAATGCAGATGACGCCTTTGCCTTTTTGATTCAAGATCGCGTCAATCCCGATCGTGGTTTTACCGGTGGAGCGGTCGCCGATCAAGAGCTGGCGCTGACCCTTGGCCACCGGGATACCGGCGTCCAAAGCCATGGTGCCGGTCTCCAGGGTTTCCTGAAGCTGTACTCTATCCATGATCCCGGGCGCTTCGGCAAAAACCGGCAGATGCTGATCCGCCGCGATGGCCCCGAGACTGTCAACCGGTTCGCACAAGGCGTTGACGACACGACCCAAAAACTTTTCCCCGCACGGAAGCACAAACGGCTTGCCCTGGTTGTAGATCTCGTCACCGGAGCGGATGCCTTTCGCCGACCCCAGCACCAGCACCTGCACTTTTTCGTGCAGAAAACCCATCACGAGACCTTTCGTGCCTTTCTGAAACTCCACAAACTGTCCGTTGGTACAGGCGTGCAGTTTCTCGGCGATCACGATAAATTTCTTGACGGATTTTACTTCGCCGACTTCGCGGACTTCAAACGTCAACACGGCGCGCCACCTCTTCGATCTTGAACCGCAGACTGCCGTCCACCACCATCGAGCCGAGCTCGAGCTTCAGCCCCGCCACAAGCTTCGGCGTGACTTCTTCGACGAGCGTTATCTCGCGGCCGATCTTCTGATTCAACTTCTTGGAAAGGCTCGAGCGCTCCGCCGGTGTGAGCGCGAACGCCGAATAAACCTTCGCCTCTTTCACGTCATCCGAGACTTTAAGCCGTCCTAGTTTTTCGAAGCCTTCTTTCAGAAGCTCCTCCACCCACTGCGTGTGCATTTCCTGGGTGATGAGCTCCGGCGTGACCGCGCCCAAAATCTCACAAGACTTTTGCGTGACCTGCTGTTCGATGCGCTGATCCAGCTCGCGCAGGATTTCTTCCTTGGCCTTGCCGGCGCCCGAGATGACCTCCTCGCTTTGCCGGCGTGCGTCAGAGAGCATGGACTCCTGGGCTTCCTTTGCCTCTTTCAAGATCTGCACTTTCAGTCTCTCGGCGTCGGTTTTAGAACGGAGCATCGTGTCGTCGTAGTTTTTCTCGGCTTCTCGGAGCTGTTGGCGGGCATCTTCCAGCTTCATCGTGTAGTCTTGATTGATCTCGCTCAAGTGCGACGTGGCCTTCACGATGTTTTTGGACAAAATCAGTTTCAAAAACACCACGAGCACCAGAAAGATCACGATCTGCATGACAATTAAAACGATAAATAGCATCCGCGTCACACCCCTACTATTTTAATCAAATATTAACATATTTTATCATTATTTTCAAGTCAATTAAAACTCCTTGTGGAACGGGGCCTGGCTCGCCACCCGTCGCCACCGATAGCAGTTAATAGAACAGGGACAGTCCCGGGACTGTCCCTCACCCCGAGTTAAAATCATGACGATAGATCGGGATTGAGATCGCGCGCTTTGGCTTTCATCGTGAAGGCCGTCGGGTAATCGCCGAGACGCTCATAGACTCTCGCCAATCCCATCCAAGCATCGGCGTAACGCGGACCAATCGCCGTCGCCTTTTTAAACCAATCCGCGGCCGCCACCACTTTACGATCGTTAAAATAAAGCGTGCCGATATAGTAGTAAGCACGGGGATCGTTCGGAACCATCCGGATCACCGCGTCAAACTGGGCCCTGGCCTTGGCGGTGTCACCGGCCTTCTGATACAAAAGACCCAGATTGTTCCTGGCCTGAAAGTTGCCGGGAGCCATGCCTACCGCCTTTTCAAGATAAAAGAGCGCTTTGTCGCTGTCACCGATCTTGAAATAAGCTGTGCCGAGATTGTTGTACACGCGCGTCGTGGGCGCGACTTTCTCGAGCCATCGGTTGAGCGTCAACGAATCTTTCCACACGCGGTTTTGCTGGATCGTTAAAGCGGAATAGAAAATAATCAGGCCGATGAATGCGCAAAACCGGACCTGGTCCGCATTCCACCATTTCTTGGGTGTATCTCCCTCATCACCCACAGCGGATTGTGTAAAGCGGACCAGGTCCGACAACAAAATAAAAAACCCCATCGCCGGCAAATACAGCCAATGCTCCGCCGCTACGGCATTCAGTGGAAATACGCCGGAATACGGCAAAAGCGTCACGAAAAACCACGCGAGACCAAATCGTCTTAACGGCGCCTTTTTTTGACTGTAAAAAATAGCACTTACGGCTAAAAGCACCCCCACGCCGGCCCATACGATGGGTTCCGTCATCCCATAGGCCCTGTGCCCATACTCCATGTGAAGCTCGGTGGGCCACACAAGCACGCGCGCGTAGATCGCCAGCGCCGCCAAAAATCCCGGCAGACGCTCCCAGAATCCAAGATTCGCGCCCACCGGCGGCAGGGTGTGCCCGATCCAAAAAATACGCGCCAGAATATACGCGCTGGCAACCACGATCGCGACACCCAACGCGAGCCGGAATCGGCGCTTGTCCGGCTTAAACATAAAACCGTGCGCGAGGATAAGCCCGGGATAGATGAGAACATTCTCTTTCGAAAGAAGCGCCAATAAAAAGAAAAACCCCATTAAAAAAAGTCTCCAAACCCGTCCCGCTTCCAGATACCGGAGATAGAACGAAAAACTTAAAATAAAAAAAAGCGCCGCGAGCGGGTCGGCTCTGCCGGAAATATACGCCACGGCCTCGGTGTGCGTCGGATGCGCCAAAAAAAGCGCGGCCCCGAGCAACGCCATGGTCTGTGACACTTTTAATAACTGCAGCAAAAAAAATAGCGCCAGCCCCACCGCCGCGTGCAAAAGCAGATTAGCGACGTGATAATTCCATGGTTTTAGCCCCCACGCCGCATACTCGGCCATATAACTTAAAC
>CAYJSE010000001.1:0-188070 GCA_964372765.1 uncultured Planctomycetia bacterium | reverse complement strand
GTCCCAATGTTGCTGATCGTCCTCTTAGACCAGCTACCCGTCAAAAGCCTTGGTGAGCCGTTACCTCACCAACTAGCTGATAGGCCGCGGGCTCCTCCTCAGGCGGCAGCTCTTCAAGAGCCACCTTTGATTATCAGATCTTATGGCCCGATAATGTCATCGGGTATTAGCACTTCTTTCGAAATGTTATCCCCGCCCCGAGGGTAGATTACCCACGTGTTACTAACCCTTCTGCCACTATTCTACCTCGCTCCTTGCGGAGCTACGAAGAATCGTGCGACTTGCATGCCTGAACCACGCCGCCAGCGTTCGTTCTGAGCCAGAATCAAACTCTCCAATTGATTTGAAACGTTTGAGTCTCACTCGATTCCTGGAGCTTTGCTCACTCAAACTATTTTGAGCAGAGTTCCGCACTTGTATCGTCGTTATTTAATTGTTAAAGAACAAAAAAACCCAAACCGAAATGAGCTTTTTTTCTCATTCCGCTAGATTTTACTCTCTTACATTTCGAGAATTATTAAAAGAAAAGAACGTGTAGAATATACTACCGGGTGCCGGGGTTGTCAAGCGCCATTTTTGGGGCAATAACGACTCTATTCTTTCCTGCGTGTTTGGCATCGTAAAGCGCCTTATCGGCTCGGGCAATCACCGCCTCCACTTCCTTGTCCTCGGCAATAACCTGAGCGACGCCCAGACTGATGCTGGTAGAAAAATCCCCTTTTTCGTGAAAGAACACTTTCTGATGGATGGTCTTTCGGATCTTTTCGGCGACTTTAGAAGCGTCCTCCGCGCCTGCGCCTGGCAACATCACGATAATCTCCTCTCCCCCGTAACGCGCCGCCACATCCAGCGCGCGGCAGTTGGTCTTGATGCTTTCCGCGACGGATTTCAAAACCATGTCGCCGGTCAAATGCCCATAAGTGTCGTTCGTATGTTTAAAGTTGTCGACATCGCCCATGATAATGGATAGATTCTTATCGCCCCTAAAAGAAAGTGACGACATTTCGGCTTTCAACAACGATTTAAAATGGCCGATATTGTAAAGACCTGTCAGCGAATCACGCGTCGCGAGCTTAAAAAGCCGCGTGCGTTCCACCGTGACCATAATCTGATTGTAAAGTGTCGTGCAAAAATAAATCAAAAAGATAAGCGCCGCTCCGTATACGATATTCACCCACAAATCAAAATATTGGAATATACCGATCGCCATGAGAATGTAGAGCACGGCCGCTCCCACCGACAATATCGCGGACTGAATAGTGCTCTCAAGCTTCATCACGAAAAACATCAACACGGCGAGCAAGCAAAGGATCAACGCGTTCTGGGAAAATGTGAGAACGCGGATAAAACGCTTTTCCAGAAGATTATTTAAAACGTTTAAGTTGACGCCCACGGCCGGATAGGCGGGTTCGAGAGGCGTCGGGCGGATATCGAAAAGTCCCGTCGCGGCCGCGCCCACGTAACAGATTTTGTTTTTAAACTTTTCTGGGGAAATGCTTGGTTTTTTCCCTTGGGAGAAATCGGCGTAGGACTTTATCACGTCCTTAAACGACACGTGGTGAAAAGCCTCCTGCCAACGACCCGCCCAATAAAGCACAAGATTTTTACCGCGCTCCAGAGGAATGGTTATTTTTTCTCCTCCGGGCTTATAAAGATAGGCGGCGTCGCCTTTCACGACAACATCATCCATGGTCAATCCCATTTCAGACAACGCGACCGCCAGCGACAGCTGTGGGATCTTTTTTCCCCGGTGCTCAACAAAAAGAGGGATGCGGCGCATGGTACCGTCGGCGTCGGGTTCCAGATTGATATGCCCTGTTCCTTTGGCGTAATTTGAAAATTCGGGGATGGAGCTAATCAAGCGCTCTTCTCCGGAGGGCAGCTTCTCAAGGGCCTCAGCCAGAAAAACCTTTTTGGATAGTCGGATCGCGTCGGACAGCGCCTTGTCGTGCGAGGGCTCGCTTTTCTCCGGAAAAAGTATATCAAATACCACGGCCGATGCGCCCCACTCGTGAAGCACGCGGACTAGATCCGCGTGCCAGTCGCGCGTCCACGGCCAACGACCGATCTCTTGGATGCTATCATCCGAAATCTCGATCACCATAATGCGCGGGTTGATAATCGGGTTGTGCTTCAGACGAAACCGGTAATCGTAGGTGACGAGCTCAAAACGCTGAAGTAAATCGAAGTAGAGAAAAACCAAAAGTAGTAAAAAAGCGCTCGCGACAATAAGGACGCGAACGCGATTTTGCGATTCTAGTGAAAAGATTCTTTTAAGATCCAACTCTTTTAATCTTCGGAGACTTGCACTTCAAACGTTGTGCCACGGATACCGACGATCGAGGTCGGGGTCTTCACTTCAAACTTGGATTCCCCGGACAGTTTTTCAGCTTTCACGAGAATACCGCCGCTGCCGACATTCAAAAGCGTTTTATCCGTCTGGACGTCGGGTAGGTGGTGAAACATCTCGAAAGACATCTCGGTTTTTTCACGCACAGTCACGTCGGCCGTTTTGACGGCACCGGACAACTCAAGGAGCACCTCCGACGCTTCCATAGTTTTCAGCATATCACCCTGAGACAAGATCATTCCGAGCTGCAACTCTTCCCAATCCTGCATCCCATGCTTCATGACCATGGCCTGCCCCTGGATCTCCAGCACCTTCGCCTGGTCCATCGCGGACTCCTGGGCGTAAGAAGTGGCGCATACGATAGCGCTAATTAAAAGCGTGTAGATTGTCTTTAAAACCATCTTCTTTCTCATCGTGGACCTCACTTCCCATAAGTATTTCTATTAAGCCATTATGTCTCTTCAACTAAAGTCTACATTCCCCACGCGTTATTTACAATAACCTGGGGCATAAATTATCTAGATTTTTTAACTACTAACTTTAAATAGCCGCGCTTTCCAACCTTGAGGATAGACCCATTTTTCACCTCTACGATTTGCTTGGAGTCCTGGATCCTATTTCCATCCAACTCCACAGCTCCCTGCTCGATAAGGCGACGCGCATCCGCGCCGGTTTGAACAAGTCCCCCATTTCTCAACAAGTCCACAATCCAGATTTTGGAGTCCGACACTTCGAAAAGTGGTAACTCGTCGGGTGTTTTCTTTTCTTTAAAAACTCGGTCAAACTCTTCCGCCTCCTTTTCGGCGGCCGATTTTCCGTGTAAGAAATCCGTCAGATTCTTTGCCAATCTTACCTTGGCGTCGCGCGGATGAAGTTTGCCGGAATCCACGTCCGCTTGAATTTGCCCACCATTCTCACACGTCAGAAGATTGAAATACATTGGCATCAAAGCGTCGGGAATGGACATGGCTTTCCCAAATACATCCTTCGGAGTATCGTTCACCGCGATGTAATTCCCTAAAGACTTAGACATTTTCTGTGCACCGTCAAGACCAACTAATAAGGGAAAAGTCATGACGATTTGCGGTTGTTGGCCAAATTGAGATTGCAAGTCTCTACCCATCAACAGATTGAATTTTTGGTCGGTTCCACCCAACTCGATATCCGCTTTTATCCTGACGGAATCATAGCCCTGTAAGATGGGGTAAATCAGTTCGCGAAAAGCGATTGGCCGATGAGCTTTGCGACGCTTATCAAAGTCATCCCGCACCAACAGTTGATCAACCGTTACATGAGGACCAATCTGCTGGAAAAGAATACGGAACATCTCCGGTCCGTCGAGCCATTGACTGTTGTATACCATTTCTATTTTTTTTGGATCCTTATCCAAAATTTTGAACGCTTGGTCTTGGTAGGTCTTAGCATTCTCCTCGATTTGTGCACGTGATAAGGCGGGGCGGGTTTTGGTCTGCCCTGTAGGATCGCCCACCAAAGCGGTGTAGTCGCCGATGATGAAAACGACTTTATGCCCCAGATCCTGAAATTGACGGAGCTTCCTTAAAAGTACCGTGTGCCCCAGATGAATATCGGGAGCACTGGGGTCGAAGCCAGCTTTAACACGCAGAGGGGTTCTCTTCTCGAGGGCGGACTCGAGCCTTGCTTTAAACTCATCTTTGGAGATGATGTCGACCGCGTTTTCACAAAGAAGATCCAACGTCTTCTTGGTGTCCACTTAAATGAGCTGCACTCCCTTGGTACTCAAAGCGATTTTGCGGGAAGGCGGATCAATCTTGATGATCTTGGCCTGCACCTTTTTGCCCACGGGGTACGTGGACTCCAAAAGCTGCGCCGCGTGAAGATCCGTTTCGGAAATATGCAGAAGCCCTTCGATATCTTTTTCAATTTCGATGAAAACGCCGAAGCTCGCTACTTTGGTCACAGTGCCTAGCACCAACGACCCGAGCGACAGTTTGGATGCCATTTCGGTCCAGGGGTCGCTCACGAGCTGTTTTAAGCCCAGAGAGATCTTGCGGTTTGGAGCATCGACCATAAGCACCACGCTTTCCACTTCCTGGCCCTTTTTCAAAAGATCCTTGGGGTGGGCGACTTTACGCGTCCAGGACATATCCGAGACATGCACCAGTCCGTCGATTCCCTCTTCGAGCTCCACAAACGCTCCAAACTCGGTCAGATTACGAATGGTTCCCTTGACCTTCATCCCGACTGAATAGCGCTGATCCACACCCACCCACGGGTTGGATTCTGTCTGCTTGATGCCCAGAGAAATCTTCTCATGTTCGCGATCCACGCCCAACACCATCACATCCACCTCATCCCCGCTCTTAAAAATCTCAGCCGGGTTGGCAACACGCTTGGTCCATGAAATCTCAGACACGTGAACCAAACCCTCGATGCCACGGTCTAACTCCACAAAAACTCCGTAAGGAACGACGTTGACAACGCGGCCCTTCTGACGAGACCCGACGGGGAACTTCTCCCCCACCCCGTCCCACGGACTGGCCTCTTTTTGCTTGAGACCCAGGGACACTTTGAGGGTCTCCTTGTCAAAGGATAAAATCTTCACATCAATCTTATCGCCTACCTTTAATACTTCAGAGGGGTGGCTGATGCGGCCCCAGCTCATGTCGGTGATATGCAAGAGTCCGTCGATACCGCCCAGGTTGACAAAGGCGCCGAAGTCCGTGATATTTTTGACGACACCATTGCGGATGGACCCTACCTCAAGCTCCCCCAGCACTTTGGCGCGGCTTTCCTGTTTTTCTTTTTCCAATAGATCCTTGCGCGAAACGATGATGTTTTTACGCGAGGGGTTGATCTTAATAACTTTCACCTGAAGCGTTTGGCCTAAAAGCGAGTTGAGACTGCCAAAACCTTTTAAGAACGCCAGGGATGCCGGCAAAAACGCCTCCACGCCGATATCCAGCATCAGCCCGCCTTTGACTTTACGGGTCACACGACCCTCGACGCAGTCACCCTCATGGCACTTTTCAACCATGCGGTCCCAGCTCTGGCTTCGCTCCACTTTGCGCTTGGAAAGAATCACGCGGCCATGCTCATCCTCGGCCTGCTCCAAAAGCACGTCGATAAGATCCCCCGCGCTTGGAAGATTCGCCGCGTCAAATTCGTCGATCGGCACAAATCCTTCGGACTTATAGCCGATATCCACGATGATTTCCTTCGAGCTCACGGAAATAACGCGCCCCTTCATGACGCGTCCCTCTTGAAACTCGACGAACGTTTTCTCATAATCGACGGACGAGTCCACACCCTGCGACACGACATCTTCGAACATCGGCAATCTTTTAATTCCCTGTTGCTGCATTGTGTGTTTTATTCTCCTCTCCACAAATCTTTTCCTGAATCGCGGCGATGCGCGTCATGATCTCACGACTCACCGCCGTGTAGGGATCTTCGAGATCCTTAAATCTTGGATCCTCGGCCGGTATAAAAGACTCTCCAAAACGAGCCGTGACCGGCTTACATCTAAAAAATTTCTTACCCTTGGGCCAGGCTTCGTAGGTGCCTCGAATGAACACCGGCACCACGTGAGCGCCGCTTTTCATCGCGAGAAATCCCACGCCCGGCTCAGGATTTTCTTTCAGCCGTCCCATTTCGGAACGCGTTCCTTCCGGGAAAACCACAATCTGCCGGCCTTCCTTCAAAATGCGGATCAAATCCCGCATACTTCGAAAATCACTATTTTGGCTTTTAACCGGAAGCACCCACATCCAGCGGAGCGGCGCCCCCAAAAGAAGCGGCTTGAATAAATATTCTTTAGCTAAATAGGTAACGTGATGCCTGACTGAGATGCCAATTATTGGCGGATCGAGGAAACTTGCGTGATTGGGCGCAAAAATAACTCCCCGCCCATCCGACGGAAAATTGTTGGCGTTCGTAGCCCGAAAACGGAACAAAATCACATACAAAGTAAAAAGAACAACCTTCACCAACCGATAGAAAAAAGGCGTTCTATGCCGCTTGGCTGACATGAACAACGCGGAGGATCTTATCAACAGTCTCCTGGATTGTCAATGAGGACGTGTCGATGAGCCGGGAGTCTTTTGCGCGGCGCAGCGGCCCCTCTTTACGGCGGTAATCCGTAAGATCTCTTTTTTTGATCTCGTCCAGCACCCGGGGAAGGGTTACTTTTTGGCCTGTGGCCATGAGCTCCCGGTAGCGGCGGAGAGCGCGAATCTTAGGATTGGCTTCAAAATAAAACTTATAATCTGCTTTCGGGAAAACTTTGGTGCCGATGTCTCGCCCCTCCATCACGCCGCCGCTCTCAAGACCCATCCTCCGCTGTTTTTGGACCATTTCACGACGAATCGCCGGAAGCTGGGCGATATGAAAAACGTTGCGTGTTACTTCGGGCGAACGAATGGCTTTGCTGACATCTTTGCCATCTAAAAATACGCGCTGTTTGTGGGGATCGGCGCCTCGCAGTTCGATGCGCGTTCTTTCGGCGATTTTTACGAGGGCCGGCTTGTCCGCGAACGACACCCCCTCACTCATCGCCTTCAGCGTCACCGCCCGGTACATCGCTCCGGTATCGATAAACGGAATTTTGAGCGCCTTCGCCAGCGCCTTGGCGGTGGAGGACTTGCCGCTACCCGCCGGACCGTCGATCGCAATGATCAGTTTGCGACGAAAACGGGTCCTACGCTCGTGATTCGACGGGTCCTGCCGGCGGGCAGCCCCATGGGTGCTCGTTCCTGCGCGCCCACGGGGCGCCCCGCCCGCCGTCACCCGTCGAATCACTCGCTGCATATTTTTCTTACCGAATCTCATTAGCTTTCTGGATAAAACGCACGATCTCAGCGTGATTTTTTCTACGCAATGCGATATTCCACAAGGACAAATTTTTTTGAAAATTGTTTAAAGCGAGTAAAACCTGTGTTTGATTGGACAATAGAATATCCGCCCAAAGGTGAGGGTCGGATTGGGATAGACGCGCCAAGTCGCGGATGCTGGGGTTGATGCCAAATTTTTGGTTCTTTGGAAAATGCCGAAACATCGCAAAAGAAACGAGGTGAGGTAAATGGCTGGCTTGGGCTACCCAAGCGTCGTGGGTTTTGGCGTCAATGACGACGGACTTGCCGCCCAAGGATTGCCAAAATCTTTCTATTTTCTTGTTTCCGGATGTCTGAAAACAGATGGCCTCGTTGAATAAATCCGAATCCGAAAATTCCACGCCCGTTTTTTCGGAACCGGCCATGGGATGACAACCCACAAAAATATTCTTTCTTAGATATTTTTTAGCCGCTTGGACAACCACTGCCTTGGAACTACCCACATCCACAACGACTGTCTTCGAATCCAGAAGTTTTCCCAGAATTTTAATTTGCCCCACAATCGTCGATACCGGTCCCGCCAAAATTACAAGGTCCGCACCCTGCACACCGCGCTTTAGATCTAGCGTGCCCGCATCCACAGCCCCGACACCGAGTGCTTTATCCAGCGTCGCTTTGCGGCGAAACACCCCCACCGCAAACTTAGCCAGCTTACGCTTCTTGATCGCGAGTCCCAGTGACCCACCAATCAGTCCAACACCCACGATGCAGATTTTATTAAATAGAGGTTTTTTCAGATACTTCTCCCAATCGCTTTCGCGATCTGGCGAAGCTCGTCCATCAAGAGCCCAAACTTCTCGGGCTTCAGCGCCTGCGGCCCGTCGCACATCGCTTTTTCGGGTTCGTCATGCACCTCGATCAACAACCCATCCGCCCCCACCGCCACCGCGGCCTTCGCCAACGGCGACACATAATCCCAGATCCCGGAGCAATGCGACGGATCAATCACCACCGGCAAATGGCTCAAGCGCTTAATCACCGGCACCGCGCTGATGTCCAGCGTAAAGCGCGTCGAGTCCTCGAAAGTCCGGATGCCGCGCTCGCAGAGGATCACGTTGTGGTTGCCCTCCGAGAAAACATACTCCGCGGATAAAAGAAAATCTTTAACCGTGCTGGCCATGCCACGTTTTAAAAGTATGGGCTTACGCGTTTTGCCCACCTCTTTTAGCAGTTCAAAATTCTGCATGTTGCGCGCGCCAATCTGGATTACGTCCGAGTATTTTAGAAACAAGGGAATATCCCTCGGATCCATAAGCTCCGTCACGATCGGAAGACCGCTTTCCTGCTTGGCCTCGTACAAAAACTTCATTCCCTTGTCTCTCAGACCCTGAAAGGAGTATGGAGACGTGCGCGGCTTAAATGCGCCGCCACGCAGGACTTTTGCGCCGTTCTGCTTGACGTGTTTCGCGATGCGCAGAAGCCGTTCGCGGTTTTCCACGGTGCAGGGTCCGGCCATCACGATCACCTTCTCGCCGCCGATCTCGACGCCGGGCGCGATTTTGATGACGCTATTTTCTTTTTTAAACTCACGCGAGACAAATTTATACGGCTGTTGGATTTGCACCACGCGCTCCACGCCTGGATAGGCCTCAAAGGGCTGTAAGCGCGCGCGGTCCTCCTCGCCGATCACGCCGATGATCGTGCGCTCCTTTCCTTCCGAGAGCATCGGCTTCAAACCCAACTCCTTGATCTTGCTCACAACGTGAGCGACTTCTTTTTGGGTGGCCTCGGGCTTTAGAACGATGATCATGACAAAACCTCCTTTAAGACTTTTATAAATTTTGTATTTTCCAACGGTTTTCCGATCGTGACACGGATAAAGCTCGGCATGCCCCAGGCCGCCATGGAGCGCACAATCACTCCTTTTTTGAGCATCTTTTCGTAGATGGCTTGGGCGTCGCACCCCAAATCCGCCAGGATGAAATTAGTTACGGTGTCCACACAGCGGACATTCATGCGGCGCAATTCGCGCACAAGCTTCTGGCGACCTTCGCGCACTAATTTCAAGGTCTTTTGAAGATGCGCGGCATCCTCCAGCGCCGCGCGCGCGGCTTCCTGCGCCAGGAGATTCACGTTGAACGGTTCACGGACTTTATGAAGCGCCTGCGTGATTTCCGGATGCGCCACCGCGTAGCCGATCCGCAAACCGCTTAGGCCGTAAGCTTTGGAAAAAGTGCGCGTGATGACGAGATTTTTGTATTCCTTTAAAAGAGCTAGAGAGTCGGGGTAATCTTTTTGTTCGCGCGCAAATTCATAATACGCTTCGTCCAAAACAATGACCACCGTGCGCGGCACCAGCTTCAGAAATGACCGCAGCCGGATTTCCGAAATATACGTGCCGACGGGATTGTCGGGATTCGCGATGAAAACAACTTTCGTGCGCACCGAAACTTTCAAGAGCATCGCATCCAAATCGTACCGAAAGTCCTTCATCGGCACTTTGATCACAACGCCTTCTTGCGTGCGCGTCACGATTTCATAAATCAGAAACGTCGGATCAGCGATCACGACTTCGTCGGCTTTTTGCACAAACGCGCGAACCGCGAGCACGAAAATCTCATCCGACCCGTTGCCAAACACCAGCTGTTCAGACATAACACCCAGTTTTTTAGACAACGCCCGCGAGAGGTAGAAGCAGCCCCCATCGGGATAACGGTGGATGCGGCCTAAACTTTTCCGGATCGCGGCGACCGCTTTCGGCGATGGGCCAAGCGCGTTTTCATTGGAAGCCATCTTGATGGCGTTTTGGACACCGTACTCGCGCTCCACCTCTTCGATGGGCTTGCCGGGAACATAGTTTTTGACGCCGGCGAGATTCGGCCGGGCTGTTGGAAATAAACCCACTTAGACGTCTGCCTTTGGGTAGGAACCTAAAATTTTAAGAAACGTGCAGTGCCGCTCAAGACCCGAAAGCGCTTTTTGAACGCGCGGCTCGTGGTGGTGGCCTTCGAAATCGACGAAAAAATAGTAATTCCACGCTTTTTTCTTCGAAGGACGAGACTCAATTTTGGTCATGTTGATGTGCGCTTTTTTAAACGGCACGAGAATATCGTGCAAGGCGCCCGCGCGATCCTTCATCGCAAACACGATCGATGTTTTGTCGCGCTTTGTCGGCAGCGCTTCGCTTCTAGAGATCACCAAAAAACGCGTCGTGTTGTTGGGGTTGTCTTCAATCGAGGAAGCCAACACCTTCAAACCATATTCCTTCGCGGCCACTTCGCTGGCGATGCAGGCAATACCTTCGCGGTTCGAGTTGTTCGCGACGATCTGTGCGGCTTCCGCGGTGCTGGCCGTGTCGATAAGATCCGCGCTGCGCACGTTGGACTCGAGCCACATCCGACACTGGCCAAACACTTGAGGATTGGAATAAACTTGCGTGATGCTCTTTATGGGATTGCCGATGGACATGAAGTGGTGATGAATCGGCAAAAATACTTCGGCGTAAATTTTTAAACCAGATTCCGTAAACATGTCGAGCGTGTGATTCACGGCGCCTTCGGTTGAGTTTTCGACCGGCACGACGCCATAATCACAGCGTTCGCGCTCCACATCCGTGAACACATCCGAAATACTGCTCGATGGCACATGCTCAACCAGCGACCCAAATTTTTTCCGGGCTGCCTGGTGGGTGTAGGTCACGGCCGGTCCGAGATACGCGATCTTTACGGGCTTTTCGAGACTGATCGAAAACGACATGATCTCGCGGTAGATCGCCTCAATCGCGGCGGGCGTCAACGGACCCCGATTCAGCATCCGTAGCCGGTCCAGCACCTCTTTCTCGCGATGTGGCGCATAGATCCCTTCGGATCCTGCGCGCATCTTCGCGCTGCCTATTTTTTTGGAAAGCCGGGCACGCGCGTTTAAAAACTCGAGGATCTTCGCGTCCAGACGATCCACCTCTTTTCTTAAGTCACCGACTTTCATTCTGCGCGCCTTCCTCATCTTCCCGGATAATTTCGGTTTCCGTGGTCACCGGCGTAAATTTCCCGATTTCGGCGGCAATGTCCTTTTCGGTAAACTCTGACAGCGGCGGCAAATCTTTAAGCGCGCTTAACCCAAAGCGCTCCAAGAATTCACGTGTCGTTCCGTAGAGCAGCGGACGTCCGGGCGCGTCTTTTTTCCCGACCACGCGGATCAGTTTTTTTTCCGTAAGTGAGGCGATCGAGCCATCCACGTTGACGCCCCGGATAAACTCGATATCCGCGCGCGTCACCGGCTGGCGGTAGGCGATCACTGAAAGCGTTTCAAGACTAGCGCGGGAGAGCCTTCTTTTCTCGCGGTCTTGGAAAAACTTTTTTAGGAAAGGCGCGAACTTGTTGTCGGTCACAAGCTGACACCCGCCCGCGATCTCAAAAAGACGAAACCCCCGTGCCTCGGCGTCATACTCCGACCGGAGCTCCGCCAAAAATCCCTCGATTTCCTTCCCGGTCAATTCGCTGGAAAAAACGCCCTCAATTTCAGATATCAGAAGCGGCCGGTCGCTCGCGAACAAAAGCGCCTCGATCGCATATTTCCATTCCTTGTTTTCCATAACGAGTCCTTACCCGATTAAACGCGCGATGTGTTTCTCGTTGCGCTGAATTTCGATCTCTTCAAACGTCGCCTTCTGCCGAACCACCACTTCCTTTAAGCGCACCAGCTCCAAAATCGCCAAAAAGCAAGCGATCACCTCATTTTTGCTGCGTGCGTTTTTAAAAAGAACGCTAAAGTAAATTCGGACCTCGCGCACGAGGTGATGCGTAATCTCGTGGATCTTATCGGCCACCGTGTACTCATCGTCGGTCACCTCATGAAACTGTGTGCGCGGCAGATTTTTAACAATTTTTAGAAAAGCGCTCACCAGATCCTGCGTCGAAACCTCCAAAAACATCTCGTCGTCCAACAGCGCCCGGGTATCCATCGGCCAACGCGCGAATAGATTCCCCCGCTCGGCCTCCATCCCCTGCAGTTTTTCAGCCGCTTCTTTAAACGCCTTGTACTCGAGAAGCCTTTTCACGAGCTCCGCTCGGGGGTCCTGCTCCTCGGGCGGCGCCTCCGGATCCGGAGGCAGCAAGGTCTTGGACTTGATCTGCATCAGCGTCGCGGTCATCAGAATAAAATCGCCCGCGATATCGAGATCCAACGATTCCATAAACTCCAGATACTCGAGATATTGTCCGGTGATACGCGTGATCGGGATGTCATAGATATTCAGCTCGTCCTTCTTGATCAAATAAAGAAGGAGATCCAGCGGACCCTCAAAAACATCTAATTTAACTTTGTAACCCATGCTAGACAACCCTACATCCGATGGATTAAACCCATCGATCCCTTCACGTCTTCCATAGTTTCGCGCGCGACTTTTGCCGCCTTCTGGCGACCGCGTTCTATGATATCAGAAATCATCTTTTTATTGTTTGTGAAATGCTCTCGGCGCCCACGGATTTCCCGCAAACGGCTCGCGTCCAGAATCCCGGCCAGTTCCTTTTTGCAATCCCTGCAACCTTTTTGGGCGGTCGTGCACCAGTCGTAGACTTCACGGGTTTTGCTTGGACTTGAAAAAATTTGATGGTACGAATACACGTTGCACACATCCGGATGGCCGGGGTCGCTTACCTTCACACGCGCCGGATCCGTGACCATTGACTGCACTTTTTTGCGCATCGCCTCCTCGGTATCGGACAGATGGATCGCGTTGCCGTAGCTTTTGGACATCTTACGCCGATCGGTCCCAAGAATGCGCGCTTCCTTCGTCAATAGCGCCTGCGGCTCCGGAAAGAGGTCGTTTTTATAAAGAAACTTGAAACGCCGCACGATTTCTCGCGTGAGCTCCAAATGCGCCAGCTGATCCTCGCCCACGGGCACCTTATCCGCGCGATAGAGCAAGATGTCGGCGGCCTGCAGTACCGGATAACCGAGAAATCCAAAGGTGGTCAGATCGCGTCCTGTGATCTCGCGAAGCTGTTCCTTGTAGGTGGGGTTTCGTTCGAGCCGCCCCAGAGGCGTCATCATGCCCAGCATCAGCGCCAACTCCGCGTGCTCCGGAATCTGGGACTGCACAAAAATCACGCTTCTTTCGGGGTCTATCCCACAAGCCAGCCAATCGACGATCATTTCAGTGGTATTTTTTTGAATCTCGGCGGGGTTTTCGTACTCACCCATCAGCGCGTGCAGGTCGGCGACCATAAAAAAACACTCGTGATCGGCTTGGAGACGGGTCCAGTTGTCCAGCGCGCCCAAGAGATGCCCAAGATGAAGCGGTCCCGTGGGCCGCATCCCTGAGAGCACACGGCTCACTCTAGCTTTCTCTCCTTGGTCTGAATCTCATAGGTTTCGACGCGATCGCCGGCCAGATATTCGTCAAAATTGGAAACACCGATGCCGCACTCGAAACCCTCGAGCACTTCGCGCGCGTCATCTTTAAAACGCTTAAGACTCTGGATCTTGCCCTCGTGGATTTTTTGGCCGTTACGCATCACGCGGCAACCCGCGTTACGGACAATCTTGCCTTTCGAAACCGTGCAGCCGGCAATCACTCCGATCTTGGAAACTTTAAATACCTGCCGCACTTCGGCGCTGCCGAGAAACACTTCGCGCACCTCAGGCGCCAGAAGCCCTTCCATCGCCTTTTCGATCGCGGCTTTCGCCTCATAAATAATGTCGTAAAAACGCACGTCCACCAGCTCTTTTTCGGCGGCCGTCTTCGCGGCGTCGGCGATACTCACGTGAAACCCGATCACCACCGCGTTAGACGCGGCTGCCAACAAAATATCAGACTCTGAAATCTCCCCCGCCCCTGTATGCACGATTTTTAAACGCACGTCTTTGGCGTGGATTTTCCCAAGCGTCGCGCAGAGCGCCTCCACGGAACCCTGCACATCCGACTTGATAATCAGCTTCAATTCCTCGACCTTACCGGCCTTGACGCCCTGGTAAATATCCTCGAGCGTCACGTGCGCCAAGCGTATGCGGTCGTACTCGGTCTGGGAATGCCGCTCGACGATTTCGCGCGCCTTCCGCTCATGATCCACCACCTGAAAATGATCTCCGGCCTTGGGCACGCTCGCGAGTCCCAGAATCTCTACCGGTGTCGAGGGCGGCGCTTCCTTCACACGCGCTCCCCGGTCATTGATCATCGCGCGCACCTTGCAGAAGCTGTTACCGACAATGATCACGTCCCCGATCCTCAACGTGCCTTGCTGCACCAGCACGGTCGCAAGCACGCCACTTTCCTTGGAGAGCTCGGCTTCCACGACCGTCCCTTGCGCCAGCATTTCCGGATCGGCCTTTAGCTCCAAGAGTTCGGCTTCCAAAACCAACATTTCTAAAAGCTGATCGATGCCCTTGCCCGTACGCGCCGAGACACCTACCATGATTGTTTTGCCCCCCCAGTCTTCGGCCAACAGTTCGCGTTCGGAAAGCGCCTTCTTCACGCGCTCCGGATTGGCCGTCGGTAAATCCATCTTGTTGATCGCGACGACGATCGGCACGCCGGCCGCTTTCGCGTGGTCAATCGCTTCGATCGTCTGCGGCATCACCCCGTCGTCCGCGGCCACCACCAGCACCACGATGTCCGTGACCTTCGCTCCCCGCGCGCGCATCGCGGTAAACGCCTCATGACCCGGTGTATCTAAAAAAGTAATTGCGCCTTTGGGCAAAAAAACTTCGTAAGCGCCGATGTGCTGCGTAATACCGCCAGCCTCTCCGGCAGCCACTTTCGTTTTTCGGATCGCGTCCAAAAGCGAGGTTTTGCCGTGGTCCACATGCCCCATAAAGGTTACGATCGGAGCCCGATACTTGAGCCGCAAAACATCTTTTGCCTCGGCGTTAACGGACGATAACACACTGGCGGTCGGGGTCAAAAATTTTTTAGCCTCTACAACCTCGACGCTAAACTCCGCGGCGGCCTTCTTAGCTATTTCAAAATTGAGCGTCTGGTTGATCGTGGCAAACACGCCGATTTTGATAAGACGCTGCATGAGCTCATTAGGCTTCAAATTGAGCTTCGCCGCTAAATCTTTTACGGCGATCGGAGTTGCGATTTCGGTGATGCGGGGCGCCGCGATCTCCACAACGGTTTGCACGGGAGCGCTGGTCTGGACGGGCGCAGCTGTAACGGGCCGCGGAGCCGGCGGCGCAGGCTTAAACTCTTTTTTGGGCGGAGGCGGCGCGGAAATGCTGCCCCGAGGCGTCGGAGCCGTCGTTGTGATGGACCGCGGGGACGGCGCGCGGGCCAACGTAACCGATTTCTTAAAAGTCGAGGCTACGGTACTGGCAGCCGCCGCGGATGAAATGCGTTTTGAGAATATCTCTTTCTTGGCTTTCTCCAAGGAGGAGGCCATGGAATGGGCGGAGCTGGAAGCGCGAGCGGGCTCTTGTGCTTTTGCTTTAGGTTTGGTGAGCGCGTCTTTAACGTGGCGAACGCCGTCTTCCGTCAACTGGCTCATGTGGCTTTTGGCTTCGAGTTTTAAAGATTTTAAAACGTCCAAAATCTCTTTACTGGTCGTTTTTAGCTCTTTGGCCAGCTCATGAACTCTCATGAGGCCCCTTTTGCAGGTACTCGAGAATTTTTTCCGCTGTCTTTTTACCGATCCCTTTTACTTCCAAAAGCTTTTCTTCCGTAATACCCTTCAACTCCTCTACCGTTTTGTAGCCGGCTTCCATCAGCGCTTCGGCGGTTTTGGGGCCGATGCCCTCAATCGACGTCAAATCTCCCGCGGCGGCTGCCGAGGCAGCTTCGGGAGCCCCGCCCATCACGTCCTCAAGCTTTTCTTTGACGATATCCCTCTTCGAACGAATGTCAATATTCCAACCTGTCAGCTTGGAAGCCAAGCGCACATTTTGGCCGCTTTTGCCGATCGCCAGCGACAGCTGATCATCGGCCACCACCACTTCGACTTTTCTCTCCTCCGAACCTAGCGTCTTGACCGAAGAAACTTCGGCCGGGCTAAGCGCCGCCGTCACAAACTCCTCGACGTTTTCGCTCCAACGCACAATATCGATTTTCTCGCCCTGCAGTTCCTTCACGACGCCTTTCACGCGCGAACCGCGCATGCCCACGCAGGCGCCCACCGAATCCACCTTGTCATCTTTGGACCATACTGCGATTTTGGAACGGTCTCCCGGCTCACGAGAAACGGATTTAATCTCCACGATTCCTTCGTAGATTTCGGGCACTTCCAGCTCAAACAGTTTTTTCACAAAGCCGGGATGACTGCGCGACAGAATCACTTCAGGGCCTTTGCCCGTATTGTTCACCTCCAAAACGTAGGCGCGCACCCGGTCGCCCTGGCGATAATTATCACGCGGGGACTGCTCGCGTTTCGGTAGGATGCCTTCCGTTTTCCCAAGGTCTACCAAAATTGAACCTTTCTCAAAACGATAGACCATGCCGCTGACGATCGATCCGACTTTGCCGTGAAAGTCGTTGTAGATCACTTCGCGCTCGGCTTCGCGGATCTTCTGGATGATCACTTGTTTTGCGGTTTGGGCCGCGATGCGGCCAAATTCGGAAGAAACGATCTCTTTGCCTTCCGAAAAAATCTGTATGCCGCCAGTCTCAAGATCAAACTTGACCTGCACTTCCTTGTCTTTATCGTGAAGCACTTTCTTAGCCGCGGACACCAGCGCGGCCTCAATGGACTCTGCCAATATCTGACGGCTGACGCCTTTTTCGCGCTCAATATTTTCTAAAACAGTTAACAGTTCGTGATTCATCGAAACGATACCTCTTTTGTGGCTTTCGCGATCCCCGAAATCGGCACTTCCCTTAAAGCGCGCTCTTTGCCGAGCTCCAACGTGACAGCATCGGACTGCACCTGCACGAGACGCCCTATCAGAATCTCCTGAGCCTGCCCGGGCGGCTGTACCACGACACGCACTTTTCCGCCGATCGCGCGCGAAAAATCCTCTTGGCTTTTGAGCGGCCGGTCTAGGCCCGGACTCGAAACCTCGAGCACATAGCTTTCATGAACAAGCTCCAACCCGTCCAAGAAACCGCTCAAATGGCGGTTCAAGACCACACAGTCCTCGAGCGTGATCCCGCCCTCCTTATCCGCGAGGATGGTGATCACCTGACGGCCTTGAAATTTTTTCCATTCGATATCCACAAGCCAGGCGCCGAACGTGGCGACTTCCGCCTCGATCGCGTCCCGCCGGGATTCGATTTCATACGGTAAACCCATTGTAAACCCTAGAACAAAAAAAGTGGGTCTTCACCCACTTTTTGCGGTCAGTCCTTAAGCCCTGTTGAATGGTTAGTATAGTAGCAAAGCTAGCTAGAGCTTGTCAAGCTGGTCTTGGATGGCCTGGGCTATATCGGAAGCAACAGCGACGGGCGTCATGGCGCCCGTCCTAAGAACTTTCAGCTCCACCTTTCCGGCCTTGAGGCCGCGCGAACCCAGCGTCAGCCGTAGAGGAATACCGATCAAATCCGCATCGTTAAACTTAACACCGGGCGTCTCCGGGCGGTCGTCCACCAAATAGTCGATGCTCCGCTTTTCGAGGCCCGTCGTGACACGTTCCACGATCTCGATCGACTGCGGATCCGCGGGATCCAGCAACGTGACGAGAACCTGAAACGGACTGATACTTTTAGGCCAAATGATTCCTTTATCATTCGCCGTCTGTTCGATCGCAGCCGCCAAGATGCGGTTGATACCGATTCCGTAGCAACCCATGAGAATGGGGTTGGTTTTGCCGTTTTCATTTAAGAAATGCGCTTTGAGAGGCTCCGAATAGCGCCGGTTTAGTTTAAAAATATGCCCAAGCTCGATCGCTGTTTTAAAAATAAGTTTTGATTTTCCGTCCGCGGAGCTATCGCCTTCGACTACTTGGCGAAAATCACCGATCTCGAGAGCGCTTTCGCAGCTCCGGGTAAAATCCGCAACATGTGCGTCGATGAGATGGTAGTCCGTTTCGTTGGCGCCGATCACAAGGCCTTTCATTTGAAGCACATCGGCGTCCACATAGAGCGGCAGCTTTAAACCGATGGGGCCACTGAAACCAAAACAGAAGCCCGCGCGCTCGATCGCGCTCCTCGAAGCAAGCGCCGCCGTCGGATGCACCCTTTTCTTTATCTTGTAATCACTCACTTCATGATCGCCGCGCACCAACACCGCGAATAATTTTTTGTCCGAAGTTTCATAGATCATGGTTTTGACAAGATCTTGCGGTTTCTTTTTCAACAGCGCGCAAACTCCTTCGACGCTCGAATGCCCCGGGGTGTGCACTTTTTTATATCGTTTGGGCGCCGGCTCTTTGGGCAAATCCTGTTTTTCGATCCATCGTTCGGCCATTTCGACGCTGACCACGACGCCCCGCTCGCCCGTCTGCACCATGCGGTCTTCGCCAGCGTCGGAGAAGAGCACAAATTCCTGCGAGCCCGAGCCGCCCATGGCGCCCGGATCGGCCTGCACGATATGAAAATCGAGCCCGCAACGCGTAAAAATCCTTTTATACGCCTCTTTCATCTCTTCGTACGTTTTGTCGAGGCATTCTGGCGTCGCATGAAAGCTGTAAGCGTCTTTCATTAAAAATTCCCGGCTGCGGATAATCCCTGAGCGAGGGCGCATTTCATCACGAAATTTTGTCTGAATCTGATACAAGGTCATCGGGAGCTGTTTGTAGGAATGCACTTCTCGACGCACAAGATCCGTCACAACCTCCTCGTGCGTGGGGCCAAGAACGTTTTCCTTGCCATGGCGATCTTTAAAATAAATCATGTCTTCGCCGAGGATCTCGAAGCGGCCAGACTCTTTCCAGAGATCCGCCGGATGAATCGCGGGCATGAGGATCTCGAGAGCCCCAACCTTATCCATCTCCTCGCGCACAATCTCGATTGCTTTCCTCAAAGAACGCCACCCGAGCGGCAGATACGTGTAGGTGCCGCTTGCGAGCTTGCGAATCAACCCCGCACGCAGCATCAGCCGATGGCTCTTGATCTGCGCTTCCTGCGGAGTTTCTTTCAATGTCGGTATTAACGTCTTGCTCCAACGCATAAATTTTCCTTATCATGGATTTTGACTCGGGGTCCTGCCGGCGGGCAGCCTTCGTCAAAATCTACCCGCCTCGCATCACCCGTTCGCCACAACATCCGATCAAAATCACATGAAGTCAAAGAGAGATTTGACCCGTCTACGTCTATTATTTATCGGATACCCGGCCGCGAGAATTGTTTAAATCGGCTTCCGTCACTTCTTCGGGCGGGACCAGTTTATAATGTTTTTCCGACGTGATGCCAACGCCATTTTCACTTTGCTCAAACTCAAAAAGGGCAATGGTGCAATCGCTCATAAATTGTGCGGCCACCGGCCGGCAGATCAATAACGGAAATTTATGGGCACAGACAGCAAAATCCTGTTCAATCTGCACAATACTAAGCTTATCAGTGCCACCCTTGGCTTGAATTGGAAAAGCATAATGAACGCCTTTCTTGTCTACGCCAACGTAAATTTCATCCGTCTCGACCTGACCCATGGTGGTAACAGTCGTGCGTAAATGGTTTTGAAGTGAATAGCAAGTGACACCCGTGAAAATGTCTATCAGTCGGTTGTACCGTACCTTGGCAAGAAGCGCCTGTTCATCGTTAAAAGCATACTTGGCAACAATGCCCGGCGTTGAATCAGGAACCTTTGTCGTAGTCATACTTTTATTGGGAACCAAAGATTTGTCAGGCGCTAAAACAAAGCGATACTTGGCGCGGCCGACCGGCCGGATAATCCACACTTCGCCCTTGCCAGCTTTGGATTGTATGCTTTTTGGCATGACTGCTCGGTAGCGAAAAGTATAGATTAAATCACCAAGATTCTTAGGCAGAACTATTTTGAACTTATTACCAAACTTGACAATGTCTTCACGCTCAAAATCCACTTCCCGTATTCCACGTTTAAATTTCGATAAAAATATTTTTTCGATGATTTGAGTATATACATTTGGTTGGCGCATGATTGTCCTTTGCTTTAAGTTCTTTTTCCAGGCCAGCGAAGGAGAACGACTTCCTCACGAAGCTGCTCTTTCGTTGCCGTCGCTAATCGAGTACGGAATAAATCAATGCCGATTACCTCATAACCAAGCGACCGAGCAATATCGGCTAGAAGTTGTCCGGTGCGGATCATCACTCGTAAATACGAGGCTTGGTCTCCCACAACATAAGCTAATTGAGCACCCGGCCGCAACACCGTGCGGAGATCGGATAAATGGCGAGCCATCCCCCCGAAATACAGTTTTGTCACTCTTGCATACATGCGTTCAAAACCCGATGTTTTACCCAGTTCAATTCGACGCTTCTCGATAGCATCAGCGATTCGATTTATTTCCTTGTTTTCTGATACCAAAAGATCATCTTCGTCGCTTTTGTAAACGCTTCGGGTATTTGACCGGACTAGATTTCGTTTGATGAAACGCAAATCTTCCTTGTTACGCACGAACCCCAAGAGCACTGATTCAAGACGTGTCGTTCGAGTATAATCTTTTTCATTAGGGTAGGGCGGCGATGTTATAACCGCATCCACCGAATTGGGCTTAAGAACGCTGGTCAAGCTCCGTGAGTCGGCGTGATAAACAATAGCTTTTGTATCTGCTTTAGATCGTAATTTCCTTAAATCATCAGCCATCCGCCGAATGCCCTCAAGCCATGTTTCAACTACGGGTGCATCTGGTTTGGCCGGGCCGATTCCGACTTCGGGCCCAAAGTGTAGATTACTGATTCCAAAAACAATTGCCTTGGCAAGAGCCAGCCGCTCATGGGAGTAAAATCGCTCGTCTTTTTGATCCTCCAATACCTCCAACAATACCAACGTCTTGTGTAGAGGCAATGGACTGATTGAGTCTTTTAAAAGTAACTTCCAAGTATCTGCCGATATCGTTCTTAACTTTAAAGCTGTTTTATGGCCATTATGAAACAATGGCAACCCGTTTGTATCATCGATGCCTTCCGCTTGAAGTTTTTTAACTGTAAGTTCGGCAATTTTATGCGCGTGATTTAAAAGGCCGCCAGAATCTCGACGCCAATCTACCTTGATTCGACTGGCAAAACAGGCCACAGGATTAGATTCAATCCCCATACTTGGAACACCGCTTTTTTTACACTCGACCAGCGTAGTTCCAGTACCACAGAAAGGATCCAGAACAGTCTGACTAGAGTCCATGCCAAACCGCTTAATATAATCACGTACCAAATGCGGTGGAAAAGACAGCACAAATCGGTACCAGTCATGGCCGGAATAATCTTCCATGCGTAGCTTGTTATTTTCTTTAACGGGCTTTTGGGCAATTTTATTAAGCGTTGCCGTAGAATAGCCGAGCAGATCCATTTTAGCTGTTGTCATGTTGCAAGAGCGTCAGATAGAATCATGACCTCTCTTCCTTTGCGTCTGAAGAATAGGGGTCTTTCCTTGACTGCAACTGGTTTTTGCTCATGCGGCGGCAATGCGGCCTAGGTCTTCATCGGGCACAAGCAACACGTGACAGTGAACGGCTTTAGCAGCCTTCACAATGGAGGAAATACGCGGGTCGTGCTTCAGGCTTTCTGTGCGGGCCACATGCGGCTGCCGAACCTTTAGTTTTTTGGCGAGAGCGCGCTGGGAAAGTTTCCGGCGACGGCGCATGACTGCCAATTGCGCCGAGAGCGGCAGTTCGGCAAATAATTTTGTGTGTTCCAATGCCGCTTCTGGGTGTGCGGCCAATAACTCCTGAAGATGCTTATCAAATCCTCTCATCGCGCTATAACCTCCCTTAACCTTTTGCGAGCCAATTCTAAATCACTTTTTGGTGTTTTTTTACCCTTTTTCTCGATGGGGTGCAGAAGCCAGACCGCTCCGGCCCAAACACCAAAAATCAATCGGTACTGAACACCGTCGTACAGTCGCTTCAATTCCCACAATTTGCTTCCAAGGTTTCGAATAATAATCTGCTGAGACTGTAACCCTTGGGCTCCGAGCACTTCCAAATCTAATACTAACTTCGCAAAAGCCTTTGGCCTATCTTTAGCTAGCTGCGTCAAATAGTCTCTGACCGAGCCACTATCTCCATCAGGATAGTAGAGAATTTCAAGCAATTATTTGCTCCATTCAAATGATAACATATCTGTTATCAATTTTCAAGACCCTGAACTAAAACTTGGGAATTCCGCACCTCCGCGAAATCACGCGATGGGTAAGGATAATGCAAAGACAAAACGCGATTTATTCTAGCCAAATAGCTTGCGGATATTATCAAGAATGGAGAAGCGGTGGAGGTCCTGGACGATCACAAAAGCCATCAGCGATAGAAGCGCCACGAGGCCGACTTGTGTCATACGCTCCTTCACGATATCTTTGAGTGGCGAGCCTTTGATTTTTTCCACCGCAAAGAAAAGCAGATGTCCTCCGTCCAGCACCGGAATCGGCAGGAGATTCAGCACAAAAAGACTGACGCTTAAAGAGCCCGTAAAATATAAAAGGTAGTACACCCCCACCTGCGCCGCCTGCTGGGTGAGGAAATAGATGCCGATGGGTCCCGTCATCGATTCCTTAAAAGGAAGCGATCCCGTGATCATGAGCCACAGCGAATGAAAAATAAGCACTGTCATAAGCCACACGCGTTCCACGGCTAGATACAGCGCCTGAAAAATCCCGTGGCGCAGGTAAACGAGCTCGCTCGACGGCGCGACACCGATAAAGGAAATCTTTTTCTTTTGACCTGTCGTCGTGTCTAGCCCATCTTTCTGGTTCGCGGTGACCGTAACGGATAACGTCTCTTCTCCCCGCTCCACGCTCAAGACAAGCTCGCCATCCGAATCGCTTTGGATCGCCTCCAGCACGTCCTCCCAATACTGCACCGCCTTGCCGTCGACGCTCGTGATGCGGTCATTTTCGAGAATCCCGGCCGCCTTCGCGGGACTCGAGTCCATCACCTTGCCCACACGCGTCGTGAGTAGCGGCTGTCCCCACAAAAAAACAATGAAGAAAAGCACGACGGCCAAAAAGGCGTTCATGATCGGTCCCGCCAATACGACAAGAAACTTCTGCGCGAGCGGTTTAGCCGTAAACTCCCAGGGGTTACCCCTCGATTCTCCCTCACTCTCGCCGGCCAATTTCACAAACCCGCCAAACGGCAATACCGAAAAACAGTACTCCGTCTCTCCGGCCCTTTTACGAAAAATAACGGGCCCAAAACCGATCGAAAACTTTTCCACGCGGATGCCGTAGAGCCGCGCCACGATAAAGTGCCCGAACTCGTGCACGACCACCAGAACGCTCAACACCGCGATAAACACTAATGCGCCTGACATAATCTCCTCGCCTCTTCCCTGGCCCAATCGTAAATTAAGCGGATTTCACCCAAATCCGGCTCCGCCACATGCCGATGCCGCGACAACACTTTCTCGATTATGCTTGGAATCTCCAAAAAATCAATCTTATCCTGCAGGAACGCGCCCACCACCTCTTCGTCGGCGGCGCTCAAAACACAAGGCGCGCTGCCCGAACGGCTAGCGGCCTCGTAGGCGATTTCAAGACACGGAAACTTTTTCAAATCCGGTTTGTAAAACGTCAGTCGGCCCACGGCGGCCAGATCCAGCTTCATCGAGCTGGGCGCGGGTAGTCGCGCGGGGTACGACAGCGCGTATTGAATCGGCAGGCGCATGTCAGTAACGCCCATCTGGGCCAGCACCGAGCCATCGCAAAACTCCACCATCGAATGAATGATCGCCTCCGGGTGAATCAGGATGGCCACACGCTCAATCGGTATCCCAAAAAGCCACGAGGCCTCGATGATCTCGAGACCCTTATTCATCATCGTCGCCGAGTCCACCGAGATCTTCTGCCCCATTTTCCATTTGGGATGGTTGATCACGACTTCTTTAGAAATGCCTCTGAAATTTTCTTTGGGGATTCCGGCCAATGGTCCGCCGGAACCGGTGAGCACAAGCCGCTCCACCTCCTCGATAGAAGCGCCCTCGAGACACTGAAAAATGGCGCTGTGTTCGCTGTCCACCGGGACGAGCGCTGCGCGCGGGTTTTCACGCAGTGCGTCCATGATCAGCCCACCCGCAACCACGAGCACCTCTTTATTGGCAAGTGCCACTTTCTTACCGGCGCGCAAAGTGTCCAGCACCGCTCCCAATGAATGCGTACCGCTGGAAGCCGCCACCAAAATATCGGCGCCGAGAAAACGGACAAACTCCTCCAGACCTTCGTCGGGCGTAAAAATCCTAAAATTCCGGGGGCCTAAGGCCGCCAACCTCGCCACGGAATCCGGGTTTTCGATATAGACCGCGCGCGGCGAAAACCGCTCGATTTGGGCCGCCAGCCGCTCGATATTGGAGGCGACCGCCAAACCCGTGACTTGAAAATGCTCTGGATGCTCCTCAATCACGCGAAGTGTGTTCACCCCCACCGATCCCGTGGAGCCTAAAATCGTGACCGTCTTCCTCATAAATACAGCCTCAAGTGATAGTAAAAAATCGGCGCGGTAAAAAGGATGCTGTCGATTGTGTCCAGCACACCCCCCATGCCGGGAAAAACCTGGCTTGAGTCTTTCGCCTCGCAAAAGCGTTTCATGAGCGACTCCGAAAGATCCCCGATCTGCCCCAGGGTTCCCAAAAAAAGACCCAAGAGTCCCGCGTGCCAGATTCCAAAAGGCTCCGGTAGCCATGGATTGACGAGAAGCGACGCCCCCGTGCTAAAAACAAGTCCCGCCAACGTCCCCTCGACGGACTTTTTGGGGCTGATGTGCGCGATCAAGCTATGCTTTCCAAATACCGTGCCTACGAGATACGCTCCCACATCCGTGGACTTTGTGACCAGCACGAGGTACGCGACCCAAAGAGCGCCGTCATTTAAAAAACGTAGCTTAATCACAAAACTTAAAAACCAGCTCACATACAGGATCCCGAAAAGCGTCAGACTGATCCCGAGCAGCGCCTCGGAATTATCCTTTCTAAAAAATTGAAGGATAAACAAAAAAAGGCACCCCAGAACGATAAACAGCACCTCCCCCGACTGCGTAAACCCGAAACCAATCGTCGCGATCACCGGAATGATGAGACCCATCGTCAGACCAAAAAGGCGATACACAAAGATGCCGCGTTTTTTGAGCAGCGTTAGAAATTCATACAGCGCCGCGCCTGAGAAAAGCGCCACTTCCATGCCGAACCAGAACGCGTCCGCCCGAAACAAGACGAGGGCGGTCCCGCCCAAAAGCACGACGCTGGTCCCCACGCGCTCCAAAAGTCTTTGGATGCTCACACCACCACGTCCCCAAACCGCCGCTCGCGGCGCTGATACTCTCGGATCGCTTTCAAATAGTCTTTCCTACGAAAATCCGGCCAAAATTTCTTGGTGATGTAAATTTCGGAGTACGAGATCTGCCACAAAAGAAAATTGCTAACGCGCATCTCGCCGCTCGTGCGGATCAAAAGATCCGGATCGGGTAGCGACGCCGTGTAGAGACGGGACGAAAACGCCTCTTCCGTGAGCGGTCCGCCGTTCAAACCTTCGCGCGCTATTTTTTCGACCGCATCCAGAATCTCACGCCGTGCGCCATAGTTCAGCGCGATATTCAGGATGAGCTTTGTGTTGTGCCGGGTACGCCCGACGGCCTGTTCCACTTTTTTTAACGTCTCGGTTGGCAGTTCCTCGATGCGGCCGAGCGTGCGGATACATACGCCCTCGTGATTCAAACGATTGATTTCCTGATCGATAAAAAATCCCAGGAGCTTCATCAGAAAATTGACTTCGGATTTAGGCCGCTTCCAATTCTCCTGACTAAACGCGTAGAGCGTCAAAATCGGGATGCCGATATCCACGGACGCCTCAATGATCTCGCGGACACGTTCCACGCCTTCGCGGTGGCCCGCGACGCGGGGCTGCCGGTGAGCCAGCGCCCAGCGTCCGTTGCCGTCCATGATGATCGCCACATGCCGGGGCAAGTCGTTTTTAAAACGCGAGGGTCTGGTCTTCATGGGAACCTACCGAAAGAAGGGTGATCGGCGCCCCCAAAAGCGCACAAAAACGCTGGAGATACTTCTTGGCTTGAGAGGGTAGTTTGGGGTAGCTCCGGATATGGGTGGTATCCTTTTTCCAACCGGCATAGGTCTCATAAACGGGCCGCGCGTTTCCCAGCACCTCGAGCGAAGCGGGAAACTGCCGGTAAACGCGTCCTTTATGCCGGTAGCCGACGCAGATCTTGATCGCGTCCAACTCATCCAAAACATCGAGCTTCGTCACGGCGATCTCTGAAATGCCGTTCACGACGCAGGAATACCGGGCCAGCACCGCGTCAAACCAACCGCAGCGCCGGGGCCGGCCCGTCGTCGCCCCAAACTCATTGCCCTTCTTGCGCATGCGATCCATGAGATCAGGCCCAAACTCCGTCGGAAAGGGCCCTTCTCCCACACGCGTGGTGTAGGCCTTCACGACGCCGATCACGCGATCGATCGCGGTGGGCGGCACCCCGCTGCCGACGGTAGCGCCACCGGACGTAGCACAGCTCGAGGTCACGAACGGATAGGTGCCGTGGTCGATGTCCAGATGCGTGCCTTGAGCGCCCTCAAAGAGAATCGAGCGTTTCTTGCGGATCGCCTCGTTTAAAAGCGTCGTGGTATCCGCCACATAAGGCCGTATCGCTTTTCCAAAACGCAGATACTGGCTGCAAAGTTCAGCGGCCGAAAAACCCTTGTGCCGGTAGATCCTGCGAAAAATCTCGTTTTTTTCTAACAGCGTTTCTTCTAGTTTTTTACGAAAATACGGCGGGTTGAGCAGGTCCACGACGCGGATGCCGGTGCGCTGAGCTTTGTCGCTGTAACAGGGACCAATGCCGCGGCCCGTGGTGCCGATCTTGACCACCCCTTTTTTTGCCTCACGCAGGCGATCGATGATTTTATGAAACGGAAAAATAAGATGCGCGCGTTCGCTGACAAAGAGCCGGCCTTTCACGGAAATGCCTTTCGCCTGCAAACTGCGGATCTCTCCTAACAACGCCTCGGGATCCACGACCACGCCGTTACCGATCACGCAGCGCGTCTTCGGATGAAACGCGCCGGAAGGGACGAGGTGCAGCACAAACTGGCCATGCCGGTTCACCACGGTATGGCCCGCGTTGTTGCCACCTTGATAACGAACGACATAATCGGCGCTTTTGGACAAGATATCAATGATCTTACCTTTGCCCTCATCGCCCCATTGAGCACCGACAACCACTGTATTTGGCATTTGTTGTCACTTACAACTTGATCAGTTTTGCGTCTAAAATGTTCTTGGCTTTCTTGATTTCTTGAATCACGGGATCGGACACGAAGCTGTCCACGTTTAAAACGGTTTTGGCCTGTCCGCCCGGTTTGTCACGGCCAAATGTCATGCCGGCGATATTGATCTGGTTGTTTCCCAAAATCGTGCCGACCTGCCCCACGATGCCCGGGACATCGCGGTTGGAAACAAGCAGCATATACCCCTGTGGCACCGTTTCGACGTGGAAATTGTCGATCATCACGATGCGCGGATCCTCGCGCGTAAAAAGCGTGCCGGCCACGAAGCTTTTCATCTTGTCCGTTTTTACCTCGACCTGGATCAGATTGGCAAAGCTGATCGGGGTGGATGACTTGGATTCCGTGATTTTAATGCCGCGGTCTTTGGCTAGCACCGAGGCGTTCACGTAGTTGACGTTTTCCGCCAAGATAGGCGTCAAAAGCCCCTTGATCACCGCGACCGTGATCGCGGTGGTCTCAAACTCCACAACCTCGCCGTGATAACAGATATCCACCTGTAAAATATGACCTTCGATGAGCTGCGTTTGAAGCGACCCCAGTTTTTCCGCAAGCCGTATATGAGGTTCCAGTTCTTTTAACACTTTCGGGTCTAGTGACGGCACGTTCACGGCATTGCGCACGCCGCGGCCCAGAAGAAAGTCGGCGATGCTCTGCGCCACGTCCACGGCAACCGCGATCTGCGCTTCTTCCGTCGAAGCCCCGAGATGCGGCGTGGCAATCACCTTGGGGTGACGCGCGAGTGCCAGGTCCTTGGGCGGCTCCGTCTCAAACACATCCAGCGCCGCGCCGGCCACGCGCCCGGACTCCAATGCCTTCAAAAGCGCCGCCTCGTCAATCAACCCGCCGCGCGCACAGTTGATAATCTGCGCGCCTTTTTTGATTTTTTTAAATTCTTTATCCCCCAGGATATAGTGGTTCTCCGACGTCAACGGCATGTGCAGCGTGATAAAATCCGACCGCTCCAGCAGTTCCTCGAGACTCAAAAGTTCGATGCCGATCTGCTTTGCCTTGTCCACACGCAGGAAAGGATCATACGCCACCACGCGCATACCGAATACTTGAGCGCGCTTGGCCACTTCACCGCCGATGCGGCCGAGC
The DNA here is from genome assembly GCA_964372765.1 of uncultured Planctomycetia bacterium. Lineage (GTDB taxonomy): Bacteria > Omnitrophota > Gorgyraeia > 2-02-FULL-51-18 > CAYJSE01 > CAYJSE01. The sequence goes on along the minus strand of CAYJSE010000001.1, from coordinate 159,527 downwards.
CCTAAAATACCCAAGGTTTTGTCATACAGCTCATGACCGGTAAATTTCTTGCGTTCCCACTCCCCGCGCTTCAAGGAAGCATCGGCCTGCGGAATGCTGCGCGCCAGCGCCATAATGAGACAAAAGGTATGCTCCGCCGCGGACACGGTATTGCCGCCCGGCGTATTGATCACGACGATTCCTTTTTTGGAAGCGGCTTCGACGTCCACATTGTCGAGGCCCACACCCGCGCGGCCGATCACGCGCAGCGCTTTTGCGGCTTCTAGGATGTCCCGCGTCAGCTGCGTGCCCGAACGCACGATGCACGCGTCGGCGTCGGCAATGGCTTGTTTCAAGTCGGCGGCGGAGAGCTTCAGCTGGATCTGAACGTCGAGGTTCTTTTCATGTTTCAAAACCGCGAGGCCTTCTTCGGCCAAATCATCGCAGACCAAAATCTTAAGCTTGTCTTTTTTCGTTACGACCGATGCAGGCATAGAGACCCTTTCGGTTTATAGCCGGTTTTTTCAAGCGCCGCCGAAAGAGCTTTCAGTCCGCGCTCCACGGCCTGCGGCGTCGCGGCAGCGCCCATATGGGCAAAACGAAAAATCCGACCTTTTAGTTCATTTTGACCATCCGCCATGATCACGTTATCAATATTTTTCACTTCCTGAATAATCGCGCCTGAGTCGATCCCGGCCGGTGACTTCACCGCGGTGAGCGCGGCCGAGTGCGCTTTGGAAAAGATTTCGAGACCCCAATCCGTCACGTTTTGGCGCACGAGCGCCGCCATCGCGTTGTGGCGCTTCCAGACATTTTCAAGCCCTTCGTCGAGCGCCATCGTCAGCGCTTCATCGAGTCCCTGAATCAAGCTGACGGCTGGTGTGAAAGGTGTGTCATTTTTCTTGAGAGCTTTTAGCGTTTCCTCAAAATGAAAGTAGTATTTGGGAAACCTGGACTTCTGCACTGCGGTGATCGCGCGATCCCCAAGCGCCACAAATCCGAGTCCCGGCGGCAGCATAAACCCTTTTTGACTGCCGCACACCACGACGTCCACGCCCCACGCGTCCATTTTCAGCGGATCGCATAAAAGCCCGCTGATCGCGTCTACTATCAGGAGCGCGCCGGATTCGCGCGTCTCTTTCGCGATCGCCTCGACAGGGTGCAACACGCCGGTGGATGTCTCGCACAACGCCACGAGCACCCCTTTGACCTGGGGATATTTTTTCAAAGCGCTGCGCACCTCCTCCGGCGAAACGGCCTGGCCATAGGGTTTTTCAAAACTGTGAACCTCCAGGCCGTAAACTTTGGCGATGTCCCGGTAGCGCTCTCCCCATTTGCCCGACGAAAACGAAAGCACGGTGTCGCCCGGCGACAAGCAGTTGGTGATGGAGGCTTCCATGGCGCCGGTACCGGAACACGCGAAGCTCATCACGGGATGCTGGGTGAGAAACACCTTTCGCAGATTCTCATGAACCCGGGCCAGCACGGCTTGGAAATCTTTCGTGCGGTGATGAACCAGCGGCTGGGCTATGCGCGCCAGAACACGCGGCGGCACTTCCGAAGGACCCGGAGTCAAAAGGAGCTGTTGGCTCATTTATTTTTTCCCGAGAGAACGCACGTTCGTCACGACTTCATCCACAAGACCAAACGCTTTGGCTTCGTCGGCAGACATGAAAAAATCGCGATCCGTGTCTTTTTCGATTTTTGAAACCGGCTGCCCCGTATGCTTGGCCAAAATTTCGTTTAGGCGTTCCTTCAACCTCGAGATTTCCTTGGCCTGGATATTGATGTCCGAAACGGTGCCTTGAGCGCCGCCCCATGGTTGATGGATCATGATGCGCGCGTTGGGAAGACTGTAGCGCTTGCCCTTCGTACCCGCGCATAAGAGCACGGCGCCCATGCTGGCCGCCTGGCCCACACAATAGGTATTCACATCGGGCTTCAGAAACTGAATCGTGTCATAGATCGCCAAGCCGCTCGTGACGGAGCCGCCGGGTGAATTGATGTAGATGGACACCTCCTTTTCCGGGTCCTCCATCTGTAAAAATAAAAGCTGTGCGATGATGAGGTTGGCCACCACGTCATCGATCGGCGTGCCGATAAACACCACGCGGTCTTTCAAAAGACGCGAATAAATATCGTAGGCGCGCTCGGAGCGGCCTGTCTGCTCAATCACCATCGGAACCAGTATGCTCATTTAGACTCTCCTCTAGGTTGCTTCGTCAAATTTCGCGTTGGCCAGTAAAAACTCTATCGTTTGCTGCTCCCGCATGCCTTCACGGATATCGTCTTCAAAAACTCGGCGTGCCTCTTCTATCGGACGCTTGGACTCCTCGGCCAGCGTGTTTAAGCGCCGCTCGAGCTCCGCTTCGTCGGCCTCGATTTTTTGCTCGTCCGCCACGCGCCGTAGGATAAAATAAAGCCGCACCTGTTCCTCGGCGCGACGGCGAAGCTGGTCTTGGGATAACTCCGCGCGCGGCCGCTCTTTCGCCGCGTCTTCCAGAAGCTTCTCGGCCTGCTTGTTCACGAGTCCCTCGGGACACTTAAACGGCGAGGCCTCCAACAGCTTTTGAAAAAGCTCTCCGCGCATCTGGTGCCGCGCCTCGGAGCGCTTGTGCTGGGCGATATCGCGACGCACCGCTTCCTTTAGCTCTTCTGGAGTTTCTCTGCCAAAACTTTTGGCCAGCACGTTGTCTACCGGCGGAAGTTTCTTCTGCTGGATATCCCGGATCCAAACTTTATAGTGCGGGCGCGACTCCTTGAGATGGGTGATCTCGCGCACCTCATTGGGCCACGCGCCTAGCACCCTGTCAAAAAAGTCATCCGCCGGATTGGGCTCCACATAGAGCAGCGCGCCTTTGCGGCCCGGCTCATACCGGTCCTCACGCCAGATCTCAATATCGCAGACCAAAAAATCACCCTTTTCCACCGGCCGTGGCTCCGTTAGACTCGTAAGCTCGGCGCGCGCGTCCTGCAGGGAGCGCATGCCCTTTTCCAGATCCTCGTCACTGACTTCCTGAGAAACCCGACGCAGGCGCATGCCCTTATAATTTTTCAGCGTAAACTCCGGCGCCTTCTCAAAGTCCGCGAAAAAACTCATCTTCCGGCCGCGTTCCAGCTTCAGCTCTGTGATCGTCGGCAGCGTCACGGCCGCCGCCTTGCAGGAGACAAGCGCTCGGGTGTACACTTCCGGCACCAGCGACTTCAAAACCTCCTCTTCGGCTTCTTTCGAAAAATTTTTCTCGATGAGCTCCTGGGGCGCCTTGCCTTTACGGAAACCGGGGAGGGTCGCAACTTTCTGAATCTCGCGGAACACGTCTCCGAAGCGCTGCTCAACCAGCTCACCTGAAACCTCGACGGATAGGCGCATCTTGCAGTCTTTGATTTTCTTAAGATTGGAACGTACGGGCTCTTCTTTTTTGAACACCTTGATGGTCCTTGTGATCGCGGCGGCGATCGTGCAGTTTACGCAGTTGCAGTTGGATATTGCCGAAGCTTTTGTCAAACGCGGCGTACATGTCGGCGCTTTCTTCCTTAGCCGTCAGGCGCAGCTGCTTGCCCAGAACCGCAATCTCCGCGATCTGGCGGAATTTCTGCACCTCCAGCACCACGTGCACCATCTCGATTTTTAAAGAATACTTCTCAAGCTTTTGCACTTTTTGCGCACAGTAGCTCTTCAGCGGCTGTGTGATGTGAAAATGCCTTCCCGCAACGTCGATTTCCATTGGAAACCCCTATTTTTTGACTCAAAACGTTTTAGTTTACCATACCGGCGCTACATCGTAAACTTTTCGCCAAGGTAAATCTTCCTAGCTTCCTTGCTTTCCAGCAACTCTTCCTTGGTGCCGGCGGTCAAAATCTTCCCCTCGACCATGATATACGCGCGATCGGTGATGCTGAGCGTCTCACGCACATTGTGGTCCGTGAGAAGGATGCCCAAACCCTTTCGCCTCAGCTCTTGAATCAGCTGCTGACAATCCGAAACGGCGATCGGGTCTATCCCGGAAAAGGGCTCGTCCAGCAAAATGCACATGGGGTGCGTCACGAGCGCCCGTGTGATCTCGAGACGCCGACGCTCGCCTCCCGACAACGTCGAGGCGCGGGATTTTCTTAAGTACGCGATCCCGAGCTCGTTGAGCAATTCTTCCAAGCGTCTCTGGCGCTCTCGGGGAGGGATATCGAGCGTCTCCAGAATGGCTAGGATATTTTCTTCCACCGTGAGACGGCGGAAAATGGATGGCTCCTGCGACAAGTAGCCAATGCCGAGCTGCGCGCGCCGATACATCGGATAATGGCTGATTTCCTGGTGGTCAAAGAGGATCTGCCCGGAGTCCGGCCGCACCATGCCCATCACCATGTAAAACGTCGTGGTCTTGCCGGCGCCATTGGGGCCCAAAAGCCCCACCACCTCACCGGGATTGATCGAAATATCCACCCCGTTCACCACGGGGCGTCCGTTGTAGGATTTTCGAAGTGTCTTAGTTTCTAAAAGTGCCATCGAAGCTCTGCAGATTGTCTTTCTGGAGCAGGATCTTGGGACTGCCCTCCAACTTCACCGAACCCGTGGCCACCGTGTAAATCGCGCGGTCGGAGTGCGTGACGCTCCCCCCACGCGTGATCACGACGTCCCCGCGCGCGTGGATTTCGCTGACCTTCTTTTGCTCCGGATCCATGAACACATCCATGCGCTGGGCCGCGAGCGTGCCCTTTTCATCCGTCACTTTCACATCCCGATAGAAAATAATTTTATTCTGGTCATAGTAAATCTTCATCGGACCCCGGCAGACAAGGTGCGTGGTGTCGCTGATCACCATGTCGATCTCCCGCTGAATCTGCACAAACTTTTCATTGAGCTTGCCGATCGCGCCGATACCGCGAATCTTTGCGTTTTGGTGGCTGATAAAAACAGGCGCGTTGGTACGCAGAATTCCTTTTTCTTGAGAAAACTCGACATGGTCGGCTTCGATCGTGGTGTTGTTCTCAAGCTCCAGAGACACGTTTTGATCCAAAAAAACCGTGCGGTCCGTGTTGATCTTGGCCACGTCCCCTTTTAGATTCCAAAATTTCTGCCCCTGGTTGTCGTAGCCGGCCAGCGCGAACTGTTGCAGTTCCTGGCGGCCAGACTCCTCGCGGCTCGCGGCGTCAAAAGGCAGAAAAACCGACTTTTCTTCCCGCTCACCGCCAAAAATAAAAAAGCTCGCCGCCGCCGTCACGAAAACCCCGAGCGCAAAAGCCCAGATCGCGGAGCCTTGTATTTTCATGGATAATATCCTTTTGTCAGCTCTTCCCAGCGACCTTGCGTCTTTAAAATCAGATCCGTCAGCTCACGCACGGCGCCGCGGCCGCCTTTTTTTTGAGTCACATAATGCGCGGCGCCTTTGGCCTCTTCCACGGCGTTTTGTACGGCAACCGCGAACCCGGCGCGCGTCAAGATCGGGATATCAATCAAATCGTCGCCGACGAAGCAAACTTCGGCGTGGCCTAGTTTAAATTCTTTAAGCACTTTTTCGTAGATTATCAGCTTGTCCTTCACGCCCTGATAGATTTTCGCCGCGCGCACTTCCCTGGCGCGGCGGTTATTGACCTTGGATTTTTTGGCGCTGATGATCACGGTTCGGATCCCGGCGCGATACAGCATCACGAGCCCGAGACCATCCTGCACATCGAAAAATTTAAGCTCATCCCCGTAGTCGCCAAAAATAATGCGTCCATCCGTGAGAACGCCGTCGATGTCGAGAATAACCAGTTTGATCGGTAGAATACGGTCTTTAAGATCTTGGTGCTGGGTACTAGGCGCTAGGTTCATAGGAGACCGGCTTTCAGCAAATCCTGCACATCCAAGTGTCCCACGGCGCGGCCCCTTTTGTCGATCACAGGCAGTTCATCGATGCCTTTTTCCTGCAAAATCTTCATCGCTTCGACGGCCAACCGGTCGGGATAAACCGTAACCGGTCTTTGAGTCATAAAACGCTTCACCGGCTGGTTCAGGATCTTGGGATCGGCCTTGATGTGCCGGCGCAAATCCCCGTCGGTAAAAAACCCTCGGAGATGGCCGCGCGCGTCCACCACGCTCGCGGCTCCCGCGCGCGCTTTCGTGATCGCGTACAAAACGTCCAAAACTTTGGTCGACTCACGGACAAGCGGATTGGCCTTGCCCGTGCGCATGATGTCGGCAACCTTCAAATGAAGCCGCTTCCCGAGATTTCCCCCGGGATGAAAAAACGCGAAATCCTCTTTGCGGAATCCCTTTTTCTCCGAAATGGACAGCGCCAACGCGTCGCCCATCGCGAGCATGTTGGTGGTCGAAGCGCTGGGCGCCAGGTTCAGCGAACACGCTTCCTTTTTAACGCTGACATCCAGTGTCACGTCACTCGCGCGCGCCAAAAACGACTTTGGGTTGCCCGTAACGGCGATGATCCGAGCGCCGATCTTTTGCACGGCCGGCAACAGCTTCAGGATTTCGTCGGTTTGACCCGAGTTAGACAAGACGACAAGAACGTCTTCTCGAGTCACGCGCCCGAGATCCCCGTGCAGCGCCTCGGCGGGGTGTAAAAATAAAGAGGGCGTGCCCGTGGATGAAAATGTCGCGGAGATTTTTTGCGCGATAAAACCCGGCTTGCCCGCACCGGTCACCACCACGCGGCCCTTGGACTTTAAAATAATGCGGCAGGCTTTCTCAAAATGCCGATCCAGCCGTGAAAGCAGCGCGGTGAGCGAATCCCGCTCGGTTCGGATAACCTGACGGCCGATGCGCACGATCACTTAGGATACCGCCCGTCGGATTTTAAGAAGCGTCTCCAAGAGTTTCTCGAGGTCTTTTAAGCGCACCATCGTGGGGCCGTCGCTGGGCGCCTTGTCCGGGCGCTCATGCACTTCCATGAAAATCCCATCGACACCGACGGCCACAGCGGCTTTCGCCAGTGTCGGCACAAACTCCCGCTGGCCGCCCGAAGCGTGGCCCAGGCCCCCGGGCTGCTGCACCGAATGCGTCGCGTCGAAAATCACGGGGTACCCAAAGCGCTGCATCGCGGGGATAGAACGAAAATCGCTGACAAGCGTGTTGTAGCCAAACGAGGTGCCGCGCTCGGTTAGAAGAATATTGGAGTTGCCCTGCGAGGCGATCTTCGTTACCGCATGGCGCATGTCCCACGGCGCCACAAACTGGCCCTTTTTCACATTGACAGCTTTGAGCGTGCGCGCGGCGGCCAGAAGCAAATCGGTTTGCCGGCACAAAAACGCCGGAATTTGGATCACATCCAGCACGCGGGCGGCTTTTTCCACCTCGCGGATCTCATGCACGTCACTTAAAACCGGCAGACCCGTTTCCTCTTTAACGGACCTGAGAATCTCAAGACCCTCGTCCATGCCGAGCCCCCGAAAGGAGTCTACCGACGTGCGGTTGGCCTTGTCGTAGCTTGATTTATAGATGGCAGGGATACCGAGCCGTTTGGCGATTTTTTGAATAGCTTTCGCGTGGCGAAGCGCGTGCGGGCGATTTTCGATCACGCAAGGCCCCGCGATCAAAACAAGCGGCCGTTTATTTCCGATCTTGATTTTTCCAACCTGAACCGTGCGGGTCATTCTATCTTATGATTCAAAGCGGCCTTTACGAAATCGCGGAAAAGAGGGTGCGCCTGGTCCGGTTTGGATTTAAACTCAGGGTGGAATTGACAACCCAGAAACCATGGATGATCCACCAGCTCCACGATCTCCACCAAGCGGCCGTTGGGACTGGTGCCCGACACGATCATGCCGTTGGTTCCAAGCTTGACCTTGTATTTGTTATTAAACTCGTAACGATGGCGATGGCGCTCATGCACCGATTCGCGCGCGTAGGCTTGGGCGGCCTTCGTGCCTTTTTTAAGCGCGCACGGGTAAGAGCCGAGACGCATCGTGCCGCCCAAGTTTTCAACGCGCTTCTGCTCCTCCAAAAGACTGATCACCGGAAACGGCGTTTGCCGGTTAAATTCCGTCGAGTTGGCGCGGCTCATACCGCAGACATGGCGCGAAAACTCGATCACCGCGCACTGCATGCCAAGACAGACTCCAAAAAACGGCACCTTGCCTTCGCGCGCAAACTTAATGGCGCGGATTTTTCCCTCAATGCCGCGGTCCCCGAAACCGCCCGGCACGAGGATCCCGCTCACGTCTTTTAAGTATTTCTCAAAACCAGGCGCCGTGATCTCTTCGGCGTCAACTTTTCGAACCTCGACTTTGGCGTCATTGGCAATCCCGCCGTGCTTTAAGGCCTCGTAGATCGACTTGTACGCGTCCTGAAGCTCCATGTACTTACCCACCACCGCGATGCGCACCCGCTTAGACGGATTCAGCGTCCGGTCCACCACGTCGGTTTTCCAGGCCTTTAGTTTCGTGTCTCCGTCGTCGCCGTTTAGGCGGCACAGTTCCGCGATAATGTCGTCCAGGCCTTCTTCCTTTAAAGCTAACGGCACTTCGTAGATATCCTGCACATCCAGCGCCTGGATCACGTATTCGGGTTTTAGGTTGCAAAAAAGCGCGATCTTTTCCCGAACTTCCTTCGAGAGTTTCTTCTCGGTGCGGCACAACAAAATATCCGGCTGAATACCAATCTCGCGCATCTTGCCGACACTGTGCTGAGTGGGTTTGGTTTTGATTTCATCCGCGACGCGAATGTAGGGAATCAGCGTCAGGTGGATATTGATCGCGTTGTGTGGGCCGGCGTCCTGCCGGAACTGGCGGATCGCCTCCAAAAAAGGAAGACTCTCAATGTCACCCACGGTGCCGCCGATCTCGCAGATCACCACGTCCGCAGACTTCCCTTGACTCACGGACTTGATCGAAGACTTGATTTCGTCCGTAATATGCGGCACCACCTGCACCGTGGCGCCCAGATAGTCGCCGCGGCGCTCCTTGTTAATCACCGAGTAATAAATTTTTCCCGTTGTGACGTTGTTTTCCTTTTGAACCTCCACGGACGTGAAGCGCTCGTAGTGGCCGAGATCCAAATCCGTCTCGGCGCCATCTTCGGTGACATACACTTCGCCGTGTTGGTAAGGATTCATCGTGCCGGGATCCACGTTGAGGTAAGGATCGCATTTCAGCATTTGGATTCTCAAACCCCGCGCCTCCAGCAGTTTTCCCACCGAAGCAGACACAATCCCTTTGCCGAGACTGGAAACCACGCCGCCCGTGATGAAGATATACTTAGGCATTCATTTCCTTCCCCAGCACGGATTTCGCGAGCTCCAGATCTTCCGGCGTGTCGATGCCCACGGTTTCAAACTCTGTTTCAATCGCCTTGATCCGGTATCCATGCTCCACGGCACGCAGCTGTTCCAAACGCTCAAAATTCTCTAAGTACGAATTGGGCAGTTTTTTAAACGTGAATAAAAAATCCTTCGTGTACGCGTAGAGGCCGATGTGTTTATAAAAGAAATGACCTTCCTCGCCCGGTTGCAGCAACGTCGGGATCGGTGATCGTGAAAAGTAAACCGCGAAACGGTTCTGGTTCACGATCGTCTTGACCACGTCCGGACTCTGAAATTCTTCGGGCGACTGGCTTTTTTTGACAACCGTCGCCATCACAAGTTCCGGGTCCTCGCGCATCGCGCTCACGAGATCATCGATCACGCGCGGTTGGACGAGCGGCTCATCGCCCTGGATATTCACCACCACACGCACATCCATGTCGTTGACCACTTCGGTGAGACGGTCCGTGCCGGTCGCGTGGGACTTGGAAGTATAAATCACTTTTCCGCCGAAACTCTTGACCACCTGAATGATCCGGTCATCGTCGGCCGCGATGATAAGATCGTCCAACAGCTTGGATTTCTTGGCGCGCTCATACACGTGCTGGATCACGGGTTTGCCGCACAGGTCTTTCAGGACCTTGCCTTCGAAGCGCGTAGAGCCGTATCTAGCGGGAATGATTCCGATGGTTTCCATGGATAGATCCTGTCAGTTGTTCGTGAATGCGTTTTGATAATTCTTCCGGGCTTGTGACGGCCACGCCGACCTTGCCCACGACGATACCCGCCGCGGAGTTTGAAATATGCGCCGCTTCCACCGGCGTCGCTCCCCCGGCCAGTGCCAGCGTGTACGCGCTGATCACCGTGTCGCCGGCTCCGGACACGTCAAACACGTCCTGGGCCACGGTGTCGATGTTGACCGGCTTCTTTCCTTTTTCAAAAAGACACATCCCGTTCTCGCCGAGCGTGATTAAAACGGACCGGCAACTCAATTTATTCAAAAGCTTTTCACCGGCGCGCTCCAAGCTCTCGCGGTCCTTGATCACGAAACCCACCGCGTGGCCCGCCTCGTGATGGTTCGGGGTGATCGTCGTGACGCCCCGGTAGTAGGAAAAATGTGTTTCTTTCGGATCCACCGTGATGATTTTGTTGTATTTCCGCGCTAGGCGCACGATCCGCCCAACCAGCCGCGGGACCACCATGCCCTTGCCATAGTCCTCGATGCAGAGCGCGTCCATCGCGCGAATCTTTTGCTCGATAAAGTCAAGGATGCGGTTGATCGTGGCGTCCGAGATGGGCCGCACCACTTCACGGTCAATGCGCACCACGTGGTGATGTTGGGCGATCACGCGCGTTTTGAGCGTCGTCGGGCGCTGTTTATCCTTGTAAATCCCCTCACAGTGCACACCCTGACCTTTCAAAAGCGAGATCAAAACATCACTGCGTGAGTCGTCGCCGACCACGCCCACCAGATGCACCTCGCCGCCGAGCGACCGGATATTGTTGGCCACGTTGCTGGCGCCGCCGGGCATGAAACTTTCGGAGTTCACCCATACGACAGGCACCGGCGCTTCGGGAGAGATGCGGGACACGTTACCCCAGATAAATTCATCGAGAATCAGATCGCCCACGACCAGGACCTTGGCGCGGGGAAAGCGGGTGATGACACTCTTAAGACGCGGCAGTTTCAATGATTTCATCATAACGGACGCCGCATTTTAACACCTTTACTACCCTATTTCAACTTACCAACCTTAAGATTCCTTCAAGACTCCGACAACGGGGCCGAATGGGGTTTGAATGCGGATGAGAACGGGGATCCGTTTTTCGTCGGCGGTGAAGTAAACCCAGGCACGGCCGCGTTTGTAGAGGACACCCTTCAGTTTTGTCCGAGGCTCCACCACGAGCGTCTCGTAGACACGGCCGCCGCGAAGTTCCTTTTTTTCCCTTCGCAAAACTCTGAATTCCAGATTCCAGTTTTTCTCATCGTCGTTGACGATCGTCTTTAAGGCATCCCCTGGCTTGGCCGGTTGAAGCCGAAACCAGTAAAACGCGCTCAAAAAATCATGCACTGGCCCAAGAAGCTCGAACTCTTTCGTAGAACCGTTCTCAAAAGACTGGTAGCGGCCTTTTCCAGAAGGGTAATCGTACACGATTTTCTCATCGGCGCGGTAGTGGCCCTCGCTGACTGTCTTTTGAAATTCCAGAGAACAAAAAAGATCCGCATCGATAAAGCTGTGGATCTCATCGTGCACCGGGTAGAGCTTGGACAAAAAATCATTGGTTTGGGCTATGGCGACAACGTGGTAGGCCTCACGGCCGTGGCGCGTCACTTTTTCACGGACTTCCAACGTGCCCACGCCGACATGGGCGCCCATCCAGGTGACATCGTACTCCAGTTTCTCACCGATGGTCAGCGTCTCGAGGGAGTGCGCTTCAACGCAGCTGCACAGTAGAAGCAGAAAGCATAGTTTTAAGCTCCTCAAACACTTCCTCCACACTCACCGCTTTTAGGCACTCAAAATCGATGGTGCATCGATGCGCGAGGCACACCACACAGCCGACATCCTTTTGGATCGCGCGATGCCCGCGCCCCAGCGCCCTCCACCGTCGTAGACTCAAACCCGCCTGATTGCGGCCGAAAATCGTGAGCGTCTTCGTCCCCACCGCCGCCGCGATGTGCACAGGCCCCGAATCGTTGGAGACAAGAAGCTCGCAGGCCGATAAAAACGCGGCGAGCTCTTTTAATGAAAGCCGCCCGGTTAGGTCCAGCGCGCTTTTTCCAATTTCCGATGCGAGATACGCGCCGAGATCCTTTTCCTCTTCCCCTCCCACCACCGCGATTTGCAGCTCGGGCCGCCACGCGAGGATCTTTGAAGCTAATTGCGCAAAGCGCTGCTTGGGCCAACGTTTTGAAGTACAGCTAGCGCCCGCGTGGATCGCGATTCTGGGAGCGGCTCCAAACCGCTGTTCCGTCGCCGCCCTATCTTCAAAATAAAGAGGCAGTTCGGGGTCGCGTTTTTCCTTCGGCTCCATTCCGAACGCCCGTACGATGTCCAGCGTGCATTCGGACTCATGGCGCCTGCCTTCGGAACGTTTATCGGGAACTTTTTTTGTCAAAAGAAACGACCAGTCGCAGTCAAACCCGATCCGGTACGGAATACCGGCCAAATACGGGACAAGATACGCGCGATGGCTGGGGTGCAGAAGAAAAGCGATATCAAATTTTCTCTGGACGATTTCGTTTAAAAACCGCAAGTTTCCAAGAAAGCGGTGGCGCCCATTTTTTTCGTAAAAATACGGAATCACTTCATCCACCGCCGGGTGCCCATCGAAAAGTGGCGCTGTGGACGCGCGCGTCATCACAGATATCACGGCGTTCGGAAACCGCGCGCGGATCGCCGCAATCGCGGGAAGCGTCAGCACACAGTCGCCGATACGGTCCAGGCGGCTCACGAGAACTTTCAGGTTTCTGGGGACGTGCTCGTCGCTCAATAGTTGCAGCGCCCGCGCGTACACTGGATCGACACCCAGCTCGTTCATGCACTCGTGACCGAAGCGGCATTGGGCTCGTTCGCAAGGCGCGCAAAAAAGCGGTCTTCTCACAGCCATACTGCCGGAACTTCTTGGACCGTACTTGCGCGGATCCGTAGGGCCAAAAATGGACAGCACCGGCACTCCGAGGTGGTCGGCGATGTGCAGCGGCGCGCTGTCGTTCGTGATCACAAGCGCCGAGCGCGCGATACAATCCACGAGCTCGAGGAAATCGGTTTTGCCCGTCCGGTCGATGACACTGCTCCGCATCGCTTCGCGCACACGCGCGGAATCGGCACTGTCACCGGCGTCTCCGACCAGCACCACCTCCGCGCCCTGCTCCTGGATCAAGCGGTCCAAAAGTTTCGCATAATATTCCGGCGGCCATTTTTTAATATCGCTTTTGGAGCCCACGGCCGCCACGATGATTTTTGCATCTGCCCCAATCCTCGCAGGCTTCAAAAAAGGCTTATCGGGAAACGAAACATCGACGACGCTTTGTAGCACTTGAAAATGCTGCGCCGACCGGTGCTTGGTTTTTTTTGAAAAATTTAAAATCGACGTCCGGTGACGCGCGCCGCCGAATAGCCCGAAAAAGGAATGTCTCAAATCCACGATAAGACCGTAACGCTCGGCGCGGATTTCGCGCACAAGCTTCCATTTCTGGGTCCAGGAAACCCGCCGGTCATAAATATAGAGCTTCTTCACGCGCGGATCGTTTTGAAATACCACATGGCCGCTTTTTCCCACCAGCGCGTGCAATTCCACCCCGGGAAACTTCTCCAAAAGCGCCTGAAATACAGGCAGTGTTAACACCACATCCCCCAGATTCGACAGCGTCACCACCAACACTTTCCGAATCGAAGAAGTGTCTATTTTCATTTCAAAAATTCCTTGGATTTTTCGAAGACTTCTTCGGGAGTGATCCAGTCCATGCAGACGCGGTAGTTGCAGGATCGGAAGTAGCAGGGCACTTCGCAGCCCACGTTTTTCTGTATCACGATGGCCCCCTCCGACACCGGTCCCGTGTACGCGAGCGCGGTCGGCCCGTAAAGCCCGATCACGGGCGTGCGCTGACTGCCGGCCAGATGCAGCGGCCCGGAGTCATTCGACAGTAAAAATCGGGCGTGTTTCAAAATAACCGCTAAACTCCCGAGCGTCGTTTTCCCACAAACCGATACCACGCGCTCGCTTTTTACGGTGCGGCCAATTTCGTCGGTCAACGCCGTCTCATTGCCGGATCCGCACAAAACAACGTTTAAATCAGACTCCGCCAACACTTTTTGTATCCACGCCGAAAAATAAGCCACGGGCCAACGCTTTAAATCCCAGTTTCCTCCCGCATGTACGACACAATAGTCTTTCAGCAAATCCAAAGAGGCGCTGGCCACCCTTTCATCGTCCGGCGTCGTAAAAAAATCAAGATGCCGTCCCTCCGGCGCCGCTCCGGTCCACTGCCGGACAAGCTCTAAAAAAAAGTTGACGCGGTGTATCGGTGTTGAAATATTTTGAAATACACGGTTTAAAAAAATAGCTTTGCCGCGGCGGGCGAAACCGACACGTTCCGGCACGCCGGTTACCATGGTCCAAAATGAGCGGCGGCAGGAGGGTTGAAAAAAAAGAGCCGCGTCAAATTTTTCTCCTCGCGCCCGATCGACTACCGCGTTTAAATAGGGGTTGTTTTCAAAAACACGGGCGCAGCGGCGAGCACTTAAACAAACGAGGTGAGCCCCCGGAAGGGCGCGACGCAACGCGCGGATCGCCGGCGTCAAAAATAGCGCGTCGCCCATCCAGTTGGGCGAAACAACGAGAACCTTATCCCGTCTCAATCTTCTTTTTTCCGATGTGATAAAAACCGCTCAACTTGATCCACAGATGAAAAAGACTCCCGCCCGCCTCGGTGACTTTGATGCGCCGAAGCGCGTAAACATCGTTTTTGCCCGTGCCCCGGTTTGTCGTCACGGCCCCGCGATAGCCGACGCGCTTAGCCGTGCCCCGAATCCGCTCGGTAAAACCGCCGGCCGGGTAGCTCAAGAGATCCACCGGCCGCCCTAAGATCTTTTCCAATTTTTCTTTCGAAGCCTTCAATTCAAACAGCGCATCTTCCTCACTTTTTAAATCAGGCAGATGCGCATGGTTTACGGTATGGCTGCCGATCGCTATCCCGGACTCATTTAAAATCCTCAAGTCTTCCTCCGAAAGCCAGCCCTGCTCGCCGATATTGCGCGTGATCATAAAAATAGTGGCCGGAAAACCCATTTTTTTTAGCACCGGAAACGCGTGCGTGAAATTATCGAGCGTGCCGTCGTCAAATGTGATCGCCACCGTTTTATTCGCGACGCGCTCCCCCGCCCGAAGCTTCTGAACGATCTTTTCAAGACGCTCGACGTGATAGCCGTGCAGTTTTAGAAATTCCATTTGTTTTTCAAAAGTCTCCGGCCGCACCCAGAGACTCGAATCCTCGGAAGATTCTCCCACGTGATGGTACATGAGGATCGGGACCTGATAATGGGCCTGCGCGGTGACCAGCGTCCCCAGCAGGACGAGAAGCGCCAGCCCGAGACGCTGGGTCCCCCATCTCACGAAGCGATTTCCTCGACAAGCACCGGATTCTCCTTCAAAAGATACAAAATCGCGTTCAGCACTTCTTGAACCGTGATCTTTTTCATGCACACGTGTCCGATCGGACAATTGCGCAGGTAGCAAGGACTGCAGGGCACCTCTTTCCAAAAAACCTCGTAGCGCGCCGGAGGCACGAGGTGCCGCTTGGGATCGGTGGGCCCAAACAGCGCCACCAGTGGCACGCCGAGACCCGACGCGATGTGCATCGGCGCGGAATCGGAGCTCACAAACACCTGACAGCGGCGTATCAGCGCCACGAGTTCCGTGATCGACGTTTTGCCGACCGCGCTCACGGGCTTGACACGCGTCAAACTGTAAAATTTCTCCAAAATCCCTTTATCTTCAGGCGCGCCCGTCAAAACCACACGGATATTACGCCGCGCCAACTCTTCGCAAAGCTTCGCGTAATTTTCGATGCCCCACTGCTTCGTCGGCCAGCGCGCCGAAGCGCTTAAATTGATCCCGACCAGCGTCTGGCCCGTAGCCACCCACGCGTCGCGCCAAAAATCGGCGATGCTTGCATCTTCCGCGGGCCGCGTCCAGAGCTCGAGTTCTTTCTCCGTTTCCTCGATACCCAGCAGCTTCAACACTTGGAACTGATGCTCCACCGGCGGCAGCGCGTACGAGACATCCTTCGCGCGCCGATTCAAGAAAAACGACCACTTGCCGTTCTGGTAGCCCGCGCGGACGCGCGCGCCAGACAAAAAACTTAAACTGTGACTCAAGCGGTTATTTTGAAGGTCCACCGCGATATCAAAATCTTCTCGGGATAAAATCCGGGCCATTCTCAGCATCCGAACCACCCGAGGAATACCCGCGGATTCGTCGTAGACGAGCGTGTCATTCACGTAGGGGCAGTTGCGGACGATCCCGCGCGAGCGCCTTCCCACCAGTGCCGAGATCCAGGCGTTGGGATACGCCTTACGCAGCGCGCGTAAAGACGGAATGCTTAAGATCACATCCCCCAACGCGCTCAACTTGATCACGAGAATCTTTTGACGGCTCTGGGCCTCTTCGTACACAGCCAGGGTTTTCGTAAACATCTGCTCCAGATTAAACTGTTTCTCCACCTTTTGCCGTAAAGCGACGGCCATGGCTTGGGCGGCCGCGGGCTCTTTCAAAAGACGCAAAATCGCTTCGGATAAACTCTGGATATCGTCCGGCGGAACCAACAGACCTTCTTTTTCATGCTCAATGATGTCCACGAGACCTCCGATCCGCGACGCCACCACCGGCACGCCGCAGGCGCCAGCCTCAATCACCACGCGTCCAAACGCCTCTTCGCCGACGGAGGGCACGACCAGCACCGCCATCTGCGATAAAAGCTGCGGGATATCGTAACGGGTGCCCATGAACTGCACGGCGTCCCCAAGCCCCAGGCGGCGCGTCAGCATCTGCAGCTCTTCCTTGTAACGGATCTTGTCCGTATCGCCGATGATTTGGATTTTGACATGGGGCATCATGCGCGCCACGCGCACCATCGCCTTTAAAAAAATCGCGTGTCCTTTGATCGGCGTGAGACGCCCGATCATTCCGACGATCACTTCCTTGGAAACGGCTTCGTGACCGGCTTGCGCGGCGGGATGAAACTCGTCCAGATTCACGCCGCGCGGGACAAAACGGATTTTCCTTTGCGGCACCCGAAAATCATCGCGCATACGGCGCCCGATCACGTGACTGGCCACGATCACGATCTTTCCCCAGCCCATGAAACGGCTTAAAAAGTGCCGGCTGTAAAAACCGTGGCAGGTGGTGACAAACGGTTTATTCGTGCGCCGACCGGCGAAGTAGGCGATCACGGCCGGCACGCGGCTGCGCGCGTGGATCACGTCGATATTTTCCATTTCTATGATTTTGGACAACGCGCGCGTGCAGCGCACGATCGCCCACGGGTTCTTGCGATGCACCGGCAACGCGTAGTGTTTCACGTCCGCGGCGACGAGCTCCCCCACGAGCGGTCCGCCGGCTGAGACCACGACGGACCCGTGACCTTTCTTTTTTAAATACTTGGCCAAGTCCACGGTGCCGCGCTCGACACCGCCGGATTTCAGTTCAGGTAAAATCTGTAAAATATTCAAGCTCAAACCCCAAGATAACTAAAAAGTTTATGGATCGATTCAAGATTTCCGGACACCGCATTTGTGGATTTGGTTTCCGGTTTTACTTCTTTTAAAATCGTGTACAGGGTTTGCGGCGTCGCCCGGTAAATCTTCTCGTCCCGCTCCAGCGCCCTTAAAAAACGCTCGTGTTTGACCCCGAGCGCGCCGTTTTTGGCGGGCACCATCACGATCACGGGTTTTCCGGCCGCCACGGCTTCCGAAACCATCGAAATGGACTCTCCTGAAACGACCAGTCGCTCGCTTAAACCCAGAATCGCGTTCACGGCGCCCGGAGGATTGTGTTCATTGGCGAGCACCAGCATGGGACACAGCTCCCGATCGAGCTCCCGCTTCAACAGCGCGTCGGCCCAAGTCGGCGTGCGGCGCGAAGATGTCACCAGCAGCATGCGTTTAAAGTCCCGGCTGTAACGCACAAGCTCGCACACCAGATCTCTGAAAACCGTCTCGTCATAATGAAAATCACCCGCATCCCCGCCCACCAAAACACCGATGCGGCTTGCGCCGTTCGGCGAGAACTTCTGCGTGTCCGGCGTGAAGGTGAGCGCGCCTTGGATCGGAAAGATATTGTCCCGGCGCTTCGGACGATCATGCGCCGGCACCAGCGCCGCTTCTTTTTTTCTCAACCGAAACTGCGGCTTCATGATAAAAATGGACCGGCCGCCGTTTTCACGCGCGATCCACCGATTCACCCACTGCAGAGAAGAGCCGCAGGAAATCACCAAATCCGCATACGACGCTTGAATGGCCAAAAACGAATCCTCGGACAACGCCCAACGAAGCGCGGCCCACCGGAAAGGCCAAGCGCCCCCAAGGACAATGCCGATCGCGCGGAAGCAAAACTGACGCCCCTTGGAACGAAAACGCACTTCCACGGTCTTCAAGTGCGTGTGTGCCGCCTCCGACCCGCGCTGGAGGCGATGCGCTTTGTAGGCTTCGGCGACCGCCTCGGACTGATGCGTATGGCCCGCCTTCGCGTCCGTCAAAACCAGCACAAAACGATCCGGCGTGGACTTCCAGCGCCGGTGACCCCACAACCACTGCGAGGGCGACTGACGGATTTTCTGCTCTAACAGCGCCGCAAATTCTTCCAAAATTCTATCCGGATGCACGGGCCCCTCCACCTCGACGCGATGCGAAGATGCACCTTCGCGCACATTGAAAACTGGAAACACCGGCGCGCCGGTGTGATGACTAAACGCTTCGACGCCCGAAGGCGTGGACGAAAGGCGTCCGAAGAAAGGCACAAATTTACCGTTCCTGCCGCCGTCCTGATCGCTCAAAATCCCGACGATTTTTCCGCCTCTCAAAGCTTTTAGAAGTTCACGCGTGGGAATGCCTTTGTAAATGATCTTGGTTCCTTTACAGGTACGAAGTCCATTCAAGTAAGCATTGGCGCGCGGATGCTTCTGAACACGCGCCAGCGATACCATCGGATAGCCCAGGATACCGCCCGCCACATTCAAAAGTTCCCAGTTGCCGAAATGCGCGGTTAAAAAAATAAGCCCTTGGCCGCGCTTGAGCGCCGGCATAAACCGCTCTTCTCCCACGACGCGGAAATGGCGGTGCAAAAGCGCCCGATCAAGCTCCGGAAAACGCAGCATCTCAACGGCGGATACACCTAGATTTTCCATGGATTCGCGCGCGATGCGGCGCAGTTCGCGCGGGGCCTTTTCGGCCGAAAATGCGGCGCGTAGATTATGGTAGGCGATCTCGCGGCGTTTGCTGGAAAAGTACACAGCGCGTCCCACGACGCGGCCGATGCCCAGCGCGATCGTCAAAGGAAGAAACCGGACAAAGAATCGCGCAAGCCGGACGCTATACAGAATCAGCGCATCTTCGAATGAAATCTTCTTCATCCACGATCACAAATTCTATTTGAAGTACCAGTGTATCGAGCCGGTGGAACGGATGCCGCGGGTTCTCGGTAAGCACCTTTTGGATTCGATAGGCGTCTTTCTGCGTGGTCACGATCCGAGTCGCTCCGATTTTGAGGCAGCGCTCAGCGAATACCTCAAGATCATGGCTGGAATAGGGGTGGTGATCCTCAAAACGCGCCGCGAAAAGAATCTCGGCTCCTAAATTTTCAACCGTCTTTTCAAAGCTGAACGGATCTCCGATGCCAGAAAGCGTCGCGACGCGTTTCGCACGAAGCTCCGAAAGCGGCAATGTCTGCGAGGTCTTGAGGCGTGCCAAGAGCCGCGGCTCATGTATCGCCTCAAATACCGGCGCCTCAGGCTTGATCTCATGCACACGCTGTTTAATCCAGTGGATATTCTTGGATCCGAGATTGCTTTTCGTCAAAATAAATAGATCTGCTCGGGACAGATTCTCGAGAGGCTCTCGAAGCGTGCCGAGCGGGATAAGCCCGCCGGGGCCGAACGGCACCGTCGAGTTGATCGTGACCACGTCGAGGTTTCGGGCCAGCCGCCGGTGCTGAAAACCGTCATCCAAAATCAGGATCTCGGCGCCAAACAGGCGTATCGCTTCCTGGGCCTTCGCCACCCGGTCCCGCCCCACCAGCACGGCTACTTCTTTGGGCAGTTTTTCTTTCATCTCAGCCGTCTCGTCCCGTCCGTAGCCGCGCGTCAATACGGCCACTTTTTTACCGACCGCGTGCAGTTCGCGCGCCAGCATGATCACCAGCGGCGTCTTTCCGGTGCCGCCCCAGGTGATGTTCCCGATGCTGATCACGCGCGCCGGCACACGGTGGGTGCGACGATGAAACGTCTGATACAGCGCCTCGTCGATTTTTAAAACTAAACGATATATTTTAGATAGAAAACGTCCGACACTCTTTTTCATGAGAATAATATCTCCAAGTTGCGCGCCGAAGCGCCCGTACTTTCACGTACAAGCCGTGCCGCTGATTCGCCTAACGTTTGCCGCACCGACGTTTCGGTGGCCAACCGCAGCACCTGGCGCTCCAAATCTTCGGCATTTTTGACTTCAATTCCCGCGCCTCGATTTTTAAAATCCGCGGCCATCTCTTTAAAGTTTTGCATATGCGGCCCAAACAAAACGGGTTTTTTGAAATACGCGGGCTCCACGAGGTTGTGGCCCCCGACATTCACGAGACTCCCGCCGACAAACACAAAATCAGCCGCCGCATAAAACGACGCCAAAAGCCCCATCTCGTCTAAAAGAATCACGCCCGCTTCCGCGTTTGGAATCTCCCGGAACCGGAACACGGCCAGACCCAAGACTCGCGCTTTCTTTTCGACGTCGTCGAGACGCTCCAAATGTCTCGGCGCCACCAAAAGCCTCAAACCTGGAATCTGGCGAGACACGTTTTGATACACGCGGAAAATGATCTCTTCTTCACCTTCATGCGTGCTGCCCGCGATCCAAAGCGTTTGTCGCGAAGCGCCGTTCCGGTCCCAGCCCTTTAGCCGTTCGAGACGAGTAGCGTGATCCGCGGACGGCTCCCAGTCGTACTTCATGTGACCCGTCACAAACACGCGCTCCGTAGGAACACCGAGCTCCACAAAACGTCCGCGTGCGGTTTCGTCCTGGGCGCCCACGCGCTCCACGCACTTGAGCACATGCCGGATAAAGAACTGCCCAACTCTATATTTTACCATCGCTCGGTCGGAAATTCTCGCGTTTACGATAGACACCGGAATCTGGCGGCGCGAGAGCTCCCAGATAAGATTGGGCCATATCTCCGTTTCCAGGATCACCACGATCGAGGGCCCGATGCGGTCCAAAAACTGGCGCACCGCGAAGCGAAAATCCACCGGAAAATAGAGCAGCGCGTCCTCGGGGCGTTTGGACTTTTCGGCCACCGAACGACCCGCGGCCGTGATCGTCGTCAAGACAAACACCGCGTCCGGAGCGCGGGCGCTCAAGCCCTCCCGGAAACGCATGGCCTGAACAATCTCCCCCACCGACACACCATGCAACCATATCACTTTCTTGCCTTGAAGTCCCTTCACGACAGATTCCGGGACAATGCCCAGTCTCTCGGAAAATCCGCCCTTGTGCTTGCCCTTCATAAAAAAAGTCGGCAAATAGAACAATGAAAAAATAAAAAATAATACGCTATAAAGAAATTTCATGCCCTCGGATGCGCCTTTTTATACGCCTGTTTCAGCCGCTCGGTCGACACATGCGTATACACCTGCGTCGTCGATAGATTCTCATGACCCAAAAGCTCCTGCACGGAACGCAGATCCGCGCCGTGATTCAAAAGATGCGTTGCGAAGGAGTGTCGTAGCGAATGCGGCGATACGCCCGCGCGTCGGGAGGTTCTATCCACGTACTTGTGCAAGATGCGCGCCACACTGCGGGGCGTGAGTCGTGAACCCGCGCCGTGGCGCGAGTGATTTAAGAAAAGGGGCGTGGCGCTTTTCGCGGTTTTGCGGGTTTCGCGTGTTTCCAGATACTTTCGAATCACGCGCAGCGCCTTATCGCCGATCGGACAGAGCCGCTCTTTCCGGCCTTTTCCCACGATACGGCAGATACCGCCGATAAAATCGATTTTTTGCGCATCAAGCGACACGATTTCAGACACGCGCATGCCCGTTGAATAGAGCGTTTCCAAAATCGCGCGGTCCCTTAAGCCCGTAACGCCGTTTTCTTCGGGTGATTCGAGAAGCTGGGTAATCTCATTTTCATCCAGCACGACCGGCAGACGTTTCTCGAACTTTGGGCTGTGAACCGCGGTCATCGGATTTTGCTTAAAAAATCCTTCCCGCGTCAAAAACTTGAAATAACTTCTTAAAACTGCGAGTCTTCGCGCGACCGTGCGCTTCGACAACTTCTTCTCGGCAAGCAACGCGAGATATTGACGGATCGTCCCGATCTCGATGCCCGTAACCGGCGTTTTATCCAAGAAAGAATAAAACTCTCTTAAATCATGCTGATAACCGAGCCCTGTGTGCGGTGAATAGTTTTTTTCAACCTTAAGATAGGTGAGAAACTTAGCGGCGAAGGAATCCATCTAGACCTTTTCGCCCTCGTCCTGCTCTCTGGGTAATTTATTGGCCAGAAAATCGCACTCAGGGTATCGTGAACAACCGTAAAACGGCCGGCCTCTTCCTGAGCGCGCGCGGCGCGCCACGAGCTTTCCCTGGCCGCATTTGGGGCAAGGGACGTTCGTCGGAATGGATTTCGCGTTTTTGCACTCGGGCCAGCCCGAACAGCTCATAAACTTGCCTCTCCGGCCCCATTTGATCACCATGGGCTTGCCGCACTTTTCGCACACCTCATCGGTCGGCTCGACCTCGCGCTTGACGCTCTGCATCTGGATTTGGGCTTGGCTGACCTGACTCTCAAACAGCTTGTAAAAATCTTTTACGACGCTCACCCAGCCCCTCTTGCCTTCTTCCACCCGGTCCAACTCCTCCTCCATATTGGCCGTGAACTGAAAATCCACGATTTTCTCAAAATGCTGCACCAAAAGATCCGTCACGATCATCCCCAGGTCCGTGGGGACAAGACTGCCGCCCTCACGATGGACATAGTCGCGTGCCAGGATCGTCATGATCGTGGGCGCGTAGGTCGAGGGCCGTCCGATCCCCATCTCTTCCAGCGCCTTCACCAGCGATGCGTCCGTGAAACGCGCCGGAGGTTTTGTAAAATGCTGATTGGCCTTTAGATCGATGAGTTCCAGTTTCTGGCCTTTTTCGAGCGCCGGCAACGGGTTCTCCTCTTCTTCCGAACGCCCGTAAACCGCGAGGTACCCCGGAAACTCAATGCGGCTGCCCGTCGCTTTAAATAAGTAAGGTCCGGCCGCGATATCCACGGTGTTTTGCTCGATCTCAGCGGGCATCATTTGACTGGCCACAAATTTGTTCCAGATAAGCGTGTAGAGTTTCCACTCGTCGGGTGAAAGATACGATTGAACGGCATCCGGCGTGCGCAAAACCGACGACGGCCGTATGGCCTCATGCGCTTCCTGCGCTTCCTTTTTGGCCTTGTAGAAATTGGGTGAATCCGGCAGATACTTTTTTCCAAAATCACGGCTGATCAGCGCGCGCACTTCCTCGATCGCGTTTTGAGATACGCGCACCGAATCGGTTCTCATATAGGTGATGAGACCCACGCTACCGTCCGGCCCCAGTTCCACGCCTTCGTAGAGCCCTTGAGCGACGCGCATGGTTTTCGCGGCTGGAAAATGCAAAGCATTGTAGGCGGCCTGCTGAAGCTTCGACGTCGTAAAGGGCGGCGTGGGATTTTTCTTTTTGGAAACGCGTCGGACATCCTGCACCACAAAAGCTTGAGAGGCTGCCTTTTCGCGGTGTTCGTTCGCCTGGGTTTCGTTTTTGATTTCCAGCTTTTCGGCGCCTAGTTTTTCGAGACTGGCTGAAAAATGCTTTTTATCTTTAGGTTTCTTTAGCTCGGCGTCGATGCTCCAGTATTCTTCAGGGATAAACGCGCGGATCTTCCGCTCCTGATCGACCACCAGACGCAGCGCCACCGACTGCACGCGGCCCGCTGAAAGACCGCGGCCCACTTTCTGCCAGAGAAGCGGACTTAAAGAGTAGCCGACCAGGCGATCCAGAACGCGGCGCGCCTGCTGGGCGCCCACGAGGTTCATGTCGATCTCGCCGGGACGTTTGAACGCGTCCTGCACCGCCTCTTTGGTGATCTCATTGAACACCACACGATAAACTTTCTTGCCGGTGCCCAGCTGGTTTTTCAGATGCCAGCTGATCGCTTCACCCTCGCGGTCCGGATCGCAGGCCAGGTAAATCTTGTCTTTGCCTTTGGCGCTGTTTTTCAAATCGCTCAATGTCTTGCGGCGCTTGGCCACGACGATGTACTGCGGCTCGAAGTTGTTTTCGATATCAATGCCCATTTTGCTTTTGGGCAGATCGATCAGATGCCCCATCGAGGCCTGGACCTCGAAATTGGGTCCCAGGTATTTGTGGATGGTCTTACACTTGGCCGGGGATTCCACGATGACGAGCGACTTTTCTTGTTTGCCGGCGCCGCCCCCCACAAAACGCACCACCTCCAGTTCATCGCCTTCGGCAACTTGAACTTTGGAGTACTGTTCCTTCGGAAGAATTTCTAGATTGCGCTCCACCGCCACGCAGCCCGGTTCGATGTTCAGCGAGTCCAAGAGCTCGGCCACGGTCATGGGCGGCTGGATTTCTTTAAATTCCCCGTTCACACAAATCTTCATTTTTTCACGAAACATTTGCCCGGCAACTGCCGAACAACGCCTTTAATTTCAAGTTGTGACAAAATTGAAAGTGTCTTGGCGGTTTGAAAACCACTTTCTTCCACCACCGTGTCAATCGGTGTGGGTTCGGAGCGGATAAACGCATACACTTTCTTCTCATCCGCGCTCAAATCTTGCCGCTCTTTATTTTTTTTCGTCCCCACCCCAAAATCCTGCAGAATCTCATCGGCTGATGTGATGAGTCTCGCTCCCTGCTGGATCAGCGCATTACTGCCGTCCGCGGTTCTCGAATCTGCCTGGCCAGGCATCGCGTACACCTCGCGGCCCTGCTCCAAAGCCATGTCCGCGGTGATCAGGGCACCGCTGGCTCGCCGGGCTTCCACGACCACAAGCCCCCTTGAAAGACCGCTGATGATGCGGTTACGCACCGGAAAATAGGCGGGTCTCGGCTTCATTTCGACCGGATACTCGGAAATGACAGCCCCCGTCTCCACAATCCGGTTAAAAAGTTTCATGTTTTCCTTGGGGTACACGCAAGACAACCCTCCTCCCAAAACCGCCACCGTGAGAGCTTTGGCCGACAACGCGCCCTCATGGGCCGCGGTGTCGATGCCCAGCGCCATGCCGCTAACGATCACGGTCCCGGCCAAACCTAAATCCGCGGAAATTTTCCGGGCCATTCTCTGCCCGTAAAGCGACGTTAGACGAGAGCCCACAACGCCGATAAAAAGCCGCTCCGGATCCGGCAGCGTCCCTTTCACGTAAAGCACGATCGGCGGATCATAGATCGTCTTTAAGATCTCCGGATAGCGCGGGTCGTCGCGCGTCAAAATCTGCACGCCGGTTTGGTGCGCTTTCTCAAGCTCCTCATCCGCTTTGCTTAAAAGCGTTTTGGCGTCCAGGTTTTTTTCCTGAATTACGGCCTGAAAAATTTCCGGGACGTTTTGGCAGCGCTCCTCGTAGCCCTGAAAAGCCCGGGGGCCAAAATCCTTGATCAGCGTCAACGCCAGAATTTGTCTTGCGTATTCGGTGATTTTCACTGTGGAAGCATTCTCAAAATCATTTTAGCCACCTCGCGCGGAGTCTTTCCGTCCGTTTTGACAGAAATGTCCGCTTTCTTGTAATAACGCTTTCTCTCGCTCAGCAGCTTTTCGATGCTCGGCTTGGGGTTTTCACTCCGCAAAAGCGGGCGGCTTCTCGCATTCCCGACGCGCTTTAAAATCGTCTCCGGCCGCGCCCAAAGCGCCACCACGAGACCCGATTTTTTAAAATTTCGGATATTTTCGGCCCTCAGCACCGCGCCGCCGCCGGCCGCGATCACGAGATTTTTCCCGCGGCAAAGCTTCCGGATCATCGCCGTTTCGAGCGCCCGGAAATACGCCTCGCCTTTCGTTTGAAATATCCGGGCGATGGAGCACCGCATTTTTTTCTCAATCAACGCATCGATGTCCACGAGGCGACGTTTTAAAATCCCCGCCAGCGCTTTGGCGGTGCTCGTCTTGCCGGTGCCCATGAAACCCACCAGCACGATATGGCGCGTCACGCCCTAAAACTTCCGGATCTGGCGCAAAAACCCGTCAAAGTTGCGCCGCGTTTCGCGCAGCGAGTCGCCGCCAAACTTTTCTAAAAACGCGGCCGCCAGCTCAAAAGCCACCATCGCCTCGCCCACCACACCGCACGCCGGCACCGCGGTCACGTCCGAGCGCTCCACGGTCGCGGCTTCCTTTTTCTTGCTGTCGATATGCACCGATTGAAGCGGGCTCATGAGCGTCGCGTAAGGTTTCGTTGCCGCGCGCAGCACGATATTTTCGCCGTTCGTCACCCCGCCCTCAATGCCGCCCGCGTTGTTGGTACGGCGATAAAAACCCCTTCGTTTGTCATAGAAAATTTCGTCATGCACGTTCTTCCCAAGCGTTTCGGCCACCCCAAAACCCATGCCCACTTCGACGCCTTTAACCGCCTGGATCGACATAAGCGCCGCGGCGAGCTTCGCCGAAAACCTCCGGTCATAATGAACGAAACTCCCAAGCCCCACGGGCACGCCCTGGGCGATAATCTCAAAAATGCCGCCGATCGTGTCTTTCGTTTTCTTCGCGTGATCAATACGCGCGATCATTTTCTTTTCAGCGGCCCTGTCCGCGCAGTGCAGCGGCGAGTGCCGCGAACGCTTTCTGATTTCCTCAAAGCTCAGCCCTCGCGTCTTCGCGCGCACGCCGCCGACGCACACCACATGGCTCAACACCTCGACCCCAAACTGCCGCAAGAAAATCTTGCACACCGCCCCCACGGCCACGCGCGCGGTGGTTTCGCGGGCGCTGGATCGCTCCAAAATATCCCGCACGTCGCCGCGGTCATACTTCATGACACCCACGAGATCCGCGTGACCCGGCCGCGGCCGCTTCACGACCGGAAGCTCATGGATTTTAAAATCCCGATTCGGCACGAGAAGCGCCAAGGGAGCGCCGATAGATTTTTGATCGCGCACGCCCGACAAGATCTCGACACGGTCTTTTTCGATCGTCATGCGGCCGCCGCGGCCGTAACCCTCCTGGCGGCGCGCCAATTCCTCGTTGATCGCACCCTCTTCAATCGGAAGCCCGGCCACCATGCCTTCCAGGATGGCCACCAAACATTTCCCGTGTGATTCCCCGCTTGTCAAAAATCGAAGCATAGCTTCCTCCCTCGCTTCCTTAACGTAATCCGATCAAGCGTAGGTACGCCTCGATCGAAGCCTCCCCCACAAAAAAATATAAAAAAGCGCCCGCCGCCAAAAACGGTCCGAACGGAATCAGCGCTTCCCCGCGCGCCACGCGCTGATAGATACCATAAACGGAGCCGATGCACGAACCCACCATCAGCGTCCACAAAACGCCGGGCCAGCCGACCACGGCGCCGATCGCGGCCAATAGCTTCACATCGCCGCCGCCCATCGCTTCCTTTTTTAAAATCCATTCGGCGATCGAGCCCGCGGCCCACAAGATACCGCCGCCCACGACAACGCCGATCGCAGACGACAAAAGCCCGCGAACCCACACCTCTTGCCCATGCATCCACGGCCATACACTAGAAGCCGCGAGTCCGATCACAATGCCCGGAATCGTCAGACTATCCGGCAAGATATAATGCCGCAAATCGATAACGCTTAAAACCAAAAATCCAAGCGCGAACAAAAGATAGAGAATCCCTTGTGGCGTCCAGCCAAAAACTTGATAGAACAGCACGAAAAACAGGGCTGACAGGAACTCCACAACCCAGTACTGCCTGGAAATCCGCGCCTTGCACTGCCGGCAGCGCCCGCGCAACAAAAAGAAGCTGACAAGCGGAATATTGTCGTACCAGTGAATTGGTTTTTGGCAGTTGATGCAGTGGGACGGCGGCCACGCAATCGATTCTCCGCGCGGCAGACGCCAAATACAGACATTCAAGAAACTACCCACGATACTGCCAAAGATAAACGCCGCTAAATAGAACATGCGTCCAGCGCCTCCCGCATCACTTCCCGCACCCCTTCTTTTTTGCCGATCCAGAGCGCGAAGCTAAGCGCCGCCTGCGCCGACAACATGCCCAGGCCGTTGGCATTCGCCAAGCCTAGACTCTCGGCTGATTTCAAAAACGGAGTTGAACGGGATGTGTAAATAAGATCGTACACACGGGGGCGGCTCGTCAAAATCTTTAGATCCAACGGGATTGGATCCTCTTTTTTTAAACCGCAAGAGGTCGCGTTTACCACCAAATCGATCTTGCTTTTCCGCAGTTCGTTGAGATTTTCCGGTGTCTGGATCTCCGTATCCGGAAAAAACTTGGACAGGTGCTCCGCCAAACCCTTCGCGCGACCCAGCGTGCGGTTGCAAATCCAAAGCTTCCCGACGCGGGCGTGCGCTAACGCGAAAGCGACGCCCCGGGCCGCGCCGCCGGCGCCTAGCAAAACCACAGTCTTATCTTCCGGGCTCATCTTGAATTCCTCCTTCAACGCCTGCAGAAACCCGAGCGAGTCCGTGTTATAGCCAAAAAGTCGGCCATTCCGGTTCACGACCGTGTTGACAGCGCCCACACACCGATCTAAATCCTCCGGAACCTCATCTATAAAATCAAGCGCCTCTTCTTTGTGCGGAATCGTAATATTGAGCCCCTGAATTCCGAGTGAGCGCATCGCCTCAAACGCGAAGCGCAAAAGCTCTCGCTTCACTTCAAATGCCAGATACACCGCGTTTAGGCCCAGAGCTTGAAACGCGCGGTTGTGCATCGCGGGCGACAACGAGTGCCGCACAGGATCGCCGATAATCCCGTATAAATCGGTTTTAGCGTTGACAGGCAATTTGGCATTCATTTTCGTATCTTGCAAAAATACGGCAGGGGTAATTTTTGAAACCTTCAACAACCCGGAATATGGCTCTTTCCCTTCTTTGCCTTGTCTATAAGCTTATTGATTGCGTCGAGATACGCACGCACACTGGCCTCGATCACGTCGGTGCTTAAACCGTAGCCTTTGACCGTCTCCCCACCGGGCGCCTCCACCATCACGCGCACTTCCCCTTGCGCATCCTCGCCGAGCGTCACCGAATGGATCTGATAGTCCAGGAGTTTGATCTTTTTTTTGAGAAGCTTATCGATGGTCTTGTAGGCCGCGCCCACCGGACCGCTGTCCGCGCCTTCGGCGCTCAACGTTTTACCCTTGGACTTTAAACGAATCTTCACGCGCGCTTTTTTGTTACTCTCAATCATGACGCTCAAATAATCCAAGTCGTAGGTTTTCGGAGCTGTGACGATATCTTTTTCCGCGAGTGCCAGCAGGTCATCGTCAAACACCTCTTTTTTCTTGTCCGCCAATTGCTTAAAACGCTGGAAAACGGCGTCGAGCTCTTTTTCGGACAGTTGAAGCCCCAGACGGTTCAAACGGTTCTCAAGCGCATGCCTCCCAGAGTGCTTTCCCAAGACGAGCCGCGTCTCGCCGAAGCCCACGTCCTCCGGCCGCATGATCTCATACGTTTTACGCAGCTTCAAAAGTCCGTCCTGGTGTATTCCAGACTCATGCGTAAACGCGTTGCGCCCCACGACAGCTTTGTTAGGTTGAACCACAAGGCCCGTCAGGGCGCTCACAAGCCGGCTCGACTTGCAGATCTGCTCTTTGCAGATATTCGTATACTTTCCGTCAAAAATATCCTTGCGCGTATCCAGCGCCATCACGATTTCCTCTAAAGACGCGTTGCCGGCGCGCTCACCGATGCCATTCACGGTGCACTCAATCTGCCGGGCACCGGCACGAATCGCGGCCAGTGAGTTGGATACGGCCAACCCCAGATCGTTGTGGCAATGCACGCTGATAATCGCGCCCTTAGCGTTCGGCACCCGCTCAAAAATCCCCTCGATCAGCCGGCCAAATTCAAACGGCGTCGTATAGCCCACGGTGTCCGGAATATTCACCACGTCGGCGCCGGCCTCGATCACGGCTTGAACCACTTCATAGAGAAAATCGGGTTCTGTGCGCGAGGCGTCTTCGGGCGAAAACTCCACCTCCCCGATGTGGTTTTTCGCGTACCTCACAGCCCACACCGCGAGCTTCAGAATCTCATCCTTGGCCTTGTTCAGTTTATATTTGCGGTGTATCTCGGAAGTCGCTAAAAATACATGCAATCGCGAACGTGCCGCGGGCTTCAGGGCTTCGAGCGCCACATCCATATCTTTTTGAACCGCGCGCGCCAGGCCGCAAATCGTGGGCCCCTTGATTTCCTTGGCGATGCGCCGAACCGCCGCGGCATCCCCGTGGGACGTGATCGGAAACCCGGCCTCGATGACATCCACCCGCAGTTCTTTCAACTGCCGCGCGATTTCTAGCTTTTCTTTCTCGTTCAGGCTAGCGCCGGGCGACTGTTCTCCATCGCGCAGGGTAGTGTCGAATATGTAGATTCGATTTTTATCTTCCATTCATCACAACCAGCTCATCATCCTTCTCAAGTCCGATCCCACCTTCTCGATCCGATGGCTGTCATCCTCGTGGCGTAACCTTTCAAATTTCTTCTTGCCCTTGCGGTAGTCTTCCAAAAATTCTTTGGCAAACTTTCCGGATTGAATTTCTTTCAAAATCTTCCGCATCTCCTTGCGTGTCTTCTGATTGACCACACGAGGCCCCCGCGTCAGATCGCCAAACTCGGCCGTGTCCGACACGCGTTTGCGCATACCTTGAATCCCGGTCGCGTAAATCATGTCCGTGATGAGCTTCAGCTCATGCAGACACTCGAAGTACGCAAGCTCCGGCTGGTAACCGGCCTTCACGAGCGTATCAAAACCGGCTTTGATTAAAGCGCTTGTGCCGCCGCACAGCACCGCCTGTTCACCGAAAAGATCCGTTTCCGTCTCCTCTTTAAACGTCGTCTCCAAAACACCCGCGCGCGTGCCGCCGAGCGCCTTCGCGTAAGAAAGCGCCAGTTTCTTGCACTGTCCGGTCGCGTCCCGGTGCACGGCCATGAGGCACGGCACGCCTTTTTTTTCTTCATAGAGCCGCCGCACGAGACTTCCGGGCCCTTTCGGAGCCACCATGAACACATCCACGTATTTCGGCGGCGCGATTTGCTTAAAGTGGATATTGAAACCGTGCGAAAAAGCCAGCGCCTTGCCCTTCGTCAGATACGGCTCCACGGATTTTCTATAAATCTCGGACTGCAGCGGATCCTGCGCCAGGATGATGATCACGTCGGCCTTTTCGGCCGCTTCTTCGGCGCTCACCGGTTTCCAGCCGTCTTTTAAGGCCATCTCGAAGTTTGGTCCGCCCGGCCGCTGGGCGATGATCACGCGGACACCGCTGTCGCGCAGGTTTAGCGCCTGCCCACGCCCTTGAATCCCATAGCCGATCACGGCCACGGTTCTTTTCTGAATCAAGCTCAAATCCGCGTCTTTATCGTAATAAATCTTCACCATTTTTGACCCCCCTAACTTATTATATTTGTGTAATCAATTGTTTTTTAGAAAGCGCCACGGTTCCGGTGCGGGCTATCTCCAAAATCCCGACGTCTTTAAAAATATCAAACAGCTTCTGGGTATTTTCGCGCGACTCCGTGGACTCCACAACCGTCACCTCTTCGCCTTGCGTCAAAATCTGGACGTGGTATTTGCCGACCAGCGTCTTCAAAAGCTCTTTTAACTTCGGTGTGGTTTTTAGCTTCAGCATCATGAGCTCGCGGTCCACGTAACCCTCGATCGTCAAATCCTGCACCTTGATCACGTCGATCAGCTTATTGAGCTGCTTTTTGATCTGCTCAAACGTCTTTTGGTCCACGGACACCACGATCGTGATGCGTGAGGCCGTCGGGTCATCGGTTTCGCCCACGGCGAGCGAATCGATATTGAACCCCCGCGCCGAAAAAAGTCCCACGACACGAGCTAAAACTCCGGGCTGGTTTTCCACCAGCGCCGAAATCACATGCTGTAAAATAGGCGTCGCTTCATGGACTGCCAATGCTAGGCCATGTCCATGATTTCTTCAAACGACTTGCCCGACGGGATCATCGGATACACGTTCTCCTCTTCACGCACGATAAAGTCCAGCACGCACGGCCGGTCGTTCACGGTCTGGGCCCACTCAATCGCCTTCACCACTTCCGCTTTTTTCTCCACACGGATACCCGCGCCTCCATAGGCTTCGGCCAGCTTCACAAAATCCGGATTGCCCGACATGTTGGAGCTGGAATAGCGGTGATTATAAAACGCCTCCTGCCACTGGCGCACCATGCCGAGATATCCGTTGTTGATGATCGCGATCTTGATGGGCAGCTTGTGAATCACGGCCGTCGCCATTTCCTGGATATTCATCTGGATGGAGCCGTCACCCGTGATACACACGACGGTTTTTTTAGGGTACGCCAACTGCGCGCCGATGGCGGCCGGAAAACCGTAGCCCATCGTGCCCAGCCCGCCGCTTGTCAAAAACTGGTTGGGCCCGTTAAACTTGTAGTACTGCGCGGCCCACATCTGGTGCTGGCCCACGTCGGTGCTCACGATCGCGTCGCCGCCTAAAATCTCCCACAGCTTCTGGATCGCGTACTGCGGGCGTAGTTCGTCCGCATCATCGCGATAGCGGAGCGGGTTTTCTTTTTTCCACTTTTCGACATCCGCCAGCCAGGCCTGGGTGTCGCCGGGCTTCACCACTTTATTCAGCTCACGCAAAATTTGCTTCACATCCCCCACAATCGGCACGTCCACTTTTATATTCTTGGAAATCGCGGATGGATCCACGTCCATGTGAATGACTTTCGCGTGCGGCGCAAATTTTTTAAGATCGCCGGTCACGCGGTCATCAAAACGCGCGCCCACCGCGATTAAAAGATCACTCTCGTGAACCGCCCGGTTCGAGTACACGGTGCCGTGCATGCCGAGCATGCCCATAAAAAGCGGATGCGTACCGGGCACACCGCCCAAGCCCATCAGCGTGTTGGTGCACGGCGCCTGGATTTTTTCCACAAACTCCAGAAGCTCTTTGGCCGCGCCCGCGATCACCACACCGCCTCCGGTGTAAACCACCGGCTTCTTGGATTCTTTGATCAGTTTCGCGGCGCGCTTGATCTGACCCGGATGGCCCTGAAGCACGGGTTTAAAACCGCGAATATTCACTTCTTTGGGATACTGAAAGTCAAACGACATGAGGCTCACATCGCTCGGCAGATCCACGAGCACCGGCCCGGGACGTCCGTGAGACGCCAGATAAAAAGCCTCTTTTAAAACACGCGGCAGGTCGAGCGCGTTTTTTACTAGATAGTTGTGTTTCGTGATCGGCCGCGTGATGCCGGTAACATCCGCTTCCTGAAAAGCATCGTTGCCGATCAGATACGACTTCACCTGGCCGGTGATCACCACGACCGGGATGGAGTCCATGTAAGCATCGGCGATGCCGGTGACCGTATTGGTGGCGCCGGGGCCCGAAGTAACCACGACAACGCCCGGTTTGCCGGTGGAGCGCGCATACCCTTCCGCCATATGCACGGCGCCTTGCTCGTGACGCACCAAAACCACTTTAAATTTTGCGTCGTACAGCGCGTCGTAAAGCGGCAGACACGCTCCTCCTGGAAGGCCAAACACATACTCCACGCCTTCTTGGGTAAACGCTTCGACTACCGCCTGCGCGCCGGTTATTTTGGACACAGTACCCCCTTAAAAGTATTGAATTATATCACAACCTATTTGTAAATCCTAGGAACGCGGCTGGAGAGACCGCATAGGATTTCGTAAGGGATGGTGCTGGCGAGAGTTGCGAGTTCCGAGCTAGTGACGCGTTGGCGCTTGTCTTCACCGATCAGCGTCACCTCGTCCCAGCGCCGCACAGGTGAGCGCTGTCCGACATCCACCATCGTGTGGTCCATGGTCACGCGTCCCACCACGGGGTAGCGACGCCCGCGAATCAGCACCTTGGCCTTATTGGAGAACCCGATACGGTAACCGTCGCTGTAACCCACAGGTAACACAGCGATACGCGTATCCCGCCTGGTTTTGTACGTCGAGCCATAGCTGATACTGCGGCCCTTCGCCACTTCTTTCAAAAACGCCACGCGCGTCTTAAACGATAAAATAGGTTGTACGTCAATACCGGGACTTGCCACGAAGCCCGGGTCCACGCCGTACAAAAGAATCCCCGGCCGGACCAGATTAAAAAGAGAGCGCCCGTGGTGCGCCAATCCCATGCTATTGGCCGCGTGCACATAGGAAGGGTCGAGCCCAAACGTCCGAGCCACACCCAGCATTTTTTCAAAAAGCCGTGTCTGTGCTTCGGTGTGACGCTTATCTTCCGCATCCGCGTTCGCGAAGTGCGTATAAAGTCCGGCCACGGTCAAAAATTTCTGCCGGACAAGACGTTCAAAAAGCGCGTCGGCTTCTTCATGCCACACGCCTAAGCGTCCCATGCCCGTATCCACCTTCACCTGCACAGGATAATGTCCGGTTTTTGCGCGCGCGCCTTTCGCAAAAACTTCCGCGTCCTCCAGCGATGAAATCGTAGGCGTAATCCGATGCTCGATATATCGCGCCACCTCGCCGCGATGAAAACTCCCCATCACCAGAATCTGCGCTTCGGAACATGCGCCGCGAAGCGCCAACGCCTCTTTCAGACTCACGACGCCAAAAAAACGCACGCCTTCTTTCGCAAGCGTTTGCGCCACCGGAAGCATGCCGTGGCCATAAGCGTCGGCCTTCACAACCGCCAACACTTCGGCGCTCTCGCGACCGAGACGCCGCCGCACCGCGCGCAAGTTCCGGCGTAGGCGGCCAAGATCAATTTCAATCCAGCAGGGGGCTAGATTCATTTTTTTGAAAGTGTCACGTTGCAGTCCCTGGGATAAAGATAGATCGGTTCCAAACGCACGGGATCCGCGAACTGCTTGGCGCTTATCTTATCCCATGCCAGCCGCGCGATCCAATCGGCGCTCACGAGCGGTTTTTGAATGACAACGCTCCCCAGCGCAAGTTTTTTTAAAAACGCGTCGCGATTCGCCAAATGAGGTGTCCGGCGCACACGAACTTTTCCGCTCTTCCACACATACGACGCGGCGTACACTTGGTTTTTCTTGGCGTCCAGCACGATTGCAATATCGCGACCCTCCGTGCCAGCGCCCAGCGCCATGGCCTCTAAACTCGAAACCCCCACCAGTTGGCAGCCCGACGCAAACGACAAAACTTTGGCCGTCGTGACCCCCACGCGCAAACCCGTAAACGAACCCGGCCCCAGCCCCACCGCGATCGCCTCCAAATCCGCCGGCTCTAGACGCGCTTTTTGTAAGAGATCTTTCAACGCCGGCGCCAGGGATCCCGAATGCCGGATAAACCCGTCGGAGGTAAAACCGGCCATCTTCTCCCCGCGCCTATACAGTCCGGCGCTCAACGTGTTACTCGAGGTGTCGAACGCTAATAGAACGTTTTTCTTTTCCGGCATGTTGAAGTTTGATCTCCCAGCGATTTTTAGGCAAAAGAGGCCGCGCTTTATCCGCCCACTCCACAAGACTCACCGCGTCTTGCGCGAAGCAATCGAGCACCTGTCGCTTGTCATTTCCCGTCACGCATCCTAAACGGTACCAGTCCATATGGTACACGTGACAGCGCCCCTCGTACTCGCGGATCAAAACAAAGGTGGGGCTTACGATTTCCCGTTCGGGATTCGGCGCGCCCAACCCCTTGACGAGACCCTTGACCAGCGTCGTCTTGCCGGCGCTAAGATCTCCCACTAATGCCACGACGTCCCCCGACACCAGTCGCTCACCGATCGCGCGGCCAATCTTTTTAGTTTCCGCCACCGAACAGCTAACGAAAGTGGTCGTACCCTTCGATCCGAACTTTTTTTGCTTTGCCATCACGACCTATGATTTTAAAACCTTCGCTCTTCGGCACAATGCTTCCGATGGGGAAAAACCGGTGAAGCCGCCCAGCCTCTCGCGCCGACAGTGTGAACAAAAGCTCAAAGTCCTCGCCGTCGTTCAAAGCACCCACGATCCCTTGGGCGTTGGACGAAACAGGGATCTTTTTCTCCTCAATCACGGCACCCACCCCGCTTTCCTCCAGGATACGCCCAAGATCCGACGAAAGTCCATCGGAAATATCGATCATCGCGTGGAGTTTAAAATTGTCCGTCAGAAACTGGGACTCTTGGATCTTGGGCATAAAACGCAAGTGTTTGCCCGACGCGAGCGACCCCCCGAGCGCGCCGGTCACAAAAATTTTATCCCCGACTTTTGCGTGACTACGTAAAATGGGCCGACCTTTGGGCGCCTCACCCAAAAGCGCCACGCACACCGTGAGCTTACGCGCTGCGTTGGTATCCCCCCCGGCGATCGTGATGCCAAATTTTTTGGACACGGCCTCAAGACCCCGGTACAGTTCGCGCGCAAAACGCGGACGGGTGTTTTTTGGGAAACCCACAGCCACGACCGCTCCTGTGGGCTGTCCGCCCATCGCCGCGATGTCGCTAACGTTCACAGCCATCGCCTTCCATCCGATCTGAAACGCGCTTGCCTCACCCAAGCGAAAATGATGATCTTCGATCAACATATCCGTGGTGAAAAGCAGATCTTTCCCCACCCCGGGCCGCAGCACGGCCGTATCATCGCCGATGCCCACGATGACGCCTCGGCCCTTCTTTAGGCGCTTCCGAATTGATCGCAAGAAATCACATTCTCCGTTCACTGCGCCAGTCCCTTAAACCCAAGCACAAAAAATACCATCACGAGATTGTGCAGCATGTGCACCGTCATCGGCGCCGTGAGCGATCCCGTCTTTTCGTACAGGTAAGCCAGGAACAGCCCCAGGAAAAATATTGGGAAAAGCGCCACCCAATTAAAGTGAAGCGCCGCGAAAATCACCGAGGATAAAAGCATCGCGCGGCCTACGCCGAACTTCGACCGAAACGCGGTGTACGCAAACCCGCGAAAAAATACCTCCTCGATCACCGGCCCCACCATCGCGACAAACACCGTAAAATAAATCAGGTGTCGCTCTTTGGACTCTTTTAAATAAATCTCGACCACGGGTTGCGGCGGCGGTTCGAGGGAAAAAATTTTGAGCAGTCCCGAAATCACAATCACGATCACCAAAAGCCACGGAATCACGGCCGTGTAGGCCAAAAAACCCTGGAACACATTTTTAAAAAGACGTTGCGGGGTGAGACCGATCTCCGATACATTCCGGCCGAACTTCTTCGTGACAAGCCACACCACCATCGCGGCCACAAAGAGATCGCGCAAGAGACTGTTGGTCATGAGAAGAAAATTCCCGGCGAAATCCTTGAGCCCCAGCACCGCCGCGATTGTGATTTCCCAAAAAAGCAGCATCGCTTCGCAAAAAAATAAAAACACAAACACCCCGAATACATCGCCGGCGCCCCACGGCACGGGCGTAGGACCTAGCGGCATGCCGAGAATGAGAGTCTCGCCCCCCAGCCGGCGCGCTAAAAGATAAAAGTTGATCAGAGCCCCGGCCGTCAAAACGAGTAAAAAAAGAAGCGCCGCGAGTCTCAGGCCTTGAGGCTGTGACTGGATATTGGACAGGAAGCGTTTCTCCATGTCTTTCAACTCGTCCATCGTCAGGCGCCCTTCAAGGCGCGTGGAGTCTTTGGCCGGGGGCTCCTCATGCGCCCACAGCATCACCGAATAGAACGCGAGCACAAATACCAGCATCCAACCCGTGCCGCGATGCTCTTTAAAGTAGGAAAAGATCTTTGGCATTCTGGCTGGTGACCACGGCTAGTTTTTCTTCCGGGATGCCGCGTTTCTCGGCTAACACTTTCGCGGTGTGCGTTAAAAACGCGGGCTCATTTCTTTGGCCTCGCAAACTTTGCGGCGCCAGATAAGGCGCGTCCGTCTCGAGCATGATCGACTCGAGCGGCGCAAACGCGGCCACTTCCAAAAGCGCCGCCGCGCTCTTAAACGTGATGTTACCGGTGAATGACGCCAAGAAACCGATATCCAAGAGCTCCCTCAGCTCCTCCTTGCCGTAAGAAAAGCAGTGCATCACGCCGCGCAAACTCCCTTGGCCTTCGGTTTTTAAAACGTCCAGCGTATCGCGGAAAGCGTTGCGCGAGTGCACAACTACGGGCTTCTTTTTCAGAAGCGCAAAACGGATCATGTGGATAAAAGCCTTTTTTTGAGTGTCCGGAGCGGCTTCGCTTTTAAAATAGTCGAGGCCGATTTCCCCGATCGCCACGGTTTTGGTAGAAAATGATCGCCCGATGTCTGTCAAATCAGCGTCCGAAACTTCGTGCGAATGATGCGGATGAAGACCGATCGTCGAGTAAATAAAGTCGTGCTTTTCGGCGAGCGCCAGCGCCTGGACATTGGTCGCCGGGTCTGTGCCGATATTGACGAAATAGCCGATACCAGCCGCGCGAGCTCGGCCGATCACCTCTTCGCGATCCGCATCAAATTCCTTAAAATGCAAATGACAGTGCGTATCAATTAACATAGACTCATCCATCAACTCTCGATTTTGAGGTAGAGGTTTTGCGGAGGCGCTCGATGATGGGGGGCAGCTCTTGCAGCACGTAGTCGATTTCGGCGTCGGTGGTGAAACGCCCCAGGGAAAACCGTACGGCGGCCCGCGCCAGTTTTTCCGACAAACCCATCGCGAGCAACACATGCGAGGGCTCGACAGAGCCGGCCGTGCAAGCGGAACCAGTTGAAGTAAAAATATTCTTTAAATCCAGATTCATGAGAATTGTCTCGCCATCCAATTCC
This sequence comes from uncultured Planctomycetia bacterium, assembly GCA_964372765.1. Lineage (GTDB taxonomy): Bacteria > Omnitrophota > Gorgyraeia > 2-02-FULL-51-18 > CAYJSE01 > CAYJSE01. The sequence continues at coordinate 120,715 of CAYJSE010000001.1, read as the reverse complement.
TCAAAAGAAAGGTTGAGTGTGCTGTAGAGTCGCCGGTCTGGATCACCGTTTAAATGAAGACCTGAAAGATTTTGGCGCAGTCCCCCATGGAGCCGGTTGCGGAGTCTTTCTACCCTTTGCGCCTCTTCTGTATGCAGCGTTTCAACGAGCTCCACGGCCTTGCCAAATCCCACGATTCCCGCCACGTTTTCGGTGCCGGGACGCACATTTTTTTCCTGGTGACCGCCGTGGGTCTGGGCTTTCAGCTTCATCCCCTTCCTTATGTATAGGGCGCCGGCCCCTTTTGGGCCACAAATCTTATGCGCCGACATAGAAAGCAAATCCACCCCCATCTTTTCCACGTCGAGGAGCAATTTTCCGAAAGACTGCACCGCATCGCAGTGAAAAAAAGCGCCTTGGGCGTGGGCCATCTCCCCCGCTTCTTTCACCGGCTGGATCGCGCCCACTTCATTATTGACGTGCATCAGGCTGACCAGCGCCGTTTTGGGCGTGATCGTCTCTTTTAAACGGTCTAAATCCACAATCCCGTTTTTCTTCACAGGGACAACGGTCACTTCGAATCCACTTTTCTTCAAAAGTTCCGCGGGACCCAACACGGCCTGGTGCTCGATGGCCGACACCACAAGCTGTTTACGTTTTTCAGCGCAGCCTATCATCACGCCTTTGATGGCCAGATTGTCGGCCTCCGTGCCGCCCGAGGTAAAAACGATATCGCCCGGCTCCGTTCCTATAAAGTCCGCGATGCGCTCCCGCGCCGCCTCGACCGCGTGACGCGCGGTTTGTCCTTTTTTGTGAATGCTCGAGGCATTACCAAACTCTCCTTTGAAGTACGGCAACATCGCGTCCAGCACCGCGGGGTCCAGTGGTGTCGTGGAGTTGTAGTCTAAATAGGCGTTCATATTTTTTTGACGTCGATGCGGGGGAAAAGCGACTCGCCTTTTTGTATGCGGCCGCCTACCCCCAGCTGCCGAGCGATCTTCTCGGCCGTCTCGGGCATGAACGGTTCTAAAAGTATAGCTAGTGATTTCAGTACTTCAAGTAACTGCTGTATTACCTGTAAAAGCTCTTTCTTCTTTCCCTCTTTGGCGAGCTTCCACGGCGCCCGGGTCTCGATGAACTGGTTCGCCTCGCCCACGAGTGACCAGATCGCGGCCAGGCCTTCGGAAAAAGCACATTCCCCTAAAAACCCTACGAGCTTCCGCGGCAACTCGCGCGCCTTCCCGGCCAGCTCCCCTGTCAAAACTTCCGGAGCGGGCGTCGGCACGACGGAGCCGAAATACTTCTCGCACATCGTGAGCGTGCGGCTTAACAAGTTGCCCAAATCGTTCGCGAGATCATGGTTGAAGCGCTGAACCAACGCCTCTTCGCTGAACACGCCGTCCTGGCCGAACGGGATCTCCCGCAGAAGGAAGTAGCGATAAGCATCCACGCCGTATTTTTGACACAGCGCGGCCGGATCGATCACATTGCCGCGCGACTTGGACATTTTTTCCCCGCCCTGCACCCACCATCCGTGCGCGAAGATCATACGCGGCAGTTCCAACCCGAGCGCTTTTAGGACAATCGGCCAGAACACCGCGTGATGCTTCAAGATATCTTTGCCAATGAGATGGATGTCGGCCGGCCAATTTTCGGAGAATTTTTTCTCATCCTGTCCGTAACCGCAGGCCGAGATGTAGTTTACCAGCGCGTCAAACCACACATAGGTGACGTGATGGACGCTTAAAGGCGACTCGATGCCCCATGAAAGACGGGCCTTGGGCCGCGAAATGCAAAGATCCTGCAAAACATTATTTTCTAAAAACCCCAAAACCTCGTTACGGCGCGTCTTGGGCAAAATGAAGCGTTCGTGGGTACGTATAAAATCGATGAGCCAACTTTGATATTTGGATAAACGAAAAAAATAGTTTTCTTCGCACATCGTCTCCAAGGGACGTTGACAGTCCGGGCAAATATTTTTACCCTCCTGAACCTCGATCAATCCGGCCGTCACGAACGTTTCGCACGGCACACAGTAAAAACCGTCATAGGTGTGCGGGTAGATCTCACCCTTGTCATTCAGGACGCTCCACACTTTCTGCACGGCCCGAACATGCCGGGTCTCGGTTGTGCGGATAAAATCGTCATAAGAAATATTTAAAACTTTCCAGAGATCCTTGAAAGAAGGAATCATGCGGTCGGTGAATTCTTGCGGCGTTAGTCCGGCATCCTGGCTTGCCTTGTACACTTTCTGGCCGTGCTCGTCGGTGCCGGTCAAAAAGAACACTTTTTTGCCCTCCAGCCGCGCAAAGCGCGCCAACGTGTCCGCCGCGATCTGGGTGTACGAGTGCCCGATGTGCGGTTTGGAGTTCACGTAGTAAAGCGGTGTCGTGAGGTAAAATTTATCGGCCATGGTTCGCGACGGCTCCCAGCTCGTCCCACAAAACAGCCAACGCCACGCGGATATTGGCGTTGTGTTCTATTTTTTCTTTTGTTTCGGCTATTTTTTCGATTCGTTCGATCCAAGCGTCCGGCGCATCGAGCGAGACGAGTAGCCGGCTTCTCAAATCTAGGATGGTTTTGTCGAGTACCTGTGTGACTTGGACGCGCTCGAGCTTCGATAGATCCGGAAACACATCGCCCCTTTCCAAACCTTCCCCAAGATACTCCCAAACGATTTTCCGATAAGACTGTACTTCCTCCGACGCCGGCAGACCCGCCGCCACCGGTAAAAACTTGAGCGTCACAAGCCGCGAGCGCACCGTTGCCAGCAGTTTCTCTGGGCTGGATGAAGTCAAAATAAAAAGTGTTTTTCCTTCCGGCTCCTCCAGGGTTTTTAAAAGCGCGTTCTGCGCCTCCTCGCCCAAGCGATGCGCCTCTTCGATCAGGATCACCTTGCGGTCCGACAAAAGCGGCCGTAAGTGGGCGCGGGGTAAAAGTTCCCCGCGAATCTGGCCGATTTTGATCGTTTCGGAACCTTTCTCGGGCAGGATGGCCAGAAAATCCGGGTGCGCTTTAGGATCGCTCCCCAAAAGCGTTTCGGCAAAAGCTCGCGCCGCGGCCGCCTTCCCACAACCCTTCGGTCCTTGAAAAAGCAGCGCGTGGGGCAGACGGCCCGTCTCGAGCAACGCCTTTAAAAAGACCTTCGCCTGTGGCTGATTCTCAAGCTCATCCAAGGACATCGCGCACCCTCTTTTGGATTTCGGTTTGCACGCACCCCACCGAGTCGGTCGGCTTCAGAACGATGCGTTGAAAACGTCGCGGATCCGATCGGGCGATGGCCAAAAACCCGCGACGTACTTTTTTGTGAAAACGAAGAGATTTTTTTTCCATACGATCCGCTTTTTTATGGCTCTTGGACCGACGCAATCCCACCGCTACCGGCAAATCCAGATACAAACTTAAAGCGGGTTTGATGCCACGCGTGACTTTTTGACCCAACGCCTTGATCCATCGCAGATCCACCCCATGCCCATAACCCTGATACGCCACCGTCGCGTCGAGCCAGCGGTCGCACAAAACAACGCCGCCTTTCTTAAGAACCGGCGCAATCACCTGCTCCACCAACTGCGCGCGGCTCGCCATGTAGAGCAGCGTCTCGCAGAGAGACGTCATCTTTTGGTTGCGGTTATCGAGAAGCGCGCGCCGAATCGCGTCGCCCACACGCGTGCCGCCTGGCTCCCGCGTCAGAAAAACAGCATAGCCCCTCTTCTTCAAATAGGCTGAAAGAAGCCGAATCTGCGTGGACTTACCGCAACCCTCATTTCCCTCCAGCGTAATCAATAGGCCTTTTTTCAAACTTTTCTCCGCGCAATCGTGCGCCCGTCCGCAAGATCAATCAATTCGATTTGTTTTTCAACGAGAAGCGCTTCCCGTATCTTGTCGGCGGCTCCAAAGTCTTTCTTCTGGCGGGCTTCTTTTCTTTGATGAATCGCCTTTTCCACGTCGTCGCCGATACCTTTTATATTATTTTCCGTGTTGAAAAGCTTAAAAACCGTCCCGAATTCCAACAACCGGTCTCGAATGCCGAGCATCACGCTCGCCTCCGTCGTTTTACGGGCATAACGCAGCATTTCGTGCATCACGACGAGCGCCTGAGGTGTATTAAAATCATCCTCCATCGCCTCTTTAAAAGAGGCGGTAAACTGTTCGATCGAACGATCTGATTTGGGAGGATAATGTTTTTCGATTTGCCGCATATCTTCCAAGAAAAAATAAAATTTTTTCCAAACCGCCTCGCTCATCTTGAGACTCTCCTTGGTATAATCCAGTCCCGCGCGATAATGCGTCCCCAAAAATAAAAATTTTAGGTGGTCGGCCTGTAGCCCTTGCTTCACCGCGAGCTCCCGGTACAAAATATAGTTTTTTATGGACTTGGACATCTTGCGTCCATCCCGCGTGACAAGCCCGTGATGCATCCAGACCCTGGCAAAAGGTTTTCCCGTGGCAGCTTCACTTTGAGCGATCTCGTTTTCATGATGCGGAAAAATAAGATCCAGTCCACCGCCGTGAATGTCAAAGGACTCGCCCAGATAACGCATGCTCATCGCCGAGCATTCGATGTGCCATCCCGGCCGGCCGCGTCCCCAGGGACTGTCCCAGGCCGGCTCGGACTCCTTGGCCTTTTTCCACAACGCGAAATCGAGCGCGTCTTTTTTCTTGTCGCTGGGCTCCACGCGCGCGCCTTCCAACATCGCTTCCTTATTCTGTCCCGACAACTTTCCGTACTCCGCAAAACGCTTCACGTCAAAATAAACGTCTCCCACGCTCTCATACGCGAAGCCGTTCTTTAGTAGCCGCTCGATCAGCGAAACCATGTCCGGAATATGCTGTGTCGCGCGGGGCTCCCGAGTGGGCGGCCGTATCCCGAAGGTCGCCAGTTCCTCGTGGTAAGCTTCGAGATATTTTTCGGAGACGCGCCGGGTCTCTTCGTTTAAATCTGTCGGCGAATTCTCCAGGGCTTTACCGATAATCTTGTCGTCGACATCCGTCACATTGCGGACAAAAAAAACTTCCTGACCGGAATATTCCAAATAATGGCGGACCATCTCAAAAATATAAGCTGATCGGATATGTCCGATGTGGGGATCGTCATAGACCGTCGGACCGCAGGCGTACATTTTGACCTTGCCGGACTCGAGCGGAACAAACGTTTCTTTTTTTTGCGTGAGGGAATTATAGATCTTCAAGCTTACAATTTTAGGACTTCGTTTTGTGCTTTTTTATCTCGTCTTCGATGTGGTCGATTTCATGCTGCAGCTTCTCAAGCGCCTGCGTCAGCGGATCCGGAAGGCTCGTGTGATCAAGATTGATACCGGGCACTTTTTTGCCCTCACGGCTTGTGATGCGTCCCGGCACGCCCACCACCGTGGAGTTGGACGGAACATCCCGCACGACCACGGCATTGGCGCCGATACTCACATTGTCTCCGATCGTGATATCCCCCAGCACCTTGGCGCCGCCGCCCACAACCACATTGTTCCCCAGCGTCGGATGGCGCTTTCCCTTTTTCTTCCCGGTCCCGCCCAGTGTGACGCCCTGGAAAATCGTCACATTGTCGCCGATCACCGCCGTCTCGCCGACCACTACCCCCATGCCGTGGTCAATAAAAAGCCCGCGGCCGATCTTGGCCCCCGGGTGAATTTCAATGCCCGTGGTCCACCGTGCAAGCTGTGAAATATACCGTGGTAAAAAAGGCACCTTCCATTCATTCAAAAAGTGTGCCGCGCGATAATAAAATAAAGCGTGCAGCCCCGGATAACTTAAAACTACTGAAATCTCGTTCGTGGCCGCCGGGTCTCGCTCCATCGCGGCCTTGATCTCCGCGTCAAAAAATGCCTTGTAGACCATGATTTTCGATACCACGAAAACCACGATCACGAGTAAAACCGTTCCGAATGTCTCCATACGCTTACCCCTTCAAGCTTGCCACCGCCGTGCAGGCGATGGCCCGCCCGCGACCGAGCTCTCCTAGCTTTTCATGCGTCTTGGCCTTCACGGAAACCCGTGCTGTCGAAACTCCAAGCGCCTTGGCGATCACGCGGCGCATCTTATCCCGATAAGATAAAAGTTTAGGCGCCTCGGCAATCACCACTGAATCAATATTCATAATCTTCAACTTTTTTTTGCGAAGTAGCTGCCGCGTTTTTTGGATAAAAACGAGGCTGCTGGCCCCTTTCCAACGGGGATCCGTATCCGGGAAAAAACTCCCGATGTCACCGGCGGCGGCGGCGCCGAGCAGCGCGTCGACAATCGCGTGAAGCAGCACATCTCCGTCGGAGTGACTCACGGATCCCCTGGCAAACGGAATCCGGACGCCCCCCAAAATAAACGGCCGCCCTTTTTTAAGGGCGTGAATGTCATACCCTATTCCGACTCGCATAATATTTAAAAAGCTCCAGGTCTTCTTGGGTTGTGATTTTGATATTGTGCCTGTCTCCGGTCAAGATTTTTACTTTCCCGCCGGCCGCCTCCACGATCGCCGCCTCATCGGTCATGCCCAGCGCCTCGGTGCCCAGTTTTTTATACGCCTTCTCGAGCAAATCCTTTTTCATCACCTGCGGTGTCTGGGCCAAAAACAGTGTCGAGCGCTCCAGGGTTTTATGCACCAACCCGCTCTTTAGATCCACCTCTTTGACTGTGGCTGACACGGGCTCCACCAGCACCACGGCGCCGTGGCTCTTAACCTCTTTTAAAAGCTCCTGGATGTGTCGAGACTCCACCAACGGGCGCGCGGCGTCGTGCACCAAAATCCACTCGGTATCCGGATGCGCCTCGTCCAACGCCCGCCTCACGGACTGCGCGCGCGTTTGGCCGCCCTCGATCACGCGCGTCGGGGCTTTTTTGAAACCCTGGATCACTCTTTGCGCGCGCTCCAGATAAGCCTTGGGCACCGGCACCAGGATCTCGTCAAACAAATACGCCCGGCTCAAGGCCTCGAGCGTATGGATCAAAAGGGGCTTGCCAAAAACAGGGATAAACGCTTTCGGGGTCCGACTCCCCAGCCGCTTGCCCTGTCCGGCCGCGGGGACAATCGCCGTCACTTTCATATCAGTGAAAATCAGTTTTGGCGAAGATCATGCGTCCGGCGGCCGTCTGTAAAATGGACGTCACCGTCACGCGAAGCGTCTGGCCCAGGAGACGCCGCGCGTTGTCGACCACCACCATCGTGCCATCGTCAAGATAGCCGATGCCCTGATTTTGCTCTTTGCCTTCTTTGACGATTTTGACTTCGAGCGATTCGCCCGGCAGAATCACGGGTTTCAGCGCGTTCGAGAGCTCATTGATATTTAAAATCGTGATACCCTGAAATTCGGCGACTTTATTTAAATTGAAATCGTTCGTGATGATCTTGGCGCTTAAGAGCCTGGAAAGCTTGATCAGCTTCTCATCCACGGCGCCCAGCTCCGGAAAGTCCTCGTCGTTGATGCGCACCGAAATATGCGTATCCTTGCGAAGCTTATTCAACACCTCGAGACCCCGCCGGCCGCGGTTGCGTTTCAACGGATCCTGCGAGTCCGCCACCTGCTGGAGTTCTTTTAAGACAAAGCGCGGCACCACAAAGCGCCCTTCTAAAAACTTGGTCTGGCAGATATCGGAAATGCGTCCGTCAATAATGGCCGACGTATCCAAAATCATCACGGTGTCTTTCTGGTCCTGCCGGTCAAACTTGATGTAGGGAATGATCAGACTAAATTCGTCGCGGCCGCGCATGGAGAAGATCATTCCGAGATACGACAAAATCAAAATAAGCGCCAGTTTAATAACGGAAGCCGTTCCGGGATCAAGCTCCGGAACGAGATCGATAACGCCCGTCAAAAATTTCGCGATAATGAGCGAAAATAAAAGTCCGAACACGGCGGCTGAGAGACCCCGTAAGGATATTTTGCCCAACGCCTTTTCAACGAGCACGATTAAAAATGCGATGCCCGCCCCGATTCCGGATCCGATCACTCCCCAGGGCGTCCCGTAACCTCTCAAGTCACTGCCCAGCTGAAACCCGATCACCGAGCAGAGCAAGATAAATAAAACGCGTAAGAAATTAAACGCCATGATCAATACCTCTTAAAGAGTTTCCATGGATGCTTTTTGATATCCTCAACAAACGCTTCCAAATCCCGCGCTATTTTGTCGCTTATCAGCAGTTTGCCGATCGTGCCCTCGCCGTCGCGCAAACGCGTCATCACGACCCGGGCGGCCTTCATGGTCTCTTTCAAATCTTCGGTGGCTTCTTTCAGATTAAGCGCGACCTGCTCACCGTTCACGAAAGTTCCCTTGACGCTCCGCTTAAACTCCGCATCCCCGACCACTTCGTTGATGTGATCCATCGCGAAATCCAGTTTCGTCAAAAGCTGACTGCCTTGATTGGCCAGATCTTGAAGCGCCGCGTTGCCTTTGCCCACGATCAATCCCCCGTCGGAAAGCAGCGCCGCGCCGCTTTGACTGGGCATGATCTCGATATATTTTTCGCCCAACAGTCCGGAACTCGCCACACGCACCTGGGCGTCTTCTTCAATCTCGATCCCTTGCGTGATGCGCGCCATGAGCTGCACCTGTGTCAAGCCTTCGCCCGAACGCATCACCCCGACATCGGTCACCTCGCCGATCTCGACACCGGCCAGCCGCACGGGAGAACCCTGCTCAATCCCGCTCACGGACCCGAAGACAAATCGGATCATATAACCCGGCTTCAGGTAAAAATCGCCGGCCTTCACCACCATCAGCGTCAAGAGCCCCACAGCCGCGATGACAAAGATTCCTACTTGGATCTCCAGATTCTCTTTCTTCACTCCATCACCTCATTGTGCGCCATTGGACACCCCCATTCTATCCTTGAAGCTTTTTAAAGTGAATATCCGTGATCGGTCCCGTCGCCGAGCCCGTGATAAACTGGTGCACCACCGGGTCGGCGCTATTTCGGATCTCATCAGGCGAACCGCTTTGGATGATCCTGCCCTGGTACATCATCGCGATACGCGTGCCCACCTTGTAGGCGCTCACGATGTCATGCGTCACCACAATCGAGGTCACCTTTAGCTTATCGTGAAGCTGGACAATAAGATCGTTGATCGCGTCGCCCATGATCGGATCAATGCCGGTTGTCGGCTCATCGTAGAGCATGATTTCCGGACGCATGCAAATGGCGCGCGCCAGCGCGGCGCGCTTGCGCATCCCGCCCGAAAGTTCAGAGGGCTTCATGTTTTGAGCGCCCTTTAAACCCACGAGCTCCAGCGCTTCTTCGACGCGCGTTTCAACCGCTTTGCGACTCAAATCCGTGTGCTCATAGAGCGCAAAACCCACGTTCCCGCCGATCGTCAGCGAGTCAAAAAGAGCGCCCCCCTGAAACACGAGCCCCACGCGCATGCGGATTTCGTTCAGCTCCCGATACGAAAGCTTTACGACGCTTTTTCCACCGATCAATAGATCGCCGCTGTCCGGTTTCATAATCCCGACGATGTGTTTTAAAAATACGCTCTTGCCGCAGCCCGAACGGCCCAGGATCACGAGCGTCTCGCCTTTTTCGATATTGAGATTCATTCTATCCAAAACGAGGCACCCGTTAAACGCTTTGATCAAGTCGATCGCCTGAATCATGCCACGCCCGTCATGTGATAAAGTAAAAGATCACGGTAAACAGCGCGTCCGACGCGATGATCAACACAAACGACGTCACCACCGCACGCGTCGTCGCCAGACCCACCCCCTCCGCTCCGCCTTCCACCCGCATACCCTCAAAACACGACACGATACAGATGATGCTCGCGAACACGATGGTTTTAAATAAACCCGTAAAGATATCTTTCAGCAGCAGCGCCTCAAACGACATCTTGATATAGTAGGAAGAGGTTAGACCTAGCTTATAAATGGAAACGAGATACCCCCCGAAAATACCCACCACATTCGCGTAGATCACCAAAAGCGGCAGCATCGTAAAAAGCGCGATGAAGCGCGGCGCCACGAGATACTTGATCGGGTTCGTGGCCAACGCCTCCAGCGCGTCCACCTGCTCGGTGACTTTCATGCTGCCGATTTCCGCGGTGATCGCGGCGCCCACGCGGCCCGTCACGACCAGCGCGGTTAACACCGGCCCAAGCTCCCGGACCAGCGAAATCGAGACAAGGCTCGGGATAAATATCTCCGCGTTCACTTTCTGCATCTGGTAAGCGCTTTGAAACGCCAGCACCACCCCCGTAAAAAAACTCGTCATCGTCGCGATCGGCAGGGAGTGTATGCCAATCTTGACCATCTGACCAAAAATTTGACTCGCCCGAAACGGCGGTAGGCTGATCCAGAACAGCGTTTGAAAGAATAGCGTCGCGATTCCGCCCGCGTAATGCACGGTGCCGAGTGTGCGGCGGCCTGTATTTTGCACCAGTTCTTTCACGAAAGCTCTCCCCTAGAATTTCATTTTGCGTTCAACGCCCACGAAACCTTCGTCTTTGAAGCCCTCTTCTTCGCGAACGCCGATCTTTATCAAATTTTTAGATTTCAAGCTGTACTCCAGACCCGATTCGGCGTTGGGTCCCTCTAAAACCGAGTTCTCGCGGCTCAACTGCCAACGGCCCCAGGCCACCGCGTCCTGGCCCGATTCTGCCACCAGCCGCTCGTAGGTCGCGGAGTCGAGCAGTTCTTTCATATCCACGACGCTGTTCGCGAAGCGCATCGCGGTTCCGTCTTCGGTGACGATACGTGAGCCCGAAAGCACCAGCGTCGGATACACGCCGTCTCCGTGAACATCCATGACTCTAAAAAACTGGGAGCCCATAAACCCCCGGTAGACACGCGCGTCGAGCCGTACCTGCGGCGCCCACGGCGCGCCCCGAAGCCCGAGATCCAGATCCATGCGCTCCGGCAGCGTCGCGCCCTCGACCGCGGCCACAAACGGCTTCAAGTAAGACAGCGGATAATCCTGCCCGTGCACCTGAAGCTCGAGATCGTACTCGCTTTGGAAATCCACCCGCGCTTCGACTTTCAACCCTCCTACCGCGTCGGTGGAGTGCATCACAAAATCGGCTTCCGAAAACGTAAACTCGAAAATAGACTCTTTGGAAACCGGCATCCAGTTCACCACGGTGCCTTCGGTCGCCAGATGTCCCACGAACGCCTCTTCCACCAGCCCCGAACCCCGCTCGTAGAGACCGGCGATGCGAAAAAACGTGGACACGTCTGAGCGCCCAAGCGGCCAATGCCGGATCGGCGCGTCGATATGAAATGTCGGAGGATTCACCATCATGTCAATTCCCGTTAGCGGATTTTCCCCGGACCCCAGCACCAGCGTCATATTCTTCACGGTCAAATACACCTGCCGCGTTTCCGGAAGCTGAAGTTCATGCATCCACGCGAAGAAAGAAAATTTCGAGTTCCTCACCTGCAGCCGCGGCCGCCAGTAAACCACGGGCTCCAGCACCTCGATCTCCATGCGCCGCACCAGGTTTTTTGAGATGAGATCCAGCAAGCGGTAGCGCACGATAATCGCCTTGGCCAAAAAAACATCCCTCGGCTTCCCCTGCCAATCCTCGTCCCGCACCCGCACGCCGGAAAACGTCACGGTGCCGCGCAAATCACCGGCCGTTTTCTCAATCTCGATCTCCAGACCCACCTCGCGGCTCATCCAGCTCTCGAGCGCGTTGGACGCCTGCTCTACGATAAACGTTTGGCGCTCCTTCAAAAATAAAAAGAGACTCGCCGCGAAAGCCCCGACCCATAACGCTCGCAGCCAAAAGGCGTGTTTCTTTTTACGGTCAAGTACTTTCAACCCGAAGAGCCGACGCTTGTGGCGCTCTGTTCAAAAACAAGATGATCGTCGTTTTTGACGCTGACGCGGACAAGATCGTTCGGCTTAATGCGCTTGGCGATCAGCTCCTCCGAGAGTGGGTCCTCGAGGTAACGCTGAATCGTGCGCTTCAGGGGTCTCGCACCAAATATGGGATCAAACCCCTTATCGATCAAAAAATCCCTGGCCTTGGCGTCCAGCTGGAGCTCGATTTCCTTTTCTTTCAGCCGCTTCTTCAAACCGTCCACCTCAATGTCGATGATATACTCGAGATGCTCGCGCGTCAGCCGCTGAAATACGATCGTATCGTCGATGCGGTTTAAAAACTCGGGCTTAAACGCTCTCTTCACCTCATCCAAGAGCCGCGTTTTCATATCCTGATAATCCACCACCGCGTCCTGGCTCTTGAAACCGATACTGCCCTGTTTTCTTAAAAGATCGGCGCCGACATTCGAGGTCATGATGATCAGCGTATTTCGAAAATCCACCTTGCGGGCCATGGAATCCGTGAGACGCCCGTCCTCCAAAACCTGGAGCAGAATATTGAATACATCCGGATGCGCTTTTTCGATCTCGTCAAATAGCACCACGCAGTACGGCCGCCGCCGCACACGCTCGGAAAGCTGTCCGCCCTCTTCGTAGCCCACATAGCCCGGAGGGGCGCCGACAAGACGCGCGACGTTAAACTTTTCCATATACTCGGACATGTCAAACTGAATCAACGCGTTTTCATCGCCGAATAAAAACTCGGCCAGCGCGCGCGCCAGCAGCGTCTTGCCAACGCCCGTGGGACCTAAGAAAATAAATGAACCAATCGGGCGCTTGGGATCTTTCAGGCCCGCGCGCGAACGGCGCACAGCGCGCGAGATCGCGGTGATCGCCTCCCGCTGACCCACGACACGCTGGGAGATCTCGTCCTCCATGCGCAGTAGCCGCGCGGATTCCTTTTCCTCCAAACGCGACAGCGGAATTCCCGTCCACTTGGCCACAATCCGCGCGATCTCATCGACGCCGATCTCCAGCTCAATTTGCGAACGCGATTCGCGCCAGTCACGCTTGGTTTTTTCGAGCTGGCGGCGGAGCTCCCGCTCCTGGTCGCGCAGCGCCGCGGCCTTTTCAAAATCCTGATCTTTGATCGTGTTTTCTTTCTCGCGCTTCAAAAGATCCAGTTTTTTCTCAAACTCTTTGACCTCTTCCGGCGTCGTATGCGCCGAGAGCCGCGCGTTGGCGCCCGCCTCGTCAATCAGGTCGATCGCCTTGTCCGGCAGGAAACGACCCGAAATATAGCGGTCCGAAAGCTTGGCCGCCGCCTCGAGCGCGGAATCTAAAATTTTTACCTTGTGATGCGCCTCGTATCTATCCCTCAAGCCCCGCAGGATAAGAATCGTTTCCTCCACCGAAGGCGGGTCCACCATAATAGTTTGGAAGCGACGCTCGAGCGCCGCGTCCTTTTCGATATACTTACGGTATTCGTCGAGCGTCGTGGCCCCGACACATTGGATCTCTCCGCGCGCCAGCGCCGGCTTCAAAATATTGGAGGCGTCAATGGCACCCTCGGCGCCGCCCGCGCCTACCAGCGTATGCAGCTCATCCACAAACATAATCACATTCTCCGAGCGCTTGATCTCGTCCATCACGGCCTTGATGCGCTCCTCAAATTGGCCGCGGTATTTCGTGCCCGCCACCATGAGCGCCAGATCCAGCGTGATCACGCGTTTGTTGCGCAGGATTTCTGGAATCTCCCCGGAGATTACCTTCTGGGCCAACCCTTCCACAATCGCGGTTTTTCCCACACCCGCCTCACCGAGCAACACGGGATTATTTTTTGTGCGGCGCGAGAGAATCTGCATCACGCGCTCGATCTCATTTTCGCGGCCGATCACGGGGTCCAGCTTTCCTTCGCGCGCCAACTTGGTCAGATCCCGGCCGAACGCGTCTAGCGCCGGCGTTTTCACCTTGGTCCCCGATGTCGGCGCGCTGCCGCCTTGCAACGGACCCCCGCTTTGCGGAGGACCGGGCGGAATACCCGGCGTCGTGGAACCCAGAAGCTTGATCACCTCTTCACGCACGCGATCAAGATCCATCCCCATGTTCAAGAAAACTTGGCTCGCCACACCCTCACCTTCGCGAATCAATCCCAGGAGCAGATGCTCGGTGCCGATGTAGTTATGACCCAACGCGCGCGCCTCTTCCATCGCGATCTCCATCACCTTTTTGGCCTTGGGCGTAAACGGCAGATCTCCGGAGACCACAGTGGTCGGTCCCGGCTGAACGAGCTTTTCCACTTCCATGCGAATATTGTTGAGATTCATGCCCAGACTTTGCAGCACCGCGGCGGCCACGCCCTCGCCTTCTCTCAAAAGCCCGAGCAAAACGTGCTCGGTACCGATATAGTCGTGATTGAACCGCTTGGCTTCTTGCTTGGAAAGCAGGATCACTTTCCGCGCCCGTTCGGTAAATTTATTAAACATGTTATCTCCCCTCTAAGCGGCGTCGTATCAGCGACGCGCGTTTCACGTCCCGTTGCGCCGAACTTAAAATCTTCCCCTCGATTTTTTGCAGATGCGCCGGCTGTGTCAAAATAAAAAGCTCATTCACCGCGCGCCGGTCAATATCGTTGATCAGCCCCATATCCACGCCGAGCCGCACCGTGGATAAAAGACCCAACGTTTCTTTCGTGTTGATGATGTGCGCGGTGCGCAGGGTTCCGTTGGCGCGGCCGATTTTATCCTGAAGCACATCGCGATTTTGCTTCATCAGAGTTTTCCGCGCGTTCTCCTCATGACCCACCACCTGGCGGATAATACGCTCTAAGTTATCGATGATGTCTTCCTCGGAAGAACCCAACGTGATCTGGTTCGAAATCTGAAAAAAATTACCCTCCGCCTCGGTGCCCTCCCCGTAGAGCCCGCGGGCCGTCATGCCGAGCTTGGTGATCGCGGGCAGCACGCGGTTCACTTGCTTGGTCATCACAAGCGCCGGAAGATGCATCATCACCGACGCTCTCAAGCCCGTGCCGGTATTGGTCGGACATGCGGTGAGATAACCCCACTCCGGGATAAACGCGAAACGCACGCGCTTCATCAGCTCATCATCCACGCGGTTGGCGATGCGCCAGCATTCCTGTAGATTGAATCCCGACTGCATCACTTGCACGCGCAGGTGATCTTCCTCGTTGATCATGATATTGGTGATCTCGCGCTCGCTCACGATCGCGGTTTTAAATTCCGCGTGGGCGATAAATTCGCGGCTCACGAGATGCCGCTCCAATAAAAACTGTTTGTCGACGTCGTCGATTTCCTGAATATGCACGACCAAGCTCCCGCGCATCAGATCCACCGACAGCACCGACTCCTCCAACAGCGACAGCACTTCCTTGGCCTCTTTTTTGTTGGCCCAGTGCGAAAAAGCATACCCTTCGGCGTTGCGCGCCAATCGCACGCGCGAGCTGAGCACGATATCGGAGTTGGGGCCCGTGCCTTTCAGCCACTCACAGGTGTGGCGCAACAAATGGTCTAGTTTTGTCATACCTTGGCCTTGGGATCCGTCAATTTTTTCTCTAAAAATTTAATCTTGTCTCGCAGAGCTGCGGCCTCTTCGAACTCCTCGGCCTTCACCGCGCGTTCCAACTGCGCCTTCGCGGCCTCCAATTCATCGCGCACCTTCGTGGTCGCCTTGTACTCCTTCGCGAACTCCGGGTTCGGCGACTTGCCCATGTGATGGCTGGAGCCGTGAATACGCTTTAAAAGCGGCGCCAGCCTCGGCCTAAACACCGCGTAGCACCCGCTGCAGCCGAGTCTACCCAGTTTTTTAAAGTCTTCGTACACCATGCCGCACTGACCGCACTTGGCTTTCGTCACGCCGCCGGTCTCGGTGGCCGGCGCCGCTTCCACGTCGGATAAACCGGACAAAAGATCCGCGATTCCAAAGTGTTGCTCCATCTCAGAGCCTTTTTCCTTCGCGCAGGTCTCGCACAAGTTGAGTTTCGTAATCTGCTCGTTCACGATCTCGGTCAGATGAACCGTAGCCTTATTTTTGCCGCAAGCGTCGCAGAGCATCACGTTCTGTAGGGAATCCCTTCTTTCGCGGTCAATTTCCGAAACTGCGTCATGAGCTTCCTCGTCACCGGCCCGGGCCGGCCTTCGCCGATCGGCCGATTGTCGATCTTGATCACCGGCACGATCTCGGCGGCCGTTCCGGTTAAAAACACTTCGTTGGCCGTGTAAAGATTGTGCCGCGAGAATACATCTTCGCGCGCGTGAGCCCCTAGTTTTTGCGCGAGATCCATCACGACATCGCGTGTGATGCCTTTCAAGATACCCACATACGTCGGCGGCGTGATCACCGTGTGATCTTTGACGTAAAAAATATTTTCACCGGTGCATTCGGTCACATAGCCTTGAGCGTTGAGCAGAATCGCCTCATCCACGCCGGAATTGGTCGCCTCTATTTTTGCCAAGATGTTATTCAGGTAATTGAGCGACTTGATCTGGGGGTTCAGCGCCTCGGGGTGATTGCGCACCGTCGGCACCGTCACAAGCTCGATGCCTTTTTCGTAGTGTTCCTTCGGATACAGCATGATTTTGTCGGTGATGATAACAATCGTCGGCTTCGGGCACTTGCGTGGATCCAATCCCAGGTCTCCGACGCCGCGGGTTACGATGAGCCGGACATAGGCGTCCCAGATACGGTTGGCCTGAAGCGTGTGGATCACGGCCGATTCCAGCTCGCGTTTCGTCATGGGGATCTCCAGCATGATCGAACGCGCCGATTGAAAAAGCCTGTCAATGTGTTCGTGCAGTCTAAACACGCGGCCGTTGTAGGAACGAATTCCTTCAAACACTCCGTCTCCGTACAGAAGTCCGTGGTCAAACACGCTGATCACCGCTTCAGCGCGCTCCACCAGCTTTCCGTTGATGTAAATTTTAAAACCCATCGTTATCCCTCATTTAATTTTGGTAATTCCAAAACCCGATCGGCGCCTTTCGCGATACGCTCATCGTGCGTGACCGTGAGCACCGTTTTTCCGTGCGCCTTCGACAGACTTCTCAAAAGCTCCGCGATCTCGGCGCCGGTGCCAAGATCCAGGTTACCGGTTGGCTCGTCGCAGAGCACGATCTCGGGATCATTCACGAGCGCGCGCGCGATCGCCACGCGCTGCCGCTCGCCGCCGGAGAGCTGAGCCGGAAAATGTCCCAAACGGCTCCCGAGCCCTACGCGCCGCAAAAGTTCTTCGGCCCGGATGTTATTTTCGCGCCGCGAACGCTTGGGATAAAAAAGCGCAGGCAGCAGCACATTTTCTCGCGCTGTGAGTTCGGATAGAAGGTGATACGATTGAAAAACAAGGCCGAGTTTTTCGTTTCTTATTCGTGCCCACGCCCCTGCGCTTAGTCCCTGCGTCGCTTTCCCGTTTAAAAAGATCGAACCGGCACTCGGTTTGTCCAACCCGGCCAGCAAATTGAGCAGTGTCGTTTTACCGGAGCCCGAGGGGCCGAGTATCGCGACTCCCTCGCCTTCCTCGACCGCCAATGAAATATTTTTCAATATCTCAAGACGCCAGCCACCGTCCCAGTATACCTTGCTTAAAGCCCTAACTTCAATAACTGTTTGGGTTAAGGTCACAAGAGACGTCATTCGCAGCGCAGCGCCTTCACCGGATCCAACCGGCCCGTTAGAAGCGACGGATAGATCGCGGATAAAAAGCTTAAAAACACCGCGACGCCCACGATCATCGCGGTGTCATTCCAAGACATCGCAACCGGCAAGCGGTCAAAATAGTAAATCTCTTTGGGCAGTTCGACGAACGAATACCATTTCAAAAGTTCACACAGGCCGACACCAGCGCCGAGTCCCAGCCCGGCACCCACGGCACCGATCAAAAAACCGTCCAGTGCAAAGATCGTCACGATGCTGCCCGAAGCGGCGCCGATCGCCTTTAAGATCCCGATATCCTTGGTCTTATCCATCACGAGCATCGTGAGACTACCCGCAATATTAAGACACGCGACGAGGACGATGAGCGATAAGATAAAAAACATCACGATTTTTTCGAGTTTGAGCGCGCCGAAAAGCGTCTTGTTCATTTCCATCCACGTGCGCGCGTAGTACGGATACTGAAGTTCTGACTGTATCCGCGTCTTAAACTCCGCGGCTTTCTGCGGATCCTGAATCGCCACCGAGAGGCCGCTCGCGGCGGATTGAAATCCCAAAAGTTTTTGTGCGGTTGCGAAATTTAGAAAAATAAGATTTGCGTCGTATTCGTAGAGCCCGGATTGAAAAATCCCCTCGACTTCATAAGCGGCAGGTTTCTTAGTAGCCAGCGATACAATTGAAACGGAAGAACCCACGCCGAGATGAAAACGCTTTGCCAGCTCCGAACCCACCACCACGCGTCCCGGCACGTCCGTGAGCGTCCCTTCAGTCAGGTAATCAAAAAAATCGGTGGCGGTTTTTTCTTTTTCAACATCCACGCCGCGCACTAGGGCGCCCTGCGTCCAGTCAGCCTTTTGTACCAGCGCTTGGCCTTCCACATAGGGCGCCACGCCTTTGACGCCGTCCAGCGACTTGACGCGCCCGGCGGTCGCCTCAAAATCGGTGAACGCCCCATCTTTTTCAACCACGAGATGCGCCCGTGTTCCGATAATACGGCTGCGAAGATCCTCGTCGAAACCATTCATCACGGCCAGCACCACGATCAACGCAGCCACACCCACGCCGATTCCCAAAATAGACACCGTGCCGCCGATGCCCACAAATGGGTGCCGGTTACGGCTCCAGAGATAACGCATCGAAAGCCACAGCTCCCAGCTCATGCGGCGGGACTTCCCGGGCGCATCTGTGGAAATAAAATCACTTCGCGGATGGATTCCTGCCCCGTCAAAATCATAACGAGCCGATCGATGCCGATGCCCAGGCCCCCAGCCGGCGGCATGCCGTACTCCAGGGCCGCGATGAAATCCTCGTCCAGCGTGTCGGCCGTGGCGTTTTTGCCCTTTTCGCGCAGTTCTTCCAAAAGTCTTTCTTTCTGCTCCACGGGATCGTTCAGCTCCGAATAACCGTTCGCGATCTCCATGCCGCCGATGTAGAGCTCAAAGCGTTCGCTTAAAAAATGGTTTTTTGGATTTTTCTTGGCCAACGGACAAAGCTCGGTAAAATAGTCGGTCACGAAAATCGGGCGACCTTTTTTAGAAAGATCCTTTTCCGGCTGGATCAGCTCACCCACGATATTGATGAGCTGTGTGCGCGAAACGTTGGGGATATCATGGCCTTTGGTTTTTAATTTTTCTCGCCAAGTTTCGATCGGGTCCGCGGCCTGAATGTTAAAATTTCTTTCCATCAGCTCCGCAAACGATACGCGTTCCCAGCGTGACAAATCGACGGTGCCGCCCGGAAACTCGAGCTTCAGCGTCCCAAACGCCTCTTGCGCGACATTTTTTACGATTTCTTCGGTGAGCGCCATCACACCCTCCACATGGCTGTAGGCCGTGTACACCTCAAGCATCGTAAACTCCGGATTGTGTCGCGTCGAGATGCCTTCGTTACGGAAACTTTTGTTGATTTCATACACTTTATCGAAACCGCCCACGAGTAGCCGTTTTAAATAAAGTTCCGGCGCCACGCGTAAAAATAAATCGATGTCCAGCGCTTCGTGATGCGTTTTAAACGGCTTGCCGGCCGCGCCGCCGGGGATCGGGTGCATCATCGGCGTTTCGACTTCGAGGTATCCGTGATCATCCAGGTAGCGGCGCACCGCGCGGATCACAAGCGAGCGTTTCTTAAAAATCTCTTTGGACTCCGGGTTGGATATAAGATCGAGATACCGCTGGCGGTAGCGCGCCTCGATATCTTTTAAGCCGTGCCACTTTTCCGGCATCGGCCGCAGGCTCTTCGATAAAAGCTGGAGGCCCTCCACGCGGATCGTGATCTCACCGGTTTTAGTCTTAAAGAGTTCCCCGCGCACGCCGACGATATCGCCGATATCGAGATGCTCGAAAAGCGCGTAGTCCGCCTCGGACAGATGATCGCGCTTCACATAAAGCTGGATGCGCCCCGACTCATCACGCAGATCGCAAAAAACACTTTTACCCATCGCGCGCACAGCCGCGAGCCGCCCAGCCGTCTCCACTTTTTGGTTTTCCTGGAAATTTTCGACCAGCGACGCCAATAGCTTCCCCTTGGGAAACTGACCGCCATAAGGGTACACACCCAGGGCTTGTATCGCCTCGAGTTTTTTACGCCGCGCTTGGAGGATGTCGCTGGATTCTTCCATAAAAAGTCTTATTCTAGCGGCTTAGCCGTAGACTGTCAATTAACCATAACCAGGGACAGTCCCGGGACTGTCCCTCTACAACTCAAGAATCACCAATAGGTTAGAGGAATTTTTATTATCAATTAACGTTCTATTAACGGTAAGTTTTATTGGCTAAACTCTAGTGTAGGGGGTCGAGAGGGATTTGTCGCGAAAGGCAAGCGCCGATAAACCGATGCAGAGATAGACAAACACGTCGCCGAAGAGCGTGTAGAGCGTCTTGGCCTTTACAAAATAGATGTCTTGTGTTTTGTATCCAGTCACGAAAATTTCCTCCCCTTGATCCTGCACGGATGACAAAATCTTCCCCTCCGGTGTGATAAAGCAGGACAACCCCGTGTTCGCCGCGCGCACCACCGGAATCCGATTCTCCACCGCGCGAAATACAGACGCTTGCGCGTGCTGATACGGCGCCGTGGTTTTCCCAAACCACGCATCGTTCGTGATGTTCACCACAAAATCGACGCCCTTCCCCGCGAGATTTCGTACAAGACTCGGAAACGTGTCTTCGTAGCAGATGAGAACGCCGAACTTATATTTTTTTGCCGTCGTTAAAACCGTCTGCGTCTGGCCCGGACTAAAGCGCCCGATCGCCACAAAGCGCCGGATAAACCCGATCACCGACTCCAGCGGCACATACTCCCCGAAGGGCACCAGATGCACCTTGTTGTAGCGCGCTTTCTCTTCGCCATTCGAGCCGTAAAAGATGGCGCTGTTAAAAAACTTGAGTCCCTGAGCCATGCTTCCAAATGTCGGCGCACCGACCAGAAGCTCGGTTCTCGCCGCGCGCACCAGCGCGCGTAGATGCACCGATAGAAGCGGTTCATCCTCGAGATACCCCGGAAACGACGTCTCGGGCCACACGATTAAGTCCGGCCTCTCCTCGGCGGCCATCAGCGTCAGGTGTTTATACTTTTCAAAAATGATGCTTTTGATGCGCTTATCCCATTTTTTTTCCTGCGGGATATTGCCTTGAATCACAGAAATTTTAAACGTTCCTTGGCGCGGTTCCAAAGAGCCAATCCGCCAGAAGCCGTAGCCCAGCACCAGTGTCCACGCGAAAACGAAAAATACCAAGAATGGCCGCGCGCGCCGGCGGATCATCACGTAAAACGCGACATTGACAAGCAGCACAAAAAATGAAACGAAGTACGCGCCGCCCATATCCGCGATCTGGATCACCGGAATATTTTTCCACTGCGTGTAGCCCAAAAGCGCCCACGGACACCCACCCAGGATCAGCCATCCGCGCAGCCACTCCGCCACCACCCAAAATGCCGGCAGAAAAATAGCCGTCCGCATCCCAAGCGGCGCCGTATTTAGAAAATACCCGCTTGCCGCGCCAAACAACGCGAAATAAAGCCCCAGATACAGCACCATCAAGATAAATCCCAGCACCGAAACATACACGAGCCAAAATCCGAGCAATAAAAAGAAGCCTATCCCGAATAGGTAAGAATATTTAAAAACATCACCGGCAGATTGATCGCGAATAGCGAAAAAATAGGGCAGAAACGCGAAAAACGCGAGACCGTAGAGCTCGCCGAAGTGAAACGGCAATGCCAAAAGCCCGGCCGAAACACCGACCAGGACTAATTGCCGTGGCATTTCTTGTATTTTTTACCGCTGCCGCACGGGCAAGGATCGTTGCGACCCACTTTGTCGCCCACGCGAACGGGCTCGGCCTTGATGGCTTCTTGGACACTGCTCGGCGCCGTCGGAGCCGTTTGCGGCATGGATTTCAAGGCGCTCGTAGATTCGGGATGGATAAATTTGAGCGGCGCTTCTTTCCGTGCCGGCGCCTCGGTCATTTTCTTTTCCGCTTCGGCGGCCGGTTGCACGCGGAAGATAAACGCGAGCGCGTCTTCCTTGATCGACAAGATCATCTCCTGAAACGCCCCGAACGCCTCGCGTTTGTACTCGACCAAGGGGTCTTTGTGGCCATAGGCGCGCAAGCCGATGCCTTCGCGCAGATCGTCCATGCCGCGCAAATGATCTTTCCACTTGGAGTCCACCACATCGAGCAGAATCACGCGCTCCAGATGCCGCATAAAGGGCGCGCCGACTTCCTTTTCCTTCACTTCATAAGCGGCTTTCAGTTTCTCAATCAGCCGGTCCGACAACGCCTCCCCCGTGAAACCTTCCAGATCGTTCACGTTCACCGGGAAAATCTTGCGCACCATTTCCACGAAAGCGCCAAACGCGTTTTCATCGTTCGGACCGAAACCGGCCGCGAATTCATCCGCCACTTCCTCCATCATTCCCAAATAGTGTTCTTTTAAATTTTCCCCTTCCAGCACGCGGCGGCGCTCGGCGTAGATCACCTCGCGCTGTTTATTCATCACATTGTCGTACTCGAGAAGCTGTTTGCGGATTTCAAAATTGCGGCCTTCGACGCGTTTCTGCGCCGTCTCGATCGCGCGCGTCACAAATGGGTGCTCGATTTCCTGACCCTCTTCCATGCCGAGTCGTTGCATCAATCCCGAAATGCGTTCGGATCCGAAAATACGCATGAGATCATCTTCGAGCGACAGGTAAAATCGCGAAGAACCGGGGTCTCCCTGACGGCCGGAGCGGCCGCGCAGCTGATTGTCGATGCGGCGCGCTTCGTGTCTTTCCGTGCCTAAAACATGCAAGCCCCCGACCTCCTTCACGCCGGCACCCAGCACGATATCGGTTCCGCGACCCGCCATGTTGGTCGCGATAGTCACCGCCTGCCGCTGACCGGCCTGCTTGATAATCTCGGCCTCCTGTTCGTGGTACTTGGCGTTCAACACATTGTGCACGATCTGCCGTTTGCGCAGCATGTGGGACAAAAGTTCCGACTTTTCAATCGACACCGTGCCCACGAGAATCGGACGACCTTGTTTATACAGGTCAATTATCTCGTCCACCACCGCGTTAAACTTCTCGCGTTCGGTGCGATAAATGCGGTCCGAAAAATTCTGCCGAATCATGGGACGGTTCGTCGGAACCACGACAACGCCCAGTTTGTAGATCTCGAAAAATTCCTGCGCTTCCGTGTAGGCTGTGCCCGTCATGCCGGCCAGCTTGGAGTACATACGGAAATAGTTCTGGAACGTGATCGTGGCAAGCGTCTGGTTTTCCTCCTCGACTTTCACGGCTTCTTTAGCCTCCAGCGCCTGGTGCAGACCATCCGAGTAACGTCGGCCGGGCATGAGACGCCCCGTAAACTCATCCACGATCAAGACCTCGTCGTCCTTGACCACATAGTCCACGTCTTTTTTGAAAAGCGTATGCGCGCGCAGCGCCTGATTCACGTGGTGCACCAGCTCATAGTGCGCCGGGTCGTAGAGATTTTCCACGCCCAAGAGAGTCTCCATCTTTTTGATGCCGGCCTCGGTCAGCGCCACGGTGCGCGTTTTTTCCTCGATCGTGTAGTCGCCCTCTTTTGCCAAGCGCGGAATAAGGGTATTGATCTCGTAGTATTTGTCGGTGGATTCTTCGCTCGGGCCTGAAATGATGAGCGGTGTGCGCGCTTCATCGACCAGGATGCTGTCCACTTCGTCCACGATCGCGTAGTGAAGCGCGCGCTGCACGCGATGCCCGATGCGCATCACCATATTGTCTCTTAAGTAATCAAAACCAAACTCGTTATTCGTGCCGTAAACCACATCGCAGGCGTAAGATTTTTGGCGATCCGACGGACGCATTTCGTGTTGGATGACTCCCACCGTCAGCCCCAAAAATTCATACACCGGTCCCATCCACTCGCGGTCGCGCTTGGCGAGGTAATCGTTCACCGTGATCACGTGCACACCCTTGCCGGTGAGAGCGTTGAGATACACGGACAGCGTCGCCACGAGTGTTTTCCCTTCGCCGGTGGCCATCTCCGCGATTCTGCCCTCGTGAAGCACCATGCCGCCGACCAACTGCGCGTCAAAGTGGCGCATATTGAGCACACGTTTCGCCGTTTCACGCGCCACCGCAAACGTCTCCGGCAAAATATCGTTCAGGGTTTGCCCCGTTTTAAGCCGTTCGCGGAAAAAATCGGTTTTCGCCCGCAGTTCGGCATCTGAGAGCTTGGAGACCGCGGGCTCCAGCGCATTGATCTTTTGCACCGCAGGCTCAAGACGCTTCAGCGTGCGGTTATTCTGCGTGCCGAATACTTTCTTTAAAATCCAACCGATCATTGTGCCGCCCGCATCTTTAAATACGCTTCCAGAAATTCCGTAATCTCCCCATTCAGCACCGCCGTCGCGTTCGACGTTTCGTGTTCCGTGCGATGGTCCTTCACCTTATTGTAAGGGTGCAGCACGTAGGATCGAATCTGGCTACCCCAGGCGATTTCCTCCTTTTGGGCGTAACCCGCCTGGGCTTCGGCTTCGCGTTTTTTCATCGCACGCTCATAGAGGCGGCTTTTTAAAACTTTCATCGCCATGCCGCGATTCTTTAGCTGTGAGCGCTCCTGCTGGCACTGCACGACGAGCCCGCTGGGCAGGTGCGTGATGCGCACCGCGGAATCCGTGGTGTTGACCCCCTGACCGCCTTTGCCGCTGGAACGAAATACATCCACACGGATATCCTTCTCATCCACATCAATTTTAATCTCGTCTTCCACTTCGGGGATCACTTCGACGGACGCGAAACTCGTATGCCGGCGTTTATTGGCGTCAAAAGGCGAGATACGCACGAGGCGGTGCACGCCATTTTCAGACTTAAGATAACCGTACGCAAAATTTCCCTCTATCAAAATCGTGATGTTTTTTATCCCCGCCTCTTCGCCCGGCAGAATGTCAATGATGCTCGTTCTATAACCCTGATCCTCGGACCAGCGCGTGTACATGCGTAGCAGCATGGCACTCCAGTCGCAGGACTCGGTGCCGCCGGCGCCGGCATTGATGCTTAAAATGGCGCTGTTCCGGTCCACGGGATCACCGAGAAGCCGCTGAAACTCCAAAAGTTCTATCTTTTCGCCAAGCCCCCGAATCTCTTTATCGAGATGTTCCAGCGAACGTGTGTCGGCTTCCTCCACGATCCCGATCAGGCCCTCCAGCTCTCCCAAAATCTTTTTCAACTCGTGGTATGGAGTAAACTGGCTCTTAAGACTCTTCAGCTCCTTGATAACCGGATCTTTCTCTTTCCCGCCATTCCAAAAGCCGGGATCCGCGATCTCCGCCTCCAGCTCCCCGATACGCCTCTCGAGTCTCGGCGCGTCAAAGATACCTCCCTAAGCCCTCGAGCTTCTCAGTCGCCGCCTTCAATTTTTCCTTAAGTTCTTTTTTCACCGCTTCTCCAAATAATTCCAACCATTCTATCATTAGTCATTTAAAAACCTGTTACGAATTTTATCTGAATAGCCGGCAGCATTTCCCAAACAAAAAAACTGCCGATTTCCCGGATTACTTTTTGGGAAACCGGCAGCTCTTTAAGCCAGTTACAGCGAATAATCTTTACTGAGTATCGTCTTCAGCGCGTGGGGTTTCTTCCACCTCATGCTGGAAGAGCTTTCCTCCGCCAAAAGGAGGCGGCGTAACCAGAGGCTGTCCGGCCGGCTTGCCGGCGCTAAATCTTGCCTGCCACCATTCCCGCATCTTGTCCGTCCGGCCTTGTTCTGAATCCTGGGTTTTGGGTTTTTCCTCAATAGCCTGCTCTTCGACAGACTGCTGGAAAAGCCGTGGGCCCGACAGCGGCGGCGTCAAAACCGGCTGTTGCTGCTGTGGCTGAAGCTCGAAGGGTAGCTGCAATCCAGTCGGTGTGGGCTGAGGCGTTGGCCGTGGCGCCAGCTCCGGAGCCAATACGGGTAGCTCGACTGCAGGTGGAAGCTCGGGTGTCGGCACCGGAACCACGGGTGGGACCACTTCGACCACAGGGACCACGGTCGGTACACGGCGACGGCTCAAGCGCTGTTCCTGCTCTGGATCGACGATCACCAGCGGCTGAGACACACGCGATGAGTCAATAACCCCTGCAAGCAACCCTAAGGGCCTCTGGAAAGCGGATAAATCCGGTTGGAACGCGATCGTATTAAAAACCGTCGCTAGGCCAATGCTGAGTAGCGGAAGCGTCGCCCCTCCGACCGCGATATTATTCAAAATCACAAGACCGGGCGGAGTGTTGGTGATGATCAATTGTCCGGGAATACCCGCATGGAGATTGGCGGACACTCCGTCACTCTGGCCGCCGGCAAAAAGCAAAAGATCACCGCTTTGGAGAAGAATATCAATCGTGTCAAAAAACCTGCCGATAAATCCTCCCGCACCCAGCGAAGAAGTAACTTCACCAAAAAGATTACCCGTATCACCATTGGTATCGATAATGTTACCGCCGGCAAAAATATTGAACGAGTGCGCGCTGATAACTCCGAGGAAAAGATCCCCAAGCACGTTGATCGTGACATCCCCGCCGGAAATTATCGATCCGATAATATTGATATTCACGCCGCAAAGTGTCACAGGTCCAATATCGCCGTTCACCGTGGCTGCGGCGCCAATCGTGAGATCTCCTGTACCGTTATTGTCGGAATCCGCGCAAAGTGTGAGGCCTAGATTCCCGCCTGAAAACACCAGCGGTCCATTGATGAATAGATCGACGATGGAATCCACATGCACGCTTCCGGCAACTGTCGAGACGCCATTGACAAATAGCGTAAACGACGCCAGCTGGCTGATGTCAATATTACCTATTCCGCCTGTGACACGGGCATTCAAGATCGTTGTCGGCCCCGCTGAGGCTGGGTCAAGATCAATGATAATGTCGCCGAGTATTGTGTTGGCCGTCAGTGTCGTGGCAATCACTTCCAGAGCGTCACCCACTCCAATGCCCGTCGCGGCTGTCAAATCAAGATCGTCCGAATTGGTATTCAGAGCACCCCCGTTGGCGTCTGTTATATTTCCGGTCGAATCCAGATCAATATCACCCGAACCCGCGTCCGCCAAACCAAGGGGTAGATTGCCAATCGAATCAATAAAGATATTGGAGTTGTCATTGGTGGTGTCGGCGTTCAAGGCCGTGGCCGCGGAGACATCGAGTACCGTGCTAGTTCCGATGCCCCCCGCTGAAGCTGTTAAACCGATGTTATTTCCTATAATATCCGCGTCGGCATCGTCGCTGGAACCGTTGATCGCCCCCTGGCGCGCGATCATCGTGACATCGCCCGCGTCCCCGTCCAAATCCGCGTTTGCCGTGACGGTGCTCACATCGATGTTCCTCGCGGCATCCAATGAGACATCCCCGTCATCCGATGCGACAGTTGAACCTAAAATCATCTGAACATCCCCATCCGCGTTGCCGTCCTGATTGAACAAGTCATCCGTCAAATCTTCGCCGGAAACGATCGTGACGTTGCCGCCATTCGCAGCCTGCACGGTCACCCCACCCGCGATCGATACGGTATCGCCGGCCACCAGCTCGATATTGCCATCGCCGCCGCTGGCCGTCACATTGGCGTTCAGCGTCAGATCATCCGCCGCCGTGGCACCCAGCGCTGCGAGCTCTACGTCGCCGCCCGCATCGTCGGTAACCTCTTCATCGACGGTGATCGGACTCTTGGCGTGGATACCGACTCCGCCGCCGCCAGCAAAAACACCCGTGAGCGCGCTAATCCCGCCGATCTTCAAGGCGCCGTCATTCAATAAATGAACACCGCCCAAACCGCCGACAGCTTCCAATAGGTCCACCCGGCTCTGCAGCCAGTCGGCCGTGGCGGGTCCGCCGACACCGCCCTGCGCCGCGTCGGCCACCAGACTATGCGCCGTCACGTCCGCCACAGCACCGCCGCTCGTAATAGAACCTGTATTTGCTTTTAACTTCGCGAGACCGCCGCCGGCGCCGATGATCATGTGCCCGGCGCCGCTGAACGTGATCGCGTCCGTCGTGATATCGACATCGCCATCCGTCGTCACGGCATCCTTAAACAGGGTGGTCCCGCCACCGTTGGTTTGGGTCAAATCGCCGGCCGAATCCACGGTGCTCTCAAAACTCACGTCTCCGTTGCCGTCCAGTGATATCCCGTCCACCGTCGTTGTCACGGCGTCGTTAAATGTAAATGTGTCGTCGCCGCTGGTGCCGTTCACGGTCAGATCGCCCGAAGACAAAAGCGCGAAGCTGCCGAAATTGGCTCCGACGCTGTCATCATCCTGGTCCACCTTGATAAGCAAAGAACCGTCGTTCGTATCCAGGTCGTCCAAAACCACGTCGCCGTCCGAACAGATCGTGAGATTCGCGTTGTTGAGCGAGCTGACAGGGCCCAAAGTCAACGCAAAATCACCCAGGCTATTTAAAATATCCGTCGTGCCATCGGCGCCGTTTAGCTGAATCAAGGTCACGTTGTCAAAAACGGACAGGTCACCATTGAGCGCCGTCAGATCAACATCGGAGCCTAGCTCTACCCGAACCGCCACGTCCTCAATTCTTAAGAAAGTACCGGCCATCACGTCATTATTTAGGGTTAGAATACCGACACCGCCCAGCGTCAGACCGCCCGACACATTAATGGCACCGTTGAAGGTAAACGTCTCATCGCCGCTGGCGGCATTGTAACCGCGGACACTTAAATCACCGGCCGTGATGCTCCCGAAAGTACCGGCCTGGGCTCCGTCATCATCATTGTCAACATTGACATCCAAATTGCCATTATTGATGTCTACAGAGACGCTATTGAGATCACCTTCGGAGTTGACCGTGAGGTTCACGTCGTTTGTGGCGGTGACGGCCGCTAAATCCACGAGGGCATCCCCATTGCCGTCAATGATGTTTGTGGTGGCGTCGCCGCTTAAATTGATCGTGCCAACACCGGTGGCGACGTCTAAGAGACCGTTTTGGGCGGTTAAGTCCACGTTGTCGGCTAGGTCTACGGTCGTTACGTTGTTGATTGTAAGCGAGGTGCCGGCGGTTAAATCAGCGTTGGCCTTTATATTCACGGCGTTCGCATCATGAATGGAAATCGCGGCCTGCGTGTCGACGGTGCCGTTCAAATCGACGTCGTCGGCGCTGGTGACCTCAAAATTTTGAAGCGCTTCTTGGCTTCCGACGGCATCGTCCAGGAGAACGCTGCCGGACGTACCGGCCGTGAGCGTCAGCGACCGATTGTTGGCCGCCGCGTCGGCATCGATGGTCCCCAAGATATGGATATCATCGCCGGCAAACCCGCCGCCGTCCGTCGTGTCCAAAAGCACGTCCGCAAAAAGCCGCACGCTGTCGCTGATTTCGATCAATAAACCCGTCGTCACAATGTTGTCGTAAAGATTCGTCGTGGCGCCTGAGCCGTCAAAGAAAAGCGTCGCGTTATCTTCGCCGCGCAAAGCAAAAAATACATTGATCTCACCGCCCAAGGGCGATAGAAAACGCATCGGATCCGAAAAACTGATGGCGCTGCTGAAATTAATCCCGCCGGTGCCGTCGGCACGGCCCACGGTGATGCTATTGAAACCATCCACGAGCGCGCCGCCGTCGGAAGCAGTCAAATCCAGCGCCGCCGTGTTACCGGCGCCGCCGATATCGATCAATAAACCGGGCGTGAACGGCTGCAGCACCAAATCTCCGCTGCCGCTCACCGTGCCGTCGCCCCCTAAAAGGTCGATCTCATCGGCCGTGAGCGTCAGATTGTTCGCGCCAGCCGTGACCGACTGCATCGCCAAAATCGAAGCGGTTCCGGCGCCCAGAGTCACGTCGTCGCCCAGCGTCACCGCGTTAAACTGAATATTGTCATTCGTGGTCGTGATGTCCGCTGAAAGATTAAAGGCCCCCGCGCCGTCCTGCAAAAAGGCGCCGTCCAGGTTCATGTCGGCACCAGCGTTGACATTCAACGTCCCGGCGTTGGTGACGGTGACAGTGCCGCCATTGGTTGTGGTGATGCCGCCATTGAGGGTCACGTTGCCGCCTGAGGTGAACTCAATACTATTGCTCTGCGTCAAAGTTCCCGCCGAACCGATAGAAATAGCCCCCGCGGCGGCGCTGCCAACAGTCAATGTCCCCGTCGCGGTGATGAAATCAAGCTCCGCGTCCGTCAAAGACAGAGATCCCGTCGCATCATTCACCGCAATAGTTCTGGCAACCGCCGCTGGTTGCAAGGTGACATTATTGGCGTTTAATCCGATCCCCAAAGTCATGTTATCGGCCGTGAACGCAACGTCGCCGGTGGTTGTAAAAGTGTTGGTCTGCGTAGTTAAAGTACCCGCCGTAATAAGCTCAAAATTTTTGGCGCCTTGAGTCAAAGCCTGCGCACCACCGACAACGATGCCGCCGGTGTTGGCGGTGTCGCCGATTTCGATCGTGCCGGTGGTTGTAATATTGTCAAGCTCCGCGTCCGAAATATCCATCGTGGTGCCGGCGGTTGTCCCCACACCGATCGAGTTGGCAGTGGCTGCCGTCTTAAGCGTTACATTGCCGCTGCCTGCGGCGATGGTTCCGGTGAGACTAAGACCAGTCGCTGTGATAGAAACCGCGCCGGTGGTCGTGGAAACAGCCGAGCCTGCATTGTTTTGGGTGTAAGTCCCATTAGCATCACCATCCGAATTTGCGTTGACTGTATAGGTACCGCCACCGGTCGTCACATCAGCCGCGGCTCCGCTTAGAATAACGTCATCGTTAGCGCTAATCGTAACCTTTCCACCGCTTGTGCTGATCGCGGCGGAAATCGTGACATCTTCTCCCCCGCCTCCGCCGGTATCACGGTTGGTAATTGAAACATTCCCGCCCGCGGTGGTGATGGTGCCCGCCAAGGACATGCCGTCCGCGCCGCTAATTGTCACACTGCCGGTTGAGGTCGTGATATCCCCCGCCGCCGCGCTTGTGAAGACACCATTGTTATTTAAATTATTGTCCGCGCTTAAAGTAAGAGAGCCTGTGCCGGTCAAAGTGATCGGAGCATTTATGTTCATATCATTGTTAGCGCGCAGTATCAAATTCACATTGGAATTACCTGTTGCCGTGCCGACATTAAAAGCGCTTGTCACAGAAAGATTCCTGTTCGCCTGAAGCTCAATGGTTGCGCCGTTGCCCACACCGATAAAACTGCCTCCCGGATTGTCCACGTCAAAGGTGCTGTCGGTATTGCTGGACGGGGTATCGTCAGCAAATGCTTCTGTATTATCCGTGCCTGCCGTAAATCCGGTGGTATTGGCATCTGGTCCATTGCTAATAGTAATATCTCTAGGGTCGAAAAGGATGGTACCCGCCTTGCCATCCGTGGCTCCCAAATACGCCAGACCGCGGTAGACCAAGTTATCATGGCTTGAGATCTCCACAAAACCGCCGTCGCCACTCACCTCACCACCCTTCGCGGAAACCGTGCCGTTAAAACGCGTGATTTTATCCGACCAAAAAATCGCTTTACCGCCGTCTCCCGCCGTCAACGCATCCGCCTTCACTACCGCGTCGGGACCGACATACGTGTAATCGGCGTTCCGCAAAGCGCCTTTTCCCTGATAATCTCCACCGATCAAAACCGTCCCGCCGCCCGCGTCACCCGAGGCATTAATCTCTCCGTCAAAAATCCCAACCTTTTCACCTGAAATCTTGATGGTGCCGCCCGTCAAGCCCGCCTCAAGTCCTTGCGCGCTGATCGTTCCTGAGCTCGCCACCACACCTTCGCTAAAATTGGACGAAAGCTCTACGACACCGTTGCGCACCACTGTCGAGTTGGCCTCGATCACACCCTCCTGGTTCACCAGATGATCAAATACACCCTTCACAGCCTCGGTGGTCATCAAAACTTTACCACCGTCCGCCCGGATAATGCCGGCATTCGACACGCCATCCACAATAGCCGCCCCATCCACTCCCACGACGTTCTCGGCCACCGCCTTGTCCACCGCCACATGGATGAGCCCAGAATTGTCAAAACTCAAGGTCATCTCTTTGCCGCTGGCCATCGCGACACTGCTCTCGCGGGCCTGGATCAAACCCAGATTCTGCACCGCGCCGCCCAACAGCGCCACGCCACCCAATCCGATATTCATCAGCCCTGCGTTAATGACTGCCGCCGCGCCCGACGACGCTTCGGAAAATTTAAAATTTTTATTTAAAAAGTCTTCGTTGGTGACATTCAGCGTCGAGGCCACAAGTCCCGCCGCATTGACCTGGGACGTGGATGAAAAAAAGATTCCGTTGGGGTTCACGAGAAAAAATTTGCCTTGGGGAACGTTCAGGGCCCCAAATATAGAGGAAGGGTCCGTGCCCACCACACGCGACAGATGCGCGCTGTCCGCGCCCGGCAAGAGCGCGTTGAATGTGTTGGGAGCGCCGATATTGAAGATCTCCCAGTTGCCGATCGTGACATTGTCATGCGCCGTCAGATTACCCACCAGCCCGTCCGGACTCACGGAATACTCGGAACTGCCCACCACAGGCACGTAGCCGCTAGGGAGCTCACCCTCAGCATAAATCGGCACCGACCACGTCAGTGTGGTCGTGATCACGAGCAGTGTGGAAATAAATTTAAAAAACATAGAGGAACCCCCTGTGGTGAAGCGTGGTTTTGGATTTTTTTGGCTGCGCATAGTTGTGATTAAAAAAGATCGCCCGCGATGCTGAAATAGACATGACTGTTGGAGCGATCCGTCGGGTCATCGCCCACCGGAACCGCCCATTCCACTCGCGCCGTAAAGTTTCTTGGGAGATCCACGCGAATACCGGCTCCCACACCCACAGAATTTTTTTCGGCTCTTTCACCGACGGCTGGGTTACGCAGCGTCGCGTGGGCCGCGTCAAAAAATCCGACAAAATTGATGCTGTTCCAAAGCGGCTTATCCCCCCACGGAGTCTCAGCCTCGCGCGGAATAAAATACATCGGCACGCGCAGTTCCGCGCTCCCGCCATAACCATAATCTCCCAGATAGTCGCTCTGCGGATAACCACGCACCGAATAAATACCGCCGATGTCATACTGTTCAGCCGACACCAGCTTGTCACCCGACAGTTGCGCGGTCCCCCTCAAATAAAGGGTGGTCGAGTCAACCACTGGATGAATGCGGTTCAAAGAACCGTTGTATTTAAAGAAACTCCCGCCGGCGCCCTGCCGCGATACACGCGGGTCATTGTCCGTGGAAGCCCCAAGCGCGTCCAATCCAAAAGTCAAATCGTTGACGATAAACATCCGCCCGTGCGAATCAATCTCATCAATATTGATCCCGGTATGCAGCATGCGCAGATCATCGGTGCTGGAGGGTTGACCCAAAATCGTGTTGTTGATGTCCTTGGATTCAAAAGACCCGGTCCACGTCAAGTCGATGTGCTGGGTGTCCAAAAATGGCTGGTTGAAAAAAATTGAGTAGCGGAAAGCTTCGCCCGCAATATCCAGAATCGAAAAATCTCCGCCGATAGAAACGTCGGTATAATTAAACGCCGCACCCACCTGCGTGTCCCACGGCCCCACAGGCAACGCGTACTGCAGCCCCACGGCAAAAACCTCTTCGCCAAACTGCATGCGGCTGACAAAAATATCATCGTACCCAAAGAGATTGTTGTGTCGCAAGGACACGCTGTAGCGCTCTTCGCCGGTGAGCTCGGTGCCAAAATTATTGATCTCACCGCCGATGTGAAGCGGGAAATTGTCTTTGACGTCCAGCAGAAGATCGGACGTACCAAGCTCTTTGCCCGGCAAAATCACGGCTTTCACTTCACGATCCGGATGCAGATTCATTGTGTAAACATCGCGCTTTAAATCCTCATACCGAATCACACCGCCTTGCGGAATTTTCAAAAAACGCGAGATGTTCGCTTTTTGGAAATAGCGGTTGCCCTGGACTTCGACGTTACCCAGTTTCCCTTCCAGCACGCGAATCTCAAGTATTTTTGATTCCAACTTCTGCGCCGGTATGAAACAACGGCTGGTGATGTAGCCTTTGGAACGGTAATAGTCGGTCAAGTCCTCCGCGATCTTCTTCACTTCGGACAAGCGCAGCTCTTTATTCTCATGCGGCGCCGCGATCGGCCGCAGTTCTTGGGTGGGAATCGCCGTGTTGCCGGTGATGTTGATCGTTTCGACAAAAAAAGGGACTTCCTCGAGCTGGGCCTCGGCGGGCGCCTCCGCTTTATCCTGCACCTCGACGGCCGCCGGCGCTTCCTCTTCCAAACGCCGCGAAACCTCTTTTGTTTTCTCGCCGGACTCGAAACGCTCTTGTTCGGTTCCGGGACCTGTCGCCGGGTTCAGCGCGAAAACTGACTGGGAAAGTAAAAACTGAAATAAAGTGAAAACAAAAATAAAACCAAAAATGGACTTCTTCATCGAAAATTCCTTCTGATTTTCATCCGCCGCAGTGCCACGGCGTGTCACTCATCCTATAATTGAATAATCGTCTATGTCAACGATATTTATCCTATTAAAATTTAAAATTTTCTCGTCCACTGTTTGATAAAGCGTCCTACCCTGTCTGGAATCTCCTCGGAGTAATCCACAAACCGATCCCAGTGCAGCGAGTAGCGGGTTTTTGTGTAGCTCAAAGCACCTCCCTCCTTCTGCACATCCTCCTGGAACATTTCCAGCGTATTGCTTTGAATAAAAATATAGAGCAGTACAAATACGATCACGATCGGAAAGAGCAGTCTTTTCACGCACGGCCTCCTTTGCGGGTGGAAACTCCCAAAAACTCCCTGCGACGCAGGTGACGATGATAGGCGATCGCGAAACGATGCGCTTCGTCCCGCAGATATTGAAAAAGTTGCAACACGGGTGAGTTGAGCGGAAAAATCCTGGGGGCGGGTTGGCCCGGAAGAAAAATGTGCTCGTGCTGTTTGGCGATCGAAACCATGTCTAAATCCTCAAGGCCCAGCTCCTGCCGCACTTTCAAAGCCGCCGACAAATGGCCTTTGCCCCCATCGATCAGCACAAGATCCGGCCAGTCCTCCTTGCGTGCCAAAGTGCCGCCGTAACGACGCCGCAGCACCTCTTGCAGCATGCGGTAATCGTCGATTCCCTCCACCGTGCGCACGCGGAAACGCCGATACTCGGACTTGGCCGGCTTTCCATCCACAAATACGACCATGGAACCCACGGCCTTGCGCCCGAATGTATTGGAAATATCAAACGCCTCAATGCGCCGCGGCCGCTTCTCGAGCCCGAGCTCCGTCTGCAGCAGAGCCGGCACGTCCACCTGCGGCTTTGGCCCGGCTCCCTGCGGGATGACGGAAAGCGCCCGGATCTGGTCGTGCAGAAGTTTGGCTTTTTCATACTCGCGCTTCCCAGAGTGCTCACGCATTCGCCGCATCAGACTCTTTACCAGCACGTCACGGCGCCCGTCCAAAAAGAGCTCCAGTTCCCGCACGATGGCGCCGTACTCTTTCTCGCCGATAAGGCCGACGCAGGGACCCCGGCACTGCCCTATATGATACATCAGGCAAACCTTGTCGGGAATGGGGTTGCAGGTGCGCATCGGAAAAAGCCGCCGCAAAAGCCGCACGCCCTGCCGCAAAAGATACACGCTGGTGTACGGCCCAAAATACTTCGCGCCGTCCGGTTTCCGGCCTCGCACCACCAACAATCTCGGAAAACGCTCATTCGTGATCTTCAGAAACGGATAACTTTTATCGTCTTTCAGTTCCTGGTTGTACTTGGGCTGATGCTCGCGCACGAGGCTCGCCTCGAGAAGCAGCGCTTCGGACTCCGTCGGCGTCGGCACAAAATCGATGCGGGATGTCTCGGCCAGCATCTGCTCTTCTTTCGTGACCGCGCGGGAAGTTCGCGCCCAGTGCCGAAAGTGGGACTGCACGCGTTTGCGGATCGCGTTGGCTTTGCCGATGTAAACGGGGCAGCCTTTTCGATCTTTAAAAAAATAAACCCCCGGCGTGGCCGGCAGGGAACGGATCGCGGCTTGCAGGTACGCAGAGGGCGCGTTTGATCTCATCGGAGACGAAATAGGAAAACAACGCCAAAATAAAACGCGGCGCAGATTCCGATACCTGCGAGAAGCGCAGTCGCCTGCACCAGCGTTGTGGAGAGAATGACCGTGTTTAAAACGTACGCATTATAAAAAAAAGCCAACACCCCCATGCCCAGCGCCACTAAAAACAGTTTGCTGAAGCTCCCCACGATCGCCTTTTCCCCCAGATCCCCCAACCGTTTCTTGAGCGCCCGGTACAACAGCACAGCGTTCAGCGTCGCCGAAATAGAGGAGGCCAGCGCCAGTCCCCCAATTTTTAGAAACCGCATCAAAACCAGGCTCAAAGCGATGTTCACCGCCACCGAAAAGACCATCGTCTTCACCGGCGTGCGCGTGTCCTGCATCGAATAGAACATGTTCACAAACACCTTAATGAGACAGCAGGATAAAAGCCCGAACGCGTAGAAAAAAAGAGCCCTCGAAGTGATCTCGGTGGAATACGCGTCAAATTGCCCGTGCTGAAACACGATGCGCACGATGGGCTTCGCCCAAACGACCAGTCCTACCGCCGCTGGCAGCACCACAAGACCCAGTGTCCGCACCGACGCCGCGAAGGTTTCTTTGAACGCCTTGCCGTCACCACGCAGCATGTGTTCCGAAAACGTCGGCAACAACGCCTGCGCCAGGGACACGCCAAAGATGGCCAACGGCAGTTGAAAAAGGCGGTTGGAGTAGTACAGCGCGGACTGCCCCCCGAAACCCACCACTTTTTCGAACGAAGCCAGGATCGAGTCCACAAACACATTGATCTGGTAAACCGCCGAACCGAGAGCCCGGGGCACCAAGAGTTTCCCGATCTTTTTAAGCGACGGGTGATGCCAATCGGGTGACGCCCAGCGAAACCCGCGCCCGAAAAGCGGCGGGATCTGAAAGGCAAGCTGCAATGCGCCCCCCACGAGCACCGCAATAACCAGCGCCATCGGACCGTAGCGTTTCTCGAAAAAAAACCCCGCCACGATCATCGAAAGGTTTAAAAGACAGGGGCCCGCGGCGGAACTGGTAAACTCTTTCAGGGAATTCAAAACGCCCATGGCGAGCGCCGAAAGCCCGATGAGCAAAATGTAGGGAAAGATCACGCGCGTGAGATGTACGGTGAGTGGAAATTTTTCCGGATCGCTGGAATCCATAAAACCGGGTGCCACGAGCCGCACGATCCAGGGCGCGCCGACGACGCCCAGCACGGATAAAACGAGCAGCGCCGCAGTCATCACCGCAAACAGCGTATTCACGAGCTTCCAAAAATCTTCGGGACGTGTTTGTCGGCACTCGGTGAGCGCCGGCACAAACGCCGCGTTCGTGGCCCCCTCGCCCACCAAATCCCTTAAGAGATTAGGAATTTTGAAGCTCACGACAAACGCCTCGGCGCCTATACCGGTGCCAAACGCGGCCGCGATGATGAGATCCCGAATAAAACCCAAAACGCGGCTTACGGCGGTCAACGCGCCGATCACGCCGGCTGATTTCAGGATGGATCTCGGTGTTGACATACCCTGTTTTTTCCTATAGGATGGCACGCGTTATGGCAAATCGTAGACAGTCGATCAAGAAAATCCGGGTGGACGAACGCCGCCACACGCACAACCTGCGCGTCATTTCGGAGCTCAAAACGGTTTCCCGCAAGGTGGCCGAGCTCATCGCTTCCAAAAACAAAGCGGAAGCCGCGAAGGCTTGCCGGATTTTATTCTCGCGTCTTGACAAGGCGGTCAAAAAAGGTGTGATTCATAAAAATCGCGCCTCCCGCCGCAAGTCCCGCGTCAGTTTAAAGATCCAGAAGCTAGCTTAAGAACGAGCTGTTCCAAGACGCGCGCCTCGCAAGCGGCGCTGGATTTCAACGCCTCGTCACACTCCAAGATACTCCGCAAAGCCGCCTCGACCTGGGTTTCACGCGCGCGCGTGAGCGCCTCATTAAACTTTTCAAAATAAAAGGGGTGTATCCCGAGCGCGGAGCGGATCTCGTCGGCCGAGCGTCCTTGTTTTTTCAAAACCAGCGCGCGCGAAAGGCGTTCCATCTCCCGGCCGAGC
Organism: uncultured Planctomycetia bacterium; assembly: GCA_964372765.1. GTDB lineage: Bacteria > Omnitrophota > Gorgyraeia > 2-02-FULL-51-18 > CAYJSE01 > CAYJSE01. The sequence goes on along the minus strand of CAYJSE010000001.1, from coordinate 82,794 downwards.
GCGGCCAAAAGCCCCACGGCGTTCTGCCCCTCCTGAAACGCCTGCCCCAAAATCCGCGCCGCGGCCCGTACATCCCGACCCAGCACCGCATCCACGAGTAAAAACGCGTCCGCTCCCGACGAGCGCCCAAGAAGCGCTTCCACGTCTTTGCGGTCGATCGTATTTTTTGGCTCCACGTAGACACAGAGCTGCTCCAGCGCGGATGCCAATAGAGCTGGCTCTTTTCCGACGCGTTCCAGCACGCAGTCCGCCGCTTGCGGCCCGAAACGCTTCTTCCCCAGCGCCACTCGGGACGTGAGCCATCTGGCCCATTCCGAGTCTCGCGGCGCGTAAAACGCCTGCACCTGGCACTTTTTCAAAACCGCTTCGGGAAAAATAGACTTTTTGGGCGTAGACTCTTCGGAAATAAGAACGAGAACGGAAACTGGGTTGGGTTTCTCGAGATACGCCTGCAGCGCCGGCATCGCCTCGCGGTCAATCTCCTGGGCGTCGCGCACCACGGCGAGGCGTTTCGATCCAAAAAATGAGCGGGTTCTCAAAAAATCAAGCACCTCGGACAACGACGCATCCGGAAACTGAAAATCCTGCGCGTCAAGGTCGGCGCCCTGACCGCCTGGAAAAAACGCTTCGCGCAGTTTCCCGACAAATTCTTTTTTTAGAAACGGCTCTTTCCCGAGAACAAGATAGGCGGGAGACATCACCAGACTTCGACGGTGTGCTCGACGACGCGGCGCGCCAGATCTTCCACAGCTTTCGCGACAGCCTCGTCCTCGCTCACCGACAGCGGCCCCGAGAGAAAATAGGTGCTATCCCCCGTGAGGCTCGCCTGACGCCATACGACTTTATGGGTACGCGCGTCATAAAACGCCGCGTCGACCGTGACATTCAGGCGATACTCGGCCACCTCGTCTCCGTCCGTGTAACGCACCGGATCCCGACGGAAGTCAATGAGTTTTGTTTTTAAAATCGCGTCGGCTTTATCCGCGCCGGCTACTTTCAAGTGCCCATCAAAAATGTAGCGGTTTTGAATCGCGTTCGTGACATCCACCTCCAGCCCCGGCCGGTACACGCGGAAGTGACTCTGGTCGCTCGCTTCCGACGAGAGGTTAATCGCGTTCACCGTCGGCTCCACGTTCACAGAGCGAATGTGCTCCGGCAACAGCGTCTTCGTCGTGTAGCCGCAGCCCGCCAATAGCGCGAGTGTGAAAAGAAAAACCGGCAGCGCGTTACTTGATTTTTTCAAGGACTCTCACAAGCCTTTCTTGCGCTTGGGGGGCGATGGGCGCATCGGGGTATTGATCCGTGATCTCTTGATAATAAACCTTGGCGCTCATCCACTTTTTCTGGCGTTCGTAAAATGACGCTATTTCGAAATTGCTCTCGGCTTTTTTAGCGCGCAGCGCCTTGATCGACTCATCCGCCTCGACAGCCGCCTGACTGTCTGGAGACAGATTTTTGAACCCTTCAAACTCCTGGATCGCGCGGTCCGTGGCCTGTTCGTCGTAGCGGTGCTGCTTCGAGGCCTGCATCGAGCAGTACGCGATCTGATAACGCGCTTGGGTCACGAGCTCTGACGTTGGGTATTCGTCGACGACGGCCTGAAACGCCTTTTGGGCTTCCAGATACTCGCCGATGGATTTATTCACCTCTCCGATTTGGAACTGCGCGCGGGCTCCAAAGTCGCCAAACGGCGCGTTTTTCACGATGTGCCGGTAAATCTCGAGTGCCTTTTCCGTGCCTGGAAGCGCTGAGACACCCAAAACTTTGATCTTTGCGCCAGCGGCAAATCGGCTTGCGATGTCAAACTCCTGCTCCACGGCGTCTTTGATGCGGTCGCTGTAGGGGTAGCGGTCGATCAGTTTCATGAAGGAATCGGATGCCTTGGCTATATCATTTTTCTCTTTCCAAGCCAGTCCCGCGTAGTAAACACCCTCGGCCGACAGCTTGGAATTGGGGAATGCGCCGGGCAGCTTCTCAAATTCTTCGATCGCGCGATCCCAGTCCTTGGATTGGTAAAAGCTCATCGCCCACTCGAACTGCTCCTCGGGCGTGTCTTTGGCGCTCTTCTTGGGATTGATCCACTTGCCGATATCCGGGCTCCAAATCCAGTAGGCCGAAGCGGTTTCGGCGGCTGTCAATCCCAGAGTGAGAACTAGAAGCAAAATTGGGGTGTATTTACGCACGATAAGCGTTAAGGGTAACATAGCCCTCTTGCCCTTGTCAACGCGAGCTCCGTCCGGTTTCGTTATGCGGCCGGCGTTTCTGGGCCGCTCTCAAGCATTATGTCAGAAGAAATAACCGGACTCTTTCCGGCTAAACGCCTATTGCGCTTTTCCTCCCGTTTTTTCCTTTTATCTTCTTCAATCTTTTTTTTATTACGACCAAAGTTTTGCCTCAACTTACGCTCCTTTTGTTTTGTTTGTTTAGGTTTGAGCGGAGCAAAAAATCCATCTCGAGATTCACGGGATCCCCTGCGCGAAGACTGCCAAAATTCGTCATTTTTAAGGTGTGCGGAATGAGGTGAATCCAAAAGGATTGCGCGCTGACTTTGCCCAGCGTCAGGCTGACGCCGTCAACAGCAATCGAGCCTTTTTCGCGAACGTAGCGTTTCAAGTTTTTTGGAAATAATATCTTCATACTCGCGTCTGATTTAACGCGTTGGATCTGCACGACCTTCCCCATCGCGTCGACGTGGCCCAGCACAAAATGACCCTCCACGCGCCCTTTCCATTCTAAGGGGCGCTCTAGGTGTACGCGGTCGCCCACCACGAGCAATCCAAGAGTGCTTCGCCGCAGCGTTTCTCGGACAACGTCAAAATAAAGAGAGCTGCCTTTTTTGCGAACCACGGTCAGACATACGCCCTGCACGGCGACGCTGGAACCGATGGGGCGGCTTTTAAAATGCGCGGGCGCTTTGATCTCCAGCCGCTTGGAGCCCTTTTTACCCGTCGCGATGGATTGGAGCATCCCTCGAGCCCCGATGACGCCGGTAAACATTAGACGAGCCCCCGAATCACAAGGTCTTTTCCGGATAGACCCACGCTCCATTTTTTTAGCTCGAGCGCTTGGGACATTTTCCGAGCGCCGCCCAAAAGCTTAGGTGCTACAAAATAGCACACTTCGTTGACTGTTCCCGCCGCCAAAGCGCTGGACGCCGTCGTAGCGCCCCCCTCGACTAAAACACGCACCACCCCTCGACGTCCTAGCTCTTTAAGAAGCGCCTGCCAGCTTACTCGACCGGCCGTAGATGGAAAAATTTTCACCTCGGCGACTTTGGATATTTTTTTTATTTTGGATTGCGGCGCCCGTTGAGTCGTCGCTACCAGCACCGCGCCTGGAGAAGATTTGGCAAAAATTTTTGCCTTGAGAGACGTGCGAAGTTGACTATCCAAAATGACTTTGAGCGGCTGGCGCTCTAGACCTCGGTCCCGCACACTAAGACGCGGGTTATCCTTTAAGATTGTCTCCACGCCGACTAAAATCGCGTCGGATTCCGCGCGAAGCTTCTGAGCCACGTCTCTCGAAGCGACGCTTGAGATCCAGCGCGAGCCGCCGTCCGCCGCCGCCGCGCGTCCGTCCAAACTCAAAGCCATTTTTAATATCACATACGGCCGGCGATGCCGCACCCAGTAAAAAAAGTCGCGGTTGACCTTCGCGCATTCCTCAGCCAAAACCCCCACGTCCACACGAAGACCCGCTTTTCTTAAGAGGGCGATGCCTTGGCCTGACACAACAGGATTGGGATCTGGGCAGGCGACGACCACACGACGTATTTTTTTTTGGATTAAAAAATCCGCGCACGGCGGCGTTTTTCCAAAATGCGAGCATGGCTCGAGCGTCAGATACAGCGTCGCGCCTAGGGTGTCTTGGGTGGCGCTCAAAATCGCCGCCCTTTCCGCGTGGACACCGCCAAAGCGCTCATGAAATCCGCGGCCGATGATACGCGAGTTTTTGACCAAAACGGCGCCCACCAGCGGATTGGGATGCACCTTTCCTTCTCCGCGCCTAGCCAGACGCAAAGCCCTCCGCATGAAGAAGATGTCCCGTCCGCCATAAGGCTTGGCGGATCCGCCTCTCATGAGTCGGTGAAATCCGCCATGTTCTTTGGCGGACATTCGGTCTTGGCGATCTTATCGAGGATGCCGTTCACAAATTTTGAGGAATCGTCTTCACCGTAGCGTTTGGCCAGTTCCACGGCCTCGTTGATCGCCACCTTGACAGGCACGTCGTCCGTATAGCACATCTCGTAAGTCGCCATCCTTAAGATATTGCGATCCACGTACGCCATGCGCCGCACATCCCAATTTTTGGCGAAGCGTTCGATGCTTTGGTCGATCGCTGTCGCGTTCGCGATCACGCCGCGCACCAGCTTCTCGGCGTACTCACGCACCTCGGGCTCATCGGCGGGAGTTTTGGCCTCTTCCAGACGCTCCCAAAAACCGCTAAAAAGCGTCTCAAGCTCTTCCGCCTGGGCCAGCTCCGCCTGGTACAGCATCTGCAGCGCCAGTTCGCGGCTGCGCGTTCTCTTGCGCATCAGGCCACCCGACGCATCAGATCGGCCATTTCAATCGCCGCGAGCGCCCAGTCCCGACCTTTATTTTCCTGCTTTAAACCGACGCGCTCTACCGCGTCCTGAATCGTTTTGGCCGGAATGATACCCAGGATTACCGGAATATCTGTTTTCAATATCACCGCTTGCACGCCCTTCGCCGACTGCTGCACCACCTGATCAAAGTGACGTGTCTTTCCCTGGATCACCACCGCCAGTGTCAACGCCGCGTCGGGCCGAAAACGCGCGAGCGCGCGCTTCAGGGCCAACGGAATTTCGAAAGCGCCGGGCACATGAACCACACGGATATCCTTCGGTCGGGCGCCATGACGCGTCAGCGTGTCGAGCGCGCCCTCCAAAAGACGCGCTGTCAGCACCTCGTTGAAACGCGACACCACGATAAGAAAGCGCCTCCCACGCGCGCTGAAACTGCCCCGAATATGCAGCGCTTTTTTAGGCTTCAATCCAGTGCCCCATCTTCTTTTTTTTGGTTTGCAGATACTTGCGGTTATGCGGCGAGGGCTTCACATGCAGCGGCACGCGCTCCACCACTTGAAGACCGTAACCTTCCAATCCTACGATTTTTTTGGGATTGTTCGTTAAAAGTCGTATGCGCCGCACGCCCAGATCCACGAGAATCTGCGCGCCGACGCCGTAGTGTCTCAAATCGGGCGCAAATCCAAGCCGCTCGTTGGCCTGTACGGTATCCAGGCCCTCATCCTGAAGGCGGTAAGCTTTCAGTTTATTGATAAGTCCCACGCCGCGGCCTTCCTGCCGCATGTACAAAAGCACGCCGCTTTTATGCTGGGCGATGCGGTACAGCCCGTCGCGCAGCTGCTCGCCGCAATCGCAGCGCTGGGATCCAAACACATCGCCGGTCAGGCATTCCGAATGCACACGCACCAGCGCTTCCTTTTCTTTGGAAATGTCGCCCATCACGAGCGCGATGTGATAGTCTTTGTCCACCACCGATGCGTAGGCCACGAGACGAAATTCGCCAAATTCGTTCGTGATACGCGTCTCGACGACACGCGACACGAGCTTCTCTTTGCGGCGCCGATACTCGATGAGATCCCGGATCGTGCAAACTTTAAGCCGATGTTTTCGGGCAAAACGCACGAGATCGCGCGTGCGCGCCATCGTGCCGTCGTCGTTCATGATCTCGCAGATCGCCCCGGCCGGATAAAGCCCCGCCAGTTTCATTAAGTCCACGCACGCTTCCGTATGTCCGGCGCGTACGAGCACCCCTCCCTCACGGGCTTTCAGCGGAAACACATGCCCCGGCCGCACCAGATCCTCCCGGCGCGTCTTGGCGTCCATTAACACATGAATCGTGCGCGAACGGTCATGCGCCGAGATACCGGTCGTGATGCCGTGCTTAGCGTCGATGGAAACCGTCCACGCGGTTTTCAAGTGATCGGCGCTTTCAGCCACCATCGACTGAATGCCAAGCTCCTCCAGACGCCGCGATTCCATCGGCACGCAGATAATGCCCCGCCCGTGCTTGGCCATGAAGTTCACGATGCCCGGCGTCGCGTGCTGCGCCGCCACCACGAGGTCGCCCTCATTCTCACGATCCGCGTCATCCATGACAACAATGACACGGCCTTTTTTCAAATCTTTCAGTATGTCTGGAATCGGGGTCATTTAAAAATACTCGTCCAAAAACGCGCTGACTTTGCTTTTTAAATCGATCAAAGCCTCCGGACGGCGCGTCGGAGTCAACACGCGCTTTCCTTTCGTTTCCAACGCAACCCCTAAAAGTCCCACAAGCGACGCGTAGCGAGACTGGTTCAGGTCCAAAATCACGGCCGGGGATACCGCGCGCGTCGGGATCGCCGGCCACGCCGCGGAGTGTAAGCTCAAACGATCGCCGGTGACAAGAATCTCCTCCGTATCCGGATAATCCTTGTGCCATGCCTTGAAAATCTCAGCCGCGCGAAGCGCGCAGTCGTCATTCGTCACGGAACACGACTCGAAAATCCGGCAAGCCGCCACACCCTGCGGCCTCAGAACTCCCAGACTCATAAAGTCAGAACCGGCATCCACGATAAACCGGTTTTGCGTCTTTTCCTCGGCCGCCAGCATGGCCCAACATGTCGCCGCTAGCGACAAAACCGGCACTGCGTCCGGTAAAAACGCGCGTTCAAAAATCTTTTGCCAGCGCTCAAAGCGCTCGGAAGAAACCGTCACGAAGTGAACCTTGGCCGTAAGCTCACGCCCACTCACACCGACGGGATCGGTCATCGGATCACGACCGTCGATCAAAAAATAAACCGGGCTTGAATAAACGATGCGGCGCTCAAAGTGATTGATGAAGCGTTCCGCCACGCCCATCGTTTCGGCCACATCGGACGCTTGAATCAGCCCCTCACCGCCCAGCCGCCGCGTGCCAAAACAATACACGCTGTCGACATTCGGCTCATCCAGGTTGAAATACACCTTTTCGGGACGAACACCGGCATGGCGCACCGCTTTCTCTAGCGCCTCCCACACGGCATCCGCCGCATCGGCCTCGTGAACCAGCCGGCCCGACTCAAACCCCTGTGGGGACACTTCGGCGGCTCCCCTAACTTTTAAATTTTTGCGTTCGTCCTGAAACCCGATTAAAACGCGGATTTTGTCGAGGCCGAAATCGACCGCGGCCACCGGTTTTTTCATTGCGGCACGATCACCACATCGTCAAAGCGCAGATCGATGGACCGAATTTTACTTTTATCCAGATCCAGCGTTTTTAAAGTTTCGGCGAGCAATTTCAACCGTTCGATGAAATGGTTTTTACCCAGATGCACCTCGGTGGCATGATCGATCGTGATTGTAAAATCTTCCACGTTGGAGATATCGATCTTCGTCAACGTCCGGTGACCTAAGAGATTGGAGCGTCGGATGATCTCCGAGAGTTTCAAGCTTCGGCGTGTCGCCGCGTCGCCGAGCTGTACACCCACAAAAATTCCCTGTCTCGGCGTAGGGGCTCCTTCGAGAATGGTGAGATTCCGAAACGGTTCGACGCTGGAGCCGGGCAGGATCACGAAATCCCGGTCCACTTGCACGTAGCGGGAGAACGCGATTTGCGCCATCGGCGTGCGGCGCTTCAGCGCCACCTCAATACGGTTAGGCAGTACACGCCGCACTTGCACTTCTTTAAATTCGGGATGCCGTCTCTTGATTACCTCCTGAACCGCCACCAAGTCAATCGCAATCAGATTTTCGCCTTTGCGCAGCTCACAAAATCGAAACGCCTGTTCCTGACTGAGCGTCCCCAGATTCAAAATCTGCACTTCTTCCAGCATAAACGTGGACGAATTCATCGCGTACGCCACCACGCCGCCAAGCATCATCCCCACAAGCGCCAGCGACAAGAGATACGGCAGCGAACGAGCCAACGCCCATCCCAACCCTGAGGCGATTTTAAAACCCAGTCCCTGTTGGGACGACTTTTTTTTCGCTTTGTTTTTCATCGGTTTCACTTAAAAAGCTCCCACTTTCGCGAATGAAAGTTCCATAATTCTAACACAAAGATCCCCAAACTCGATGCCTCGGGCGCGGGCCGCCTTAGGCAATAAACTTTTTTTGGTAAGACCCGGGATGGTGTTCAGTTCCAATACATACGGCACCCCGCGCGCGTCCAGCATCACATCCACACGACCCATCACACGGGCGCCGAGTGCCCGATACGTCGATAGCGCGAGATTCTGTACTTCCCGTGTTTTTTCCGCGTCGAGCTTTGCCGGAAACTCATAGCGCGTGCCATTATCTTTGTACTTCGCCTCATAGTCGTAAAATTCCCGCGCCGCGATCACCTCCACCACCGGCAACGGCTCGTCGCCCAGCACTCCCACCGTGAGCTCGCGGCCCTGGATATATTCCTCAACGAGCGCGACGTCCGAATGTTCAAACGCTCGCTCTAGCGCCGTGTGATACATCGTTTCTTTGCGCACGATGGTCAGTCCGATGCTGGAGCCTGAACGCGCCGGTTTCACGACAAAAGGCGCCTGCATCGGCGCTTCAAACCGATGATGTTCCTTGTCGATGGTCACGAAATCCGGAATCCGCACTCCGGCACCTCGCAGCACACCTTGAGCGACGGATTTATCAAAAGCCCTCAAACTCGCCTCGGCGCTGGAACCGGTGTAAGCGATCCTTTCTTTCTCGAGTATCTTTTGAATGGTTCCGTCTTCCCCGAAAGCGCCGTGCAGCGCGAGAAACGCCCATGAAATATCTTCCTTCTTTAAAGCGGGGATAAAATCTCCGATCGGGTCTATCGGAACCGCTGAAAACCCTTTCGCGGCCAACGCCTCGTACACGCACTGCCCGGACAAAAACGAAATTTCTCTCTCCGACGACGGCCCCCCGGCCAGAACCGCAATCTTTTTTCCTCTAAACTCCGAACTCACAATATCCGAACCTCCGTCTCCAGCCAGACCCCAAATTTTTCTTTCACCGCCGCCTGAACCTCACGGATTAGCTGCGCAATGTCGCTCGCGCGGGCGCCCCCCAAATTGACGATAAAATTCGCGTGCTTCGTGGATACTTGGGCTTGCCCTAAACGGTGTCCCTTCAAACCCGCCGCTTCGATCAGCTGACCGCTGGAGCGGCCCGTCTCAACGGGATTTTTAAACATGCAGCCCGCGCTTGGGTGCTGCAGATCCTGGGTACGCGCGCGGTAGCCGTAGTACTCATCCAAGACTTTTTGGGTCTTTTCGCGCGGCGCACGCGGCAGATCCAGCACGGCCTCGAGAAAGATCACATCTTCCAAGGGGCAATGCCGGTAAGAAAACGGGATTTCCCCTCGGGCGAGCTCCCGGACCGCTCCATCCTTGTCCAGCACACGCACGCTTGCCACGCGCGCATCCAGCGCCTGGCCGTGGCTTCCAGCATTCATCGCCAAAGCGCCCCCCAGATTCCCAGGGATGCCAGACAGAAACTCACAACCCCCGAACCCCTGCTCCACCGCAAATTGGATGAGCAAGCTATTCGGAACGCCGGCGCCGGCCACAACACGATCCGCTTCGACGCGCATCTTTTTAAAATCATCGGAACCCAGGCAAATCGCCGCGCCGCGCAGACCGGCGTCCGGCGGAAGCGTGTTGCTCCCGAGGCCGAAAACGTGATACGGGATGCGGTTTTCCCGGCAGAGCGACACGGCTCTTTTTAAATCTTCGAGATCTTCCGGCTCTATCCAGTAATCCACGGGTCCACCCACGCGCAGCGACGTGTGCTTTGAAAGCGACTCGTCCGTCAGAACCTTTCCCGCAAGCGCCCGGAAAACATCAGTTTTTAAAAACCGCGCCACCTCTTCCGCAGCCGCGTAGAGATCCCCGGCTCCCAGAAAGATCAAAAGATCCCCGGGCTGCAATTCACGCAAGACTGTCTCGGTCACCTCCGCTCGGCGCACGTAACGCGCATCGCGGGATCTTGAGTTTTTCACGGCCAACGCCAGTTTCTCACCCGTCACGCCTTCCAGAGGCGTCTCACTGGCCGCGTAGATATCCGTCACCAAGAGACGATCGGCCAAATCAAACGCGCGTGTAAATTCCTCAAACAAATCTCTTGTCCGGCTGTAGCGATGCGGTCCGAATACCGCGAAAATCCTCTTTTTCCCCAGAGACTTCGCGGCGGCGAGCGTCGAGCGTATCTCCGTCGGGTGATGGGCGTAATCGTCCACGACGAGAAATTGGGCGCTCTCAAACCGAATGTCAAATCGCCTCCCCACCCCCTGGTAACCGGCCAGCGCCCGTGCCGCCGTTTCAAAAGAAATCCCGAAAGCCAACGCCACGCTCACGGCCCCCAATGCGTTCAGCGCGTTGTGCCGGCCCAAAACACGCAGCTCCAGTTCGCCCAAGCGCCGCGGTCCCTGCCACACGCTAAACCGGATGCCCCGCCGACCTTCGGGACACTCGACATAATCGCGCGCATACACGTCGCAAACCTCGGGATCCCATCCGTAAAGCGTGCACGGCCTTAAACGTTCGCGCGCCAGCGCCGACACTTTCTCATCCTCCGCGCAGCCGATCCACACGCTGTTTTCCGGCAGACGGCGGATAAAGCTTCTGAAACTCGCCACGATTTTCTCGAGCGACTCGTAATGATCCATGTGCTCTTCTTCGATGTTGGTGATCACTTCGACAACAGGAGAAAATTCTAAAAACGAGGCATCGCTCTCATCGGCTTCGATCACAATCTCCGCGCCGGACCCGGAACGCGCATTCCCGCCTAAACCCTCCACCCAGCCGCCGACCACCACCGACGGATCGCGGCCGGCTTCCTTGAAAATCGTACCGATCATCGCGGTGGTCGTGGTTTTGCCGTGCGTGCCGGCCACCGCGATCGTGCGCTTTCCGCGGCAGAGCTCGGCCAACGCCTCGGCGCGGTGCACCAGCCGCACGCCTCTCTTCAAAGCCTCTTGGCGTTCCGGGTGGTCCAGGGCCACAGCCGACGAGTACACCACCTGATCTGCGCCGGCCACGAGCGACGCGTCATGACCCACATAAATCTTGGCGCCCAAGCGGCGCAGGTCCTCGACGATGTGTCCTGACTTCACGTCGGAGCCCTGCACGTGAAAACCCTTTTCCAAATACAAGCGCGCAATCCCGCTCATGCCGATGCCGCCGATGCCGATCATGTGAATTCTAGGCGCGCGCATCAACGCCGGCCGAGCTCCAAAATAAAATCCGCCAGTTTCACGCGGGGATTTTCGTTCCCACTCTCCGCCGAAACCGCGCGCGTCTGGGGTTCGGGATTCGGATGTTTTAAAAAATCCTCTAAACACGCCCAAAGAGTCTCAGCATTTAAATTTTCCTGAAGAATCACTGCCGCAGGGTGCGCGCGTCCAAATGCGCGCGCGTTCTCAAGCTGATGGCCGCCGCCAAACGGAAACGGCACCAAAACCGCGGGAATATTTTTCACGGCGATCTCCGCCAAAAATGTGGCTCCCGCGCGGCCCACCGCCACGTTCGCCGCCGAATACACAAGGTCCATCCGGTCAAAAAAAGAGTACGCGCGTCCCATCACGTTCCGGCTCTTAAACAACATCTCCACTTCGCGAGGCTGCATCTTTCCGCATAGATGTAAAAACTGCAGCTGCTCTTTCCAAGATTCCGGCATGTTTGAAAGCATCTCCAAGAACACCGCGTTGATCGACTGCGCACCCTGACTACCGCCCAGCACCAGCACCGTCCGCCGCTCGGCCGAAAACCCAAAAAACCCAAGCGCGTTCTCATGGCAATCCCTCTCGATGCTCGAGCGGATCGGATTGCCCGTCACACGCGTGGGTGACACTGTCTTAAGATGCAGGCGGGCTTCGGCGAAACTGAGCGCCACACCGTTCACCCAGCGCGCCAATACCTTGTTGGCAATGCCGGGCACCGCGTTTTGTTCGTGAATAAGCGTTGGAATCCCCAGACACCGCGCCGCTACAATCATCGGAAACGAAAAGTGCCCACCGAACCCCACCACCACGCGGGGTTTTTCGCGCCGCAAAATACCCAGTGACTGCCAAAACCCCCGAAGTAATTTTACTAGAAACGCGGGACTCGCCAAAGAGCGCGCGCCTCGAAACGGCGCGCTTTCCACCGAATAAAGCTTCTCACCGCGGATGGCCCTAAAAATCGCGTTTTCGATGTCCATTTTACCGCACACGTACACGATTTTGACTCCGGAATCGCGCGCTTTTAGCTCTTCCTGCACACTGATCGCCGGAAAGATATGTCCGCCGGTGCCGCCACAGGCCAACACGATCTTCATTCGGGGGGCTCCATCGACAGATTCACCAAAAACCCCACCGCTACGAGATTTACGATCAGCGCCGATCCTCCGTAGCTGATAAAAGGAAGGGGCAGACCCTTCGTGGGCAACGCGCCGCTGGAAACACCGATATTAATCACGGCCTCCAGCCCGATCAGAGTCACGAGCCCCAGCGCCAAAAGCTGCGAAAATAGCGTCTTCGTGCGAAACACGATCACCATGCCCGCAAACACAAACACGATAAAGAGCCCCACCACCGATGCCGTGCCCAAAAACCCAAGCTCCTCCCCGATGATCGAAAAAATAAAATCCGTGTGCGACTCCGGCAGGTAAAACAGTTTCTGCTGCGATTTACCCAAACCCACGCCGAAGAGACCGCCGGACCCCAGCGCCAAAAACGACTGCACCACCTGAAAACCCACGCCGCGCGGATCTTCCCAGGGTTTGAAAAACGCCAAAAGCCGCCGACGCCGGTAGGGCTTGGCCAGCATCGCGTAGAGAAGCGCCGGCAAAGCGACCAAAACCGCGGTCGCTAAATGTCTCAGCTTGAACCCCGCCGCAAAAAATAAAATAAACACCACCATCGCGACCGTCGCCGCAGTACCGAGATCGGGCTCCAGAAAAATAAGTCCCGCGGCCAGTCCCAAAATAAAAAACGCCGGCAACACGGTTCGTTTGAGGTCCAACAGGTATTCACGCCGGCGGTCCAAAAAATCCGCCATGTAAAAAACAATCGCGAGTTTCAGAAATTCCGACGGCTGCACACTGAGGGGGCCAATTTTGAACCAGCGCCGGGCGCCGCCCGTCGCGTGTCCCACGTGGGGGATCAAAACAAGCACGAGCAGCACCAGTGCCACGCCCAAAATCGGCTTCACGTGCCGGCGAAGCTTCGTACAGGACACGCGCGCGGCCGCGTAGGCCAACCCAAAACCCACAGCCAGATAAATCAAATGACGCTTCAAAAAATACATGCTGTCGCCCATATTTTCATAAGCGTAGATAGCGCTCGCGCTGTAGATCATCACGATCCCCAGACACACGAGAATCATCGCCGCACCGAAAAGCAGCGTCCGGACGCGCTTCAGCGCTTCCATCACGGTCCCTTTAGAGCGCGGACCGTTTTCTTGAAAACAAGCCCCCGCTCCTCGTACGAGGAAAACTGATCGAAACTGGTGCACATCGGCGACAAAAGCACGGTGTCTTTCGGCTGGGCGCATTGAAACGCCGCGCGCACAGCGTCTTCAAACTTTGGCTCAAGCGTCAAAACAACGCTTTGGCCCAACGCAACCGCTATCTTGAAACGCGACTCGCCGTAAAGCACCACACGCTTCGCGCGTCGATGCAAAAGCGGCGCTATTTTTTTGAAATCCGAACCCTTATCACGACCGCCCGCGATCAGGATCACGCGGCCGTCCATCGCTTCGAGCGCCGCGCGCGTTGAGTCCACGGTTGTCGACTTGGAATCGTTCACAAAGGTCACACCCCGTACGCGTCCGACAGCTTCGATGCGGTGTTCAAGCGTCTTAAAAGCGTAAATCGCGCGCTCATATTTCCGAAACGGAACCTTGAGCACTTTGGCGGCCGCGAGGCAAGCCGCGATGTTTCTCAAATTGTGCTGTCCCCGGAGGCGGCATTTTGTGGGGTTGATTTTTTTAAGCGCGTCTGACGCGTGAAAAAATACGACGCGCGACCTGGCGCGCCGCGAGAGCTTGCGCACGCGCGCGTCTTCGGCGCTTACGACGAGCGTGTCCGCCGGAGTTTGATTCTTAAAAATATTGGCCTTCGCCGCCGCGTAGCGCGCGAACGTGCCATGGCGATTGAGATGATTGGGGCTGAGGTTGAGGACCACGGCCACCCGCGGCCGGAAGCGCACGCAATCCTCGAGCTGGAACGAGCTCAGCTCCAAAACCACCACTGTATTGCGGCGGATCTTGGGAAGCGCCTCGATGAACGGAGTGCCCACGTTGCCGCACAAAACGACTGGCCGGCCGGCCGCGCGCAGCATCGCGGCGAACAGATGGCTGGTCGTGGTTTTGCCGTTGGAGCCCGTGATTCCCACCACGATTCCCGGGCAAAAATAAGACGCGAGCTCCACTTCGCTGATCACAGGGATCCGCTTTTTTTTAGCCCGGCGGATCGGCAAACTTTCTTTGGGAACGCCGGGACTTGTGACCACCAGCGTCGCGCCCGTAAGACACGCGGGACGGTGTCCCCCCAGCTCCACCCACACGCCGCGACGCCTCAACTCCCGCGCCGCCGCGCGCAAATCCGGGGTATCCCGCGCTTCCGTGACGCGTACCCGGGCCCCTTGGCGGGCAAGAAATCGGCTGGCCGCCAAACCGCTTTTGCCCAGTCCGACGACTGTGACCGTGCGTGCTTTAAAATCCATGTTACTGCAGCTTCAGCGAAGACAGACCGACGAGAACCAGAATAACAGATACAATCCAGAAACGGATCACGACTTTGGACTCCGAGAGTCCGCGAAGCTGAAAATGATGATGAATCGGCGCCATTAAAAAAATTCGCTTCCTTCTCAATTTATACGAGACCACCTGCAGGATCACGGACAACGCCTCGAGCACAAAGATTCCGCCCACGATGAAAAGTAAAAGCTCCTTTTTCGTGAATACCGCTACCGCGCCGAGCGCGCCGCCGAGACCAAGAGAGCCCGTGTCGCCCATAAAAACGCTCGCCGGATGGGAGTTGAACCACAAAAATCCCATGCTGGCGCCCAACAGCGCCCCGCAAAACACCGTCAGCTCTCCGGCGCCCGGCACAAATGGGATCTGCAGATAGCCGCTAAATTTCGCGTGGCCCGAGAGATAGCTCACAATGCTGTAAAAAAAAGCGATCATCGAGGTGCACCCAATCGCTAACCCGTCCAGCCCGTCGGTGAGATTCACCGCGTTGGAAGAGCCCACGATCACGCACGCCACGAGCAGCACGTACACGGGCGCCGCCAGCCAGACCAACTGCTTCACGAACGGCACGTGGATATTCTGCCAGTTCGGCGAGTCAAAATAAAGAAAAACACCGACCCCGAGGCCGAGCATCCACTGTCCGATAAATTTAATCCTGGCTTTCAACCCTTTGGAATTTTTCTCTTTTAGCTTCAAATAATCGTCGACGAAACCCACGAAACCCATGCCCAGCGTCACACCGAGCGCCAGCCACACAAATAAATTTCTCAAATCCGCCCACAAAAGTGTGGAAACCAAAAGCGACCCCACAATGAGAAGCCCCCCCATCGTCGGTACTTTTTGCTTCCCCTCATGCGCCGCGTAAAGCTTGGAGAAACCCTCGCGCTCGATGGTCTGCCGTAGATTGAGATTGGCCAAAAAACGGATCACGAAGGGTCCGATGAGTAGACAGGCGCCAAACGCGGTGATGCTGGCCATCGCCGCGCGGAACGTGATGTAGCGGAAAACGTTGAAACCAAAAAAGAAATCTCTTAAGGGGTACAGGAGTTCGTAAAGCAATCCATCACCCTTTCCATCTTCATGCCGCGCGAACCTTTCACAAGCACCGTATCTCCCGGTTTTGCCCACGCGCGGCACGCGCGGCCCGCCTCGGCGCTGTCCTCAGTATACCGGATACGGTCCGCCGAAAAGCCGGACTTTACCACCTCTTCCAATAAAAGACGACTCAACGTCCCCGCGGCCACGATAAAATCCACGCGCGTCTCGGCCAAAAGCGTCCCGAGTTTTCGGTGCCAGGCTTCTTTTTCATCCCCAAGCTCCAGCATGTCGGCGCACACGACGATCTTGCGGCCCGCGCTTTTATACTCCTTAAGAGTTTCGAGCGCCGCACCAAACGAATCCGGATTCGAATTGTAAGAGTCGTCGATAAACTGAATCCCGTCGATTGTCTTGACTGTCAGACGCCCCGGCACCGGTTTAAAATCGGCGAGCCGCTCCCTGATCACGTCCATTTCGACGCCCAGCGACCGCGCCACCGCGATCGCCAACAGAGCGTTCAAAATATTGTGGCGGCCCAAGAGCTGCGTTCGAAAGGGGCCCTGCTCCCCGATCCAAAACACACTGCCTTGCTCGTCATAATGAAAATCCCGCGCAACGACTTCGTTGCCGTTTGAAAACCCGCAGCGCACCACGTGATGCGCGCCGCTCTCCACTTTTCTCAGAGCCGGGTCCTCTCCGCACACCACAAGCTTCCCGCCGCGCTCCAAATACTTTAAGAGACTCAGCTTCTCCTCACGCACCCCCTCAATATTTTTTAAACCCTCGAGGTGCCCGTGACCGATCTGCGTGATCACAGCCACCTGCGGTCCGATGATGGCCGAAAGCCGCGCGATCTCGCCGGGCGCATTGGTACCCATCTCCAGCACCAGCACCTCCTGCGATGCGTCCAATGCCAGAAGCGTCTTGGGCACACCGACAAGATTATTTTCCGTTCCTTGATTTTTTAAAACTTTGAAACACGCGCACAGGAGGTGCGATACGAGCTCCTTGACCGTGGTCTTGCCGGAACTACCCGTAATCGCGATCGCGGGGATTTTGAAGCGGTGCCGGTACCAGCGCGCGAAATCGCCGTAGCTTTCTAGCGTGTTCCCAAAGACGACGGACTGAAATTTCAAGCCGTTTTGCGGCGGCAGCCGCTTCGGATTGGACAGCACCACCAGCGGCGACGCTTTCGCGAGCGCTTCGGCCAAAAAATCATGGCCGTCAAAACGCGCGCCTTTCAGCACCCAAAACACATCGCCTTTCGACATCGTGCGCGTGTCTGTGGAAATATGACGCGCATCACCGCCGGCCGCGGCTAAAATTTTCTCAAAATCAGCGTCCACTTAAAACCCGAAGTGCCTCCTCTTTGTCGTTGAATGGAATCTGTTCACGGCCGACCACCTGCATCGTTTCATGGCCTTTGCCGGCCAATAGAACGATGTCGCCTTCGCGCGCCGCCAAGAGCGCCTGGCGTATCGCCTTGCGGCGATCGATCATCACGGTGTAATTTTTAAAGTTCTCCGGAAACCCGGCGCAGATTTCTTTCGCGATCTCGCGCGGATCCTCGGATCGCGGGTTGTCGGAAGTCACGACCGCCGTGTCGCAAAAATGGCTCACCACTTGCGCCATCTTGGGTCTTTTGCCGCGATCGCGCTCGCCACCGCAGCCAAACGCGACGATAAGCCGCTTGGCGTACGGCCGCAGCGCCGACAACACGTTCTCCAATCCATCGTCGGTGTGCGCGTAATCCACAAACACGAGAAAATTCTGCCCGGCCTGTACGGACTCCAGACGCCCCGGCACGCCGGCAAAAGAACCCATATCTTTCGCGAAGTCTTCGAGGTTCCCGTGCGCGCCTTCCAGCGCCGCAAGCGCCCCTAGAACATTGTACACATTATGCCGGCCAATCAGCGGCGATTCAACCGAAATGCGGGCCTTCCGGTGTGTCAGCTCAAAATACGTCTTTGAGCGCTCCCACCGGACACCGCCGGCTTTGAAATCGCAAAGCCCGTCTATCCCGAATGTCCGCGTGCTGGCGGAAGTGCGCGCCGGGATCTTCATCGCCCACGCGTCATCGGCGTTTAACGAGGCCACACTCGAGGGCCCGAGCGCCGTAAAGAGCTTGGCTTTGCATTCAAAGTAAGCGTCGAGCGTCTTATGATAGTCCAGATGATCCTGCGTCAGGTTCGTAAAAATCGCCGACTTAAAATCGATGCCCTCGGTACGGTTTTGATCCAGCGCGTGTGATGAAACTTCAAGCACCGCCGTATCGCAGCGTGCGGCAACCATCTGGACAAGAGTTTGTTGGATCCGCAAAGCGTCCGGCGTCGTCTGCGACGCGGGCCATTCCTTGCCCGGATAACGGTAGTTCACCGTTCCCAACACGCCGACACGGCGGCCCTGCTTCGTCAAACAGTGTTCCAAAAGATACGTCGAGGTTGTTTTGCCGTTGGTGCCCGTGACACCGATGCAATTTAGTTTTTGGGAGGGAAAATCATAAAATGCCGCCGCGAGTCGGCCCAGCGCCCGCCGCGTGTCCGAAACGCACACACGCGGCGTTGGACCCTGGAAAATTCCATCCGGGTTCGTCACCACGGCCACCGCGCCTTTGCGGATAGATTCCTCGATAAACATTCGGCCGTCCAGCTTCGTGCCGGGAATGGCCACAAAAAGCGATCCGGACTTCACCGCGCGTGAATCGTGCGCGATCGAGTCTATCGCAATATCCGGCAACCCCGCCACGTCCACTTCCCGCGGCAGTGCTTTGGAGACCAGCTCCCTCAAACGGATCATTGGGCGACCGGAACGGCCTTTGCGGCGGGTAAAATAATCGGCGGAACCTGCCAGTAGCTTAGCACTTGACCGGCGATTTTCGAAAATACGGGCGCGGCGACCTCGCCACCGTAGTAAACGGGTCGAGGCTCATCGATGCTCACCGCGATCACAAGCCGCGGCTCATCGTACGGCACAAAACCCACAAACGACGCGATAAACGCGTCATGCGAATAACCGCCGCCCGGTAACAGCTTCTGGGCCGTGCCCGTTTTTCCCGCGGATTTAAAACCGGCCACGGCCGCCTTTTTGCCGGTGCCGCGGCTCACCACGCCTTCCAGCACCGTGCGCACCTGCAGCGCCGCTTCCTTGGAGAT
The DNA here is from genome assembly GCA_964372765.1 of uncultured Planctomycetia bacterium. GTDB lineage: Bacteria > Omnitrophota > Gorgyraeia > 2-02-FULL-51-18 > CAYJSE01 > CAYJSE01. Next base: position 63,892 of record CAYJSE010000001.1, on the reverse strand, counting down.
CACGCGGCGAGTTTTTTCGGTCTCAAACTTTTTAATCACGTGGCCGTTCTCATCGTCGATATACGCCAGGATGCGCGGTTTCATGAGCACGCCGTCATTGGCGATCGCCGCAAAACCGGCCGCCAACTGCACCGTGGTCACAGCCACACCGTGGCCGATCGGAATATTGATGATGGAGCTACGCGACCAGGAACGCGGATGCGGCACTATCCCGCTGATCTCGCCGGGCAACGCGATCCTGGTCTTCTCCCCAAACCCAAACAGCTTGATATATTTGTAAATACGATCCTGGCCCTGCTTCATCGCGGCCTTGACGGTGCCGATGTTGCTCGACTTTTCGATGATTTCACGCAGGCTCATCACACCATGCCCTTTGTGATCGTGCAGCACCTTCCCCGCCACGGCCCAGGAACCGTTTTCGCAGTGAAACTTTTCCTCGAGACTGATGGTTTTTTCTTCCAGGATACCGGACAGCGTGATCGCCTTAAACACCGAGCCTGGTTCATAGAGGTCGGTCACCGCGCGATTGCGGCGGTGCTCGGGTTTGGCATTGCGGGCATTGTTGAGGTCATAGAGCGGATAGGTGGCCATCGCGAGTACATCGCCGGTTTTTGGATCCATCACCACGATGGATCCGCCAAGCGCGCTATGCTTTTCGCAAGCTGCCGCCAGTTCTTTTTCCGTGATAAACTGCACCACCTCATCAATCGCCAGATGCACGTTGTATCCGTTCACCGGCGGCACGGTCTCCAGTTCCTTGGAAATAAGCTCGCGCTGTTTGGCGTCACGCTGACTCAAGCGCCAACCGGGCACGCCTTTCAGCAAACTGTCAGTGTCCAGTTCGACGCCTTCCAAGCCGTTATTGTCAATGCCAGTAAAACCGATAAGCTGGCAGGCGGTCTTGTTTTTGGGATACACACGCATCGACTCTTTCACAAACCCGAGACCTTGGATTTTTAGTTCTTGGATCGCGCGGGTCTGGGCGGCCGGAATGCGCCGGACAATCCACACAAACATCTTGTCGCGCCGCAGCCGCTCGAGAATATAGGATTCACTGAAACCCAGTATTTTGGAAAGTTTCGCGGCGAGCTCTTCTTTATTTTGGATATTCCGGGATTCCGCGTAGAGAGAGTCGAGACGCACGTCGAGGGCCAGTTCGCGGTTTTTGCGGTCCACGATTTTGCCGCGCACGGGTTCCAGCTGAATCATCAGATCGGACTGGTTTTTAGCCAGGCTCTGAAGACTGGGCGCGTGAAAGAGCTGGAGATAGGCCAGCCGGCCCAAGAGTAGGATAAGGGCAGATAAAAAAAATAAAAATACAGCTAAACTTCTCTGTTTTGAAAGTCGGATCAAGATTCCCGAGCTTCTGCCTGGGCTGTGCCTATGAAGAACTTATTCCATAAACCTTGACGAAAAAACGACGTCACGGCCGGCTCCGTGACGGGCGCTTTCGCACCCGCAAGAACCAGCGTCCTCCACTCTTTCGGCTGCTCGAGCTCCACACGCCGCGCCGCAAGCGTCTTTTCAAGCTCCGAAGCCGATTTCAAGTTTGACACCTGATACCGCAGCGTGCGGCTTCGGTCCAGGATTTGGGTTTTCATTTCCTCTTGCTTGCGGATTCTATAGCCGAGCGTTACCGCCTCCACTTCCGTGTAAACGTAAAGCAGTCCGGCCACCGTGACTGAAACAAGAATCGCCAAAAACCGTGTCATGCTCTCACCTCAAATCTTCGTTCAAAAACTCTTAGGCGCGCGCTGCGCGAGCGTGGATTGGTCTCGGCCTCGGCTTCGCTCGGCCGAACCGGTTTGCGAGTCACGAGCACGCCGAGTCCTTGCTGGGCGTAGCCCCGAAACGCTTGCTTCACTTTCCGGTCCTCCAGCGAATGAAACGCGATCACCGCCAATCGAGCGCCGTCGTCCAATACTTCCACCGCGTCTTTTAAAAAAATATCCAGCGATTCTTGCTCCGTATTCACCGCCATGCGGATCGCCTGAAAAGAACGCGTCGCCGGGTGAATGCGCCTATGCCGGTACGACGCCGGTGTGCTGGAGGCGATGATTTGCGCTAGTTCCAGCGTTGTCTCAATTTTCTTTTGGGAACGCGCTTCCACGATGCGCCGGGCAATGCGGCGTGAAAATCGCTCTTCCCCGAGAAGCCACAGCACATCCGAAAGTTCTTTTTCGGACAAAGAATTAACTAGTTTGCCGGCCGTGGTGTCCTGCGAAGGATCCATGCGCATATCCAGCGGAGCTTCTTTCGAAAAACTAAAACCTCGCCGGGCGTTATCCAACTGCGGCGAAGACACGCCGAGATCCGCGAGCGCGCCTTGAACCCGCGAAATCCCGCGCGTTTTGAGCTCCGAACCGATGTGTCTAAAATCGCTTTGTATCATAATCAACCTATCGCCGTAATTCTTGAGCGTTTCCTTGGATTTCTGCAACGCTTCCGGGTCCTTATCGAAACCAATCAAACGGCCACGGGGCCCCAGAACCTCGCAGATCGCTTGAGCGTGCCCCCCGTAACCGAGCGTCGCGTCCACGATGCAGTCGCCCGGCTTCGGTGCCAACAGCTCCAAGACTTCTTTTAAAAGAACGCTCTCGTGCAAAGCTAAGGACACGCGCCCTAAAAACGGCTTGCGGCCTCGCGCTTCGTGATGAACACAAAATCATTAAACTTTTTCTTGATCGTCATGACGCGCTCAAAATACAGGATCGACTCAAGATCCACACAGCTCGTCAACAGCGCCCGATGGCGCTTTAAGCTTTCCATGTTCGCTCCCGACACACTGCCCTCCGGAGCTCTCTTAAGCATCTTTTTCATCATCGGACTCCTCGCCACTAAACATGCTCTCGGCTATCGACTCAAAGCTACCTTTGGTTCTGTCGTAAAATTCAGCCCAGCGCTCCTTGTTCCAGATTTCCATGCGGTTCGCCACACCCACAATCACGACATCCTGTTTCAAACCCGCAAATTCCTTCAGGTATTGCGGGATCAGAATCCGTCCTTGCCCGTCACAGGCCACCTCACAAGCGCCCGAAAAAAAGAGCCGGTTGAAGTTGCGCGCTTCGGTGCTGGTAAACGATACGCCTTTGAACTTGGCTTCCTGTTTACGCCATTCATCTTCCGTGAATACAAAGAGACATTGATCAAGGCCTCGAGTGATAAAAAATCGTTCGACATAGTGTTCTTTGGATACCTCTCTGAACTTCGAGGGGATAATGAGGCGCCCTTTACCGTCGATGCTGTGTTCATGCTCTCCGTAGAACATCGAATTCCCCCACTTCCCCCCACTTTTTGGGCTTTCATGGGAAAGTATAACCCATGGGAGATTCGTTTGTCAATAGCTAGCATAAATAAATTTTTTTAACTATTTTTAACAACACTTTGGCGGGTCTTGAGGTTGGCGGCCATATCGTTGATACCGTCCGCCAAGTCTTTCAGCTCGTCTCCTTTTCTTAAAACCAACTTGATATCAAAATTCCCCTGACCGATTTCCTTCAGCGTGCGATAAATTTTGGGCAAGGGCCCCGCGATGCGATGAGAAAATATAATCGACATCCAAAATATAATCGGCAGTAAAATCAGCATGTCCACGAGTATCGCCAGATGCACGGCGCGGAAGATCGCAACGAGCCGACCCTGCGGGTACACATCGGCGAGTTTTTCTCCAAGCAGCATGAACGTCGTGTAAAAAATAAGCAGCCCCGTGATCAGCACGGACACCAGCACGAACAAGATCACAAAACGCGCAAAGCGCAGCTGCAAACCGCGCTCGACAAAATATTGTTTTCGACGGAAGGTGCTCGGCATATTATCTCCTCGTTAGCAACACCGTGCGCCGCACGGTAAAAACCAGCGTTTCATCATCTTTTTTACTTTCGATCAAAGACACAGCCTTCTTGATCGGCAAATAACGCGTTGCGGTATCACCAATCTGCGTGATAAGGTCCTGCTTTTTAAATCCGGTCGTTTCGGCGGGGCTGTCTTTCCGGATACTGACAACCGTGAGACCCTGGTATTCCATATTGAGCTTCAGCCCTAAGTCTTTTAATTTCATCTTCGGCGTTTTCAAGAAAAGAGCGCGCTCAAATTCAAGAATAAAGTTGGAAAAACGCGGTTTCAAGAGCTGCTCCTGCACCGCCTCGACACTTAAATAGCGAAGCGACTTTCCGTCGATAGACACGAACCGATCTTGGCTGCGAAGACCCGCCAGCGCCGCCGCTTTTTTTGGATCCGTGAATGATACTAGCACCCAATCATTTTTTTTCTCAAGCGCCACACCCAGACCCCCGTGCAGCTTTTGTGAATTATTCGTCATCTGCTTTTTAATCAGCGCTTCCACGGAGCGGCCCTGGCTCCAGGAGTCGTACAAGTCCTGCTTCATCTCAATTTCGCTTGTCGGGCCTTCGGTGGCCGCGGCCCAAAAACGGTTGCGCACGCGCACCGCGGCCGAGCGCGCCTCTTCAAGATTCGGATTTTTCTCGATCGCCTTTTCGAAGTAAGCCAGCGCTTCGCCGAGACGCCCTTTTTTCTCAAACTCCTGGCCGATTTGAAGGTACGCTTGCGCTGGATCGTCGTAGCGGATTTCTTTCAATCCTTTGCGTAAAATCGGCACCTCGCCGTCGCCGGTACTCAAGATCAAGCGATCCTCATGTTCCTCCACCACGAGGCCTTTCAGCTCCCGGCCATTTTTTAAGATCACGGTGTCCGCCGACACGGCTGTACAAAAAAGAAAAAGGGAGGGCAAGAGACACCCTCCCATTTGAAAAAACTTAGTTTTTAAAAAAACCCCGCCCTTCACACCTCTCCCTATCCATGGGAAAAATAAGCTGTTAAAAGTAGTTAAAAATAGTGCGTACTACATCTTGTATAGTAGCAGATGAACGACAGCTATTGCAAAGACTATTTGTTGTCGTAGGCCCTGGTTGAACGATCGATAGGTCCGCTGGCCTTATGGCTTTCGGACCGATAGGACTGGTAGGGCTTGCTAAAACCTGAATCAATCTCTCCGGCGATGCGATTCAGACTGTCCTCTGTGGACTCCTCGTCGGTCTCGACGACATCGAGGAGGTATTCCGCGTACGAAGGCGAGAGGCCAGAGGAAAGAGGTAAGAGGAAAAAGGAAATTAGCAAAACAAAAATTGTTTTTTTAATTCCTCTCACCTCTTACCTCTCTCCTCTTACCTTTTTTGTAGACCCATAAGCCGGGTTCTGTTTTCTATGATCATCTATCTAGGATTGACATTACTGTCAACCTCAAGCGATCTACCCGGAAGTACTTGTGCGCGAGCCGCGCCCATCTTCCTTCCCTATTTGACCTTGCTCCGCGCGGAGATTGCCCGTTTCACCCCCCACTGCTTCGCTTTGCGAAGCAGTGGGGGCTCGTCTCTGTTGCTCTAATCGTACTACCACTTGCGTGATAGCCATGGGTGTTACCCATCGCGCTGCTCTTGGAGCCCGGACTTTCCTCCCCCGCCGCTTTGCTTCGCAAAGCGAAGCAGCGGGGGCGACCATTCGGTCTACAAAAAAAGATCTTTCCCGTCTAAGGCTTCATTCGCGAGTCTATCGGCGGTTTTATTCTGCTCGCGCGGAACATGCGTCACGGTCACTTTATCAAAACCACGCAATAGATGACGCACGAACGTGTACAAAAACTTAATCGAAGAATCCTTGACCTTGTACTGACCGTGGAACTGCCTGGCCAGAAGCTCGCTGTCCGTTCGAATCTCCAGCTCTTTGGCCCCTAATATGATACCTTCCTGAAGCGCGAAAATCAACGCCGAGTACTCGGCCACGTTATTGGTCGCGTGGCCAATGCTTTGAGAAATCTCGGCGGCCGTCCGCCCTTCCGGGTCCTGAAAAACCACGCCCACCGACGCCGCTCCCGGATTGCCGCGCGAAGCGCCATCAATATGAACCAGGTATTTAGAAATTTTTTTCTTCAAGACGGCCAGTAAAGGATGCGCGCGCAGGACTCGCAGGTAATGAGCTTGTCTTTCATCTGAATTTCGTTGACCGTCTGAGGCGGCAGTTCCAGGTGGCAGCCGCCGCAAGAATCTTTTTCCACGGGCACCAACGCCAAACCTTCGCGGCCTTTCAAGATACGCTCGTACTGCGAAAGAAGTTTGGGCTCCACCTGCGGCGAGAAGATCTTTCGTTTATCTTCGAGCGTCGCGATCTCGGCGTGAATCTCGGCGGCTTTTCTCTTTAGTGTTTCTACTTCCTCCTTGGCCTTTTTCTCAAAGCTCGACAGAACCTCCTTTTCTTTCGCGCATTTATTTTTGGCCGCGTCCATCACGTCGTAGAGTTTCAAGATTTCCTCTTCCAGCACCGAGGCGTCGGCCTTCAAACTTTTGATCTCAAGCTCCATCGTCGCATATTCCTTATTGGTCTTGAGCTGATAGAGCTGCCCTTGGAGCTTTTTGGAGTGATCCTCTTTAGTCTTCAGCTCCATGTCTTTCTCTTTGTGTTTCAACTGCAGCGTTTTTAGCTCATCTTCGGCCGCTTTAAGCCCCGCTCTTTTCCTTTCAAAATCGGCCTGAATGTCTTTCTCGATTTGCGGGAACGTAGCCAGTTCCACGCGGAACCGGTAGATTTCCGCGTCAATTGTTTGTAGATCCGCGAGGATTCTGATTTGTTCCTGAAATGCCACCACGTGTCACCTTCTCCAAGCTAAACTGTCGGGGCGAGTGGATTCCCCGCCAAACTACCGGCGGGTCCGTCCCCAGTTTTGCCGTCGGGGCGAGTGGATTCGAACCACCGATCTCTACCACCCCAAGGTAGCGCTCTAGACCAAGCTGAGCCACGCCCCGCTAAAAAGCGCAGCGGGCCTACGGCCCGCTAAAAATTTAATCCAATTCCCGGTGGGGTTCCCTCTTGAGCAGCGCTTTCACCGCATCTCCCGGGTTATGACTGTTGAATAAAATCCCATACACTGCCTCGACAATCGGCATAACCACTTCGTGCCTTTTGGCCAGACGGTAAGCGGCGCGGGCCGTATCCACACCCTCCACCACCATTTCAGTGTCTTTTAACAGCGCTTTCAGCCGACGGCCTTTTCCGATCTCTTCACCCAATGAACGGTTGCGGCTGTGAGGACTCAAGCAGGTGGTCGCCAAGTCCCCGAGACCACTCAACCCCATGAATGTCTCGCGCCGAGCCCCCATCGCGTGGCCTAAGCGGGCCATCTCGGCCACGCCGCGCGCAAAAAGCACGGCTCTCGTATTGGACCCATACCCCAAGCCTTCGACGATCCCCGCCGATATCGCAATCACGTTTTTAAGAGCGCCTCCGAGCTCAACACCCAGCACATCCTCGCTCTCATACAGGCTAAAATAGTCCGTCGTAAAAAGCCGCCGCACGCGCCCGGCAAGCTCGTGGTTTACGGACGCGATCGAGGCCGCGCCCGGCAGTTTCAGCGCCACCTCCCGCGCGATCGTGGGACCTGATAAAATACACTGCTGCACACTGCCCAGCTCATCGTGCACCACCTGGGACATCACCTTCAGCGTGCTGATTTCAATGCCTTTGGAAACCGTGATAAATACCTTGTGGTGGATTTTATCACGTTTTACTTTTTGGATCACGCTTCGAAGATGCTGGGACGGGACGGCTATCACAATGAGATCAGCGGCCAAACAGGCCTTGTGAACATCGGAGTAAAACGTGACGGAGGATGGAATTCTAAAGCCTGGGAGGAACTTTTTATTTTCCCGGGTTTTGGCTTCGATCTTAACGTACTCGGGAAACGCACCCCACAGGTTGACCGAGCGGCCTTTGCTGCTTAAAAGGAGAGCCAGCGCCGTGCCCCAGCCCCCATCGCCCAAAATCGTGACTTTCGTATCCTGCGGGAACATAAAAAGTTAGGCGTGAGTATAACAGAGGGTTTTTGAAGAATCAAATCAAAAATGGAAACTACTGCCTTTCCAGACATGAAAACGGATACTGTGGAGAAATACCACCGCAAAAATGTGGAGATTTTGAACCACGTAGAAACTGCCGATCACGCGATAGATGAGCTGGGCCACTTGATGGTCTTTATCGTAGATCTTCTGGATCGAAACATGGCGGTCTTTTTTCTCCGGAAACACCATCTGTTTATCCATCCAGTTTTGAAGTGAGGTCGGATTTGGAAGCGCGTTGCACTCGGACACGTAGTAAGAGTACTTTTTCTCGGCACGCGCGATGAAGCCGTCCTGGTCAATAATCTCCACCATCGAGAGATTTTTTCTCTTGTTGTTGGATGACGTTTTAGTCTGAATCACCATTTGCCTCATCGAATTGCCTTTTTTATCATAACCTATTAAAATATAACATATTAAATTTTTTAAAAAAGTAACCTAAAAAACAAAACTCTTCAAGGTAAGTATGCCCTGAAAAACCCCCTAATGCAAATAATATCTACATTTTTTGTTTATTAAATTTTGGCTCTTGGCCCTTGCCGAGACGCGCAAGGTTTGATCGGTGAGTCCAGATGCTGAAAATAAAGAAACTGCTTAAAAGCAATACTTCGGAGACCGCATAGCCCCCCTTTAAAACGGCCATCGGCGCCAGCACGAAACAAGACACAAGTGAGCTGATCGAAACCACGCGGCACATCCAAAAAACCAGCGCCCAAACACCGAGCGAGCTGAGGAATAAAAAAGGCGAAAACCCGAGCAGTGCTCCGCCGCCCGTCGCCACACCTTTTCCCCCTTTGAAACCCAAAAATGGGGTAAACACATGCCCCAGAACCGCGCTAAACCCAAAGCACAAACGAAGCTCCGGGTACAGCGCGCCAAAAAAATAAACCGGCAGATAACCCTTCACAAAATCAATGCCCAACACAACAGCGCCGGCGCCTTTTCCCATCACGCGCAGCGCGTTGGTGGCCCCGACATTTCCGCTGCCGTGCCGGCGGATATCGATACGACCCGCCCACTTCCCGATCCAATAAGCCGTCGGGATGGAACCGCTTAAAAAAGAGGCGATAAAGTAAAGTGTGATTTCCATACTAGGTTCCCAACAGGCGGCTTCCCAGTCTCAAATACACGAGCCCCGACCACGCCGTTAAAATAAATGTTGTGTAAAATAGCCCCATCTTTAAAGAATCCGGCGCGCCCAAAAGTGAAAATAAAAGCGTGGTCATCTGAAACGCCGTGGTCGCTTTGCCGACGAGATGCGGTTGCGGCTTCAGCGTCCCCGTAGTTACAAAAATCAGCACCGAACCGATCAGAATAATCACATCGCGCGAAATCACCGTGATCGTTACCCACGCCGGCACGCGCATCGCCTCCGGCAGTTGGCTCATGAAAGACAGCGCGATGAATCCGCTTAAAAGAAGCAGCTTATCCGCCACGGGATCGAGGTAACTGCCCAGCACCGTTTTCTGCTCCCACAGTCTTGCCAGGTACCCGTCCACCGCGTCCGTGAGGCAGGCCACAAAAAAAATCGCGGCGCTCCAGTGGGAAAAATAAAAAAGCGACGTCACGAAAACAGGTACGAGAAAAATACGCAGCGTGCTGAGCTGGTTGGGCAGGTTCACAACGATTCTTTGGACATCGCCGGTTCCGGCCGTATGGAACCGATGCGTGTCGGCGGCCACCAACGAACCAGCGCTTTGCCGATCACATTTTTTTTGGGTACAAAACCCCACCAGCGGCTGTCACGCGAGTAGGCGCTGTTGTCCCCGAGCACGTAGTAGTGGTCAGCCGGCACCGTCACTTTTTCTCCCGGAACGCCGTAAGGCCCCTGATTAAAATAATAAAATTTGGCAAAAGTCTCCGGATCCGTAAGCTTTCGATCATTCACATACACCGAACCATCCCGAATCTCTATGGTTTCGCCTTCCAAAGCCACGAGCCGCTTGATAAAATCTTTCTTTGGATCTTCGGGATACTTGAAAACAACGATATCCCCGCGCTGGGGCTCTTCGAAGCGATAGATGAATTTATTCACGAAAAGTTTGTCCCCCTCGACCAATGTCAACCGCATCGAACCCGACGGGATTTTGAACGCCTGGATCACGAATGTGCGGATGATGAGCGTCAGCACCAGCGCCCACACGAGCGACTGCGCCCATTCTTTGGCCTCTTTTTTAAGATTTTCTTTCGTAAATATTTTACGCGGGTTCATGATTGCCCCTACTCCACTTTTAAAACGGCTAAAAATGCCTCTTGCGGAATTTGGACTTTCCCAAATTGCTTCAGGCGCTTTTTGCCCTCTTTTTGTTTTTCCCAGAGCTTGCGCTTGCGCGTGATATCGCCGCCATAGCACTTGGCCGTCACATTTTTGCCCATCGGCCGCACCACTTCACGGGTGATGATCTTGCCGCCGATCGCGGCCTGAAGCACCACCTCAAACATCTGACGCGGAATCAGCTCTTTTAACTTCTCGCAAAGCACGCGGCCTTTGCTTTGAGCTTTATCGCGATGAGCGATCGAGCTAAAAGAGTCAAACACTTCCCCGTTGATCAAAATATCGAGTTTAACGAGGCTGCCTTCCTGGTAACCTTTCAGCTCATAGTCCATCGATCCGTAGCCTTTCGTGATCGATTTGATGCGATCGTAGAAATCCACGATGATTTCAGAAAGCGGAAATTCATAGGCAATCTTCACGCGCTGTTCGTCGATGTACTCGGTGGACTTGTAAACGCCGCGGCGCTGTTCGCAGAGCTCCAAAATCGCCCCCATGCTGCTCTGCGGAATGATCAGCGACGTCTCCACAAACGGCTCCAAAATCGCGTCGATGTGGCTTGGGTCCGGCATCTTGGACGGATTCTCGAGTTCGACCTCCTCGCCATCGTGCCTACGGATGCGGTACACAACGCTCGGTGTTGTGATCACCAAATCCAGGTCGTACTCGCGCTCCAGCCGCTCATGCACGATCTCCATGTGCAAAAGCCCAAGGAATCCGCAGCGAAAACCAAAACCGATCGAGCTTGAATTTTCCACCTCATAGACAAACGAGGGATCGCTCAAACGGAGCTTTTCAACGGATTCCTTCAATAACGGAAAATCCTTGGAGTTCACCGGGTAAAGACCCGCAAACACCAACGGCTTGATCTTTTTGTAGCCCGGCAACGGCTTGGCCGTGGGCCGGTCGGCGCCGGTCACCGTATCGCCGTTGTCCACTTCCTTGGCATCACGGATATTGCAAGTAATGTAGCCCACTTCGCCGCTGGCTAATTGGGAACATTTCTCAGGTTTCGGACTCAAAACGCCCACCTCGAGCACCTCGTAGGAGCGGCCGGTCTGCATCAGCATCACCTTCATGCCGTGCTTCAAGACGCCCTTGAAAACGCGCACGTAAATGATCACGCCCCGGTAGATGTCGTAGCTAGAGTCAAAGATCAGCGCCTCGAGCGGTTTTTCATCATCGCTTTCCGGCGGCGGCACCTTTTCGATCACGCGCTCCAATAGATCGCGGATCCCGATATTGGCCTTAGCGCTCACCGCTAAAATGTCGCGTTCGTCGATACCGATGATTTTGTGAAGCTGTTTTTTCACGCGCTCGGGCTCCGCATGCCCGAGATCAATCTTATTCAACACGGGGATAATCTCAAGATTGTGTTCCAGAGCCAGGTACAGATTCGAGATCGTCTGCGCCTCCACACCCTGACTCGCGTCCACCAAGAGCAGCGCCCCCTCGCAGGCGCGCAGGCTCTTGGACACTTCGTAGGAAAAATCCACATGTCCCGGGGTATCGATGAGATTTAAAGCGTAGGTTTGGCCGTCTTTGGCGCGGTATTTGATTTTGACGAAACTTGCCTTGATCGTGATGCCACGTTCGCGCTCCAAATCCATGTCATCCAGGAGCTGATTGTGAAATGTGCGCTCGTCAATGGCGCCGGTGACCTCCAAAAGCCGGTCGGCGAGCGTGGATTTTCCGTGATCGATGTGCGCGACAATACAAAAATTTCGAATCAGCTCTTTTTTCATTGAACACTGAACGCAAATTTCTCCCCGCCGGCCACCAACGCTTCGGCAAGTTTTTGGGATGTGGCCTCGGAATAGATTCTCAAGATCGGTTCAGTACCCGATAGTCGAAAGAGCAGCCAGCTCTCGTCATCCAGCACGCATTTACAGCCGTCTTGATTGTCGATGCGAACCACCTGGATTTTCTCCAGCTCTTTCGGCGGATGGGCCGCCAGAAGCCCAAACAGTTTCGACTTCAGCTCGTTGGGATAGACGATATCCTTTCGCACGTAGTAGAGCTTGCCAAATTCCTTCTCAACGCCGCTTAAGATTTCCTCAAAACTCTGCCGGCGCACAGCCATCATTTCCATGAGAAGCAGTCCCGACAAAAGTCCGTCGCGTTCATAAAGATAGTTCTGGAAACCGATGCCGCCCGATTCCTCGCCGCCGATCAACACATTTTCCCGACGCATGATTTCACAGATATATTTGAAGCCCACCGGCGTGATGTGCGTCTTGAGATTGTACTTGCGCGCGATTTTATAAATGAGCGAGGTGTTGGAGATCGTGGTCACCACGCTGCCGGTACGCTTTAAATCCTCCACAAAGTGAATTAATATTAGTGACAAAATGACCCCCGGTGAGATAAATTCGCCGCCGGGCCGGATAGCGCCCACGCGATCGGAGTCGCCGTCCGTCACGATCCCAAGGTCAAATTGGGCGCCTTTCATCATCGAGGTGGACGCCGCGAGATTCTTGGGGATAGGTTCGGGATTGATGCCGCCGAAATTGATGTCACGCTCGCTGCGAATCGTCGTTACGCGGATCTTGCCGCCTTTTAACATGTTTTCGACATGCCGGCCGCCGGTGCCATGCATCGAGTCCACGAGCACCCGATACGGCGACTGGTGAATCGCCTCGAAATTGACGTAGCTTTTCAAAAACTCAAGATAGCGTTCATTCAAATCACGCACGACCGGAGAGCCGCTTCCGAAGCCCTTCTTTTTAACGGGATTTTTGCCGATCAGATTCTCCACGCCTTCAGTAAACTTCTTATCGGCCGAGCCGCCGAAATCATTTTTGATCTTGATGCCGTTGTAACGGGCCGGATTGTGGCTGGCGGTCACGGCAATGCCGGCGTCGAGCTTTTCGGAGACTATCGCCAGACTTACGGCCGGGGTCGGACACACGTTTTTTGATAAAAGCACTTCAAGGCCGTTGGCGATCAGCACCTCCGCCACGGTTTTCGCGAAGTTTTCGGAGTCCTTGCGGTTATCAAATCCGATCGCGACGCGCGCCGGGCGCTTGCCTAAGCCGTTCATGTAGTCGCTGAAAGCCTGCGCCACCTTCTCGACATTGTCGAACGTAAATTCCTCGCTCATGATCGCACGCCAGCCGTCGGTGCCAAACCGGATCAGCGGCATTTTAAATCCTGAATCGCTTTTTTGGCGTCCGCCTGGCCGAAGATCGCTGTGCCGGCCACGAGCACATTGGCGCCCGCCTCCACCACTTGGCGCGCGGTGTCCTTATTGATCCCGCCGTCCACCTCGATATCTCCTTGAAACTGTTCGCGTAAAAATTGAATCTTGGGTAAAACCTCCGGCATGAATTTTTGGCCTCCGAAACCGGGGTTCACGGTCATGAGAAGCACCATGTCCACGTTCACAATATTTTTTGCGATGCGATCCAGGGGCGTGGCGGGTTTCAGCGACACCCCGCAGCGAACGGTGTGAGAGTGGATGATTTCGATCACCTCATCCAGATATCCCGGACAGGCCTCGGCGTGCACGGTGATGTTGTCGGCGCCGGCCTTTACAAACTCCTGGATATAGCGTTCCGGCTTTTCGATCATGAGATGCACGTCGAGCGGCAGTTTCGTGAGCCGCCGGATCGCCGCCACGATAAACGGCCCGACCGTGAGATTGGGCACAAAATGGCCGTCCATCACGTCCACGTGCAACCAGTCGCAACCGGCCTTCTCGACCCGCTCGATCTCCTGCGGCAGCCGGGTAAAATCCGCCGCGAGAATCGAGGGAGCTATTTTTAACGTTTTTGTCATGGCCGTTTAGTATAGCAGAAGCGCTTGTTTCAAGGAAACTGTAGAAGCGCCTGAAAGCGCTTTTCGGCCTTTTCGGCGTCCGGACCGATCGCGGCTAGATGCAGCGCCCGTGATTGGAAAATCTTACGCGCCACGCGCTGCAAATCTTCGGGCTGGATTTTCTCGATTTGGCGCGTGACTTCTTCCAAGCGGCGCCATTTGCCGAGACACACGATGCTCTCACCCACCCACAGCATCGTGTCCATGCTGTTTTCGAGACTCAGCTCCAGCTGCCCCAAATAAAAATCCTTCGCGCGCTTTAATTCGTCGGCCGGCACACGCTCGCGTGTCACGCGATGAAGCTCTTTTAAAATAAGCGCCAGCGCTTCGAACGCTTTTTGATTGTCCACGCCGGCCTCCACGACAAAAGCGCCGGTATCCCGATACTTTTTCGTGTACGCGCCGATTTCGTAAGCTAATCCTCTCTCCTCGCGCACTTCATTGAACAGCCGCGACGACATATTGCCCCCCAAAAGCACGCCCAACACACTCGTCACGTAACCCTCCGGATGATCTTTGGGAAAACCATGCAGTCCCAACGCCAGATGCGTCTGCTCCACTTTTTTCGATAAAAGTTTAAGTTTGGGAGAGCGCGGTCGACGTTTGAACCGGGAAAAGCTTTTAGGATTTTTCGCGCTCGGAACGCCTTTTAGGCGCTTTTCGACGCGTTTGAAAAATGAGCGCGCGTCCACATCACCGGCCGCCGTCACGGTCAACAGCGGCGGCACGTACAAGCGGTCGCGATAAGCAACGATATCCTCGCGTGTCAGCCCCCGCACCGAACGTTCGGTTCCCGCAAGCGGCATCCCGAGCGCGTGGCCTGACCACAAAAGATCCGTCAGCAGCTCATCTACCTGCTGGGAGGGTTGGTCCTGCGTCATTTTGATCTCTTCCAAGATTACGCTGCGCTCTTTTTCGATGTCGCCTGAGGCGAGCGTCGCGTTCAAAATCATGTCGCAGAGCACGTCGAGCACGCTTTCCAGATGACGGCTCGAGACCTTCGCAAAATAACAGGTGTACTCTTCGGAGGTAAACGCGTTGAAGCTGCCGCCGACGCCCTCCACGGACTCCTTGATCTCTTTAGCGCTGCGCGAGGTGGTGCCTTTAAAAAGAAGATGCTCCAAAAAGTGTGACACGCCGTTCACACGCGGCGACTCGTCGCGGCCGCCCACCTTAGCCCAGATGCCGATCGCGACCGATTTACGGTTAGTCATCGGCGCCGTGACGACGCGGAAACCGTTGTTCAGCGCGCGGATATCTGGCTTCATGGACGCCTCGAGTCCAAATAGCTCTGCAATAAAATAATAGCGGCCAGTTCGTCGGAGTGTGCTTTTTGTTTTTGCCGCGAGAGCCCCGCTTGAATCATGAACTTTCCGGCCTGACGGGAGGTCAGGCGCTCGTCCCAGGTTTTCACCTCGAGCTGTAGAGACTTTTCAAGCTCCGGCACAAACTCGAGGATTTCTTTGGCGCGCGGACCCGTGGTGCCGTTCATGTTGATCGGAAGACCGATCACGATCTCCCCGACCCCTTCGTCGCGGCACAGCGTGCGCAGCGCCTCCATCACCTTTTCTCGGCCCGTGTTGAGAAGTGTGTTTAAGTGTTGGGCGGTCCATCCCATCGGGTCCGAGATCGCGAGACCGATGCGTTTCTCGCCAAAGTCCATACCGAGAATTCGCTTCATGATCGTACCACCGCCCGGTGCAAAAGTGCCGCTTCTTCGGAGCGTCCGCGCTTGCAGACAAGCGTGCCGTGCTCGGTCTGCACCACAATCACGTCACTCAAACCGTGCACGGTGACCGGCGTTTTTTTGTGGTTGATGACGAGACACCCTTTTAGATCCCGGTGCACCGAAACGCCGTGCGTATGATTTTTATTTTTATCCAAAAGCGCGCTCTCCAAATACGCGTCCCAGCTTCCGAGGTCCGTCCAGTCCAGCTTCGCCGGAATCACGACCGCATTGTCGGCTTTCTCCATCACCGCGCGGTCAATCGAGAGCTTTGGAAAATGACGGTAACTGGCGCTCAAATTTTTTTCGTCAAAATGTTCATGAAAAATGCTCGCGACTTTTTGGTACGCGCCGAGCAGCACGCCCGCGCGCCAGGTAAAAATACCGCTGTTCCAAAAAAAGCTTTTCTTCCGAATATAGCGCAGCGCGTTGGTCCGCGAGGGCTTCTCCACGAAGCGCTTTACCCGATAAGCGCCCGCGGCCTTCAAAAACAACGCCCCCTGCTCGATGTAGCCGTAGCCGACCGCGGGAAATGTCGGGCGGATCCCGATCATAACCAGCGCCTCCCGCTCGCGCGCCGCACGGATCGCGCCTTTTAGCATTTTCTTAAAATAGACCTCATTGGTGATCAAATGATCCGCCGGGAAAAATGACAGCACGACCTCGCGTCCCCGTCTTTTGGCCAGCATCGCGCACGTCAAAAAAATCGCTGACGCGGTGTTATTTCGGAATGGTTCGATCCACAGATTGGCTTTGCCAAGACGCGGCAGTTCTTTTTCGACAAAACGCCGGTGCTCTTTCGTGGTCACGACGTGAATATTCGGCGCGCCGTAAACCGCCGTGAGACGGTCGAAGGTTTTCTGCAAAAGAGACTTCTGGCCGCTTATCCGAATCAGGTATTTGGGAAATCGTGAATGCGTCAGCGGCCAAAACCGTTCGCCCTGGCCGCCGGCCATGATCACGGCTTGCGGTTTACGCATGAGTTCTAAGCGCTTTCGAAAAAGGTCTCACAAATTTTTTGGAAAAACTTGTCGAGGAAGACGGTGTCCGGGCATCCAGTTCACGGACAATCGCGCTTCCCACAATCACACCATCCGCCCACCACGCCGCCTGTCGGGCCGCAGCCGGATCCGAGATGCCAAAACCGACGCATACCGGAATCCGCGTTTCTTTTTTAATCCGAGAAAGATTTTTCTCTAACGTCGCGGCAAGCCCCCGGCGCGCGCCCGTGACGCCGGTCAACGACACGTAGTAGATAAATCCTCTCGCCTTTCGATACACCGCCCGGCGGCGCCTGGCGGTGCTGGTCGGCGCCAAAAAATACACAAGATTTATTCCGTGGCGTCGCAAAAGCGGCGCTAAATACGTCTCCTCCTCCGGCGGCAGATCCGGCACGATCAAACCGTCCACGCCCGCTTTCCGGGCAGAGCGGGCAAAACGTTCCGGCCCAAAATGTAAGATTGGATTCAGGTAGCTCATTAAAAGCAACGGTATCTCGGATTTTTCACGAATCTTCCCGACGGTCGTGAGGATTTTGGAAAGTGTCGTGCGCCGCAGCAGCGCCCTGCGCGAAGACTCCTGGATCACGGGTCCGTCCGCCAATGGGTCCGAAAACGGCACACCGAGCTCGACCATGTCTACGCTGTCTTTTTCAAACTGCAAAACCAATTTTTCGTTGAAGGCGAGGCTCGGATCGCCGGCCGTGATAAATAAAATAAGCGCTTTCTTTTTTTGGCGCTTCAACTCTTTAAATTTTTGATCGATGCGGTTTTTCATAATTTCAAAATTTTGGAGACCTGCTCCACATCTTTATCACCGCGGCCTGACAAGCACACGACGATCGTGTCGCTTTTTCGAAAATCCTTTTTATGCTTCACGAGATACCCGATAGCGTGCGCGGGTTCCAACGCCGGAATGATCCCCTCCAGTTCACTTAAAATCCGAAAACCCACCAGCGCTTCCTTGTCCGTAATCGCCGCGTATCGCGCGCGGCCGGTTTTCTTTAGATACGCGTGCTCCGGCCCGACCCCGGGGTAATCGAGCCCTGCCGAAATCGAGTGCGCCAAAAGAATCTGGCCGTCTTTGTCCTGCAAAACCTCGGATTTGGAACCGTGCAGCACGCCGATAGAGCCGGCCGTGAGCGTCGCCGCGTGACGACCCGTGTGGACCCCTAGTCCCGCGGCCTCGACGCCGATCATCCGGGAGCGTGAATTTAAAAATGGGTGAAATAAACCGATGCTGTTCGAACCGCCGCCCACGCAGGCGATCAAGTAATCCGGGTCCCGGCGTATGATTTTTCGAATCTGCGCACGCGCCTCACGGCCGATCACCGACTGAAAATCGCGCACCATCACGGGGTACGGATGCGGCCCGATCACGGAGCCGATGATATAGTGTGTCGTCTCGACGTTCGTCACCCAGTCACGGATCGCCTCATTCACGGCGTCTTTCAGGGTTTTTGAGCCTGAGTTCACCGGGATCACCCGGGCGCCTAAAAGTTTCATGCGAAATACGTTCAGCTTTTGCCGCTCCACGTCTTCGGTGCCCATGTAGACATGGCACTCCAGACCAAACAACGCGCACACCGTGGCCGTCGCGACGCCGTGCTGACCGGCGCCGGTTTCGGCGATGATGCGCCGCTTGCCCATGCGCCGCGCCAAGATCGCCTGCCCAAGCGCATTATCGATTTTGTGGGAACCCGTATGAAGCAGATCTTCCCTTTTTAAGAAAACGCGCGCGCCGCCCAACAGTTTTGAAAAACGCTTCGCCTCGGTGAGTTTGGTGGGCCGACCGGCATAATTTTCTAAATAATGGGAAAGTTCGCTCCCGAAGCTCCGGTCGCGCCGGGCCCTCGCGTAGGCCATCTCAAGCTCATCCAGAGCCGCCATCAGCGTCTCGGGCACATAGCGGCCGCCGTAAACGCCGAAGTGGCCTTTTTTATCGGGTACTTTTGGCACGATGCACAAACTTTTTTAGTTTCACGGGATCCTTCTTGCCGGGTGAGCGCTCCACACCGCTCGAAGTGTCTACCCCGTAGGGCTTCAGCGTTTTCACGGCCAGCCGCACATTGCCGGGGTTCAGGCCTCCGGAGACAATGATCGGTTTTTTTGCTTTAAACTTTTTTAACAGCGCCCAGTCAAAACGCCTGCCGGTTCCGCCAAAAACCGTTTGGGACCGCGTGTCAAATAGATACGCGTCCGCGCTCCACTTTAAAATTTGGCGCCGGTCAAGCGCACCGCCCACTCTCACGGCGCGAATCACCGTCACGCCTTCTTTGCGCAGACGACGGGCCAGCGCGTCGGGCTCGTCTCCGTGGAGCTGCACCGCCGTCAGGCCGCAGTGCCTCACCGTACGCAAGATCGTCTGGAAATCCGCGTGGACAAAAACTCCCACCTTCGCGATCCAGGGCCCGAGCGCCCGGATAATCAAGACCGCCTTTTCGGGCGTCACCTGGCGCGGACTTTTCGCAAACACAAAACCCACCGCATCCGCACCGGCTGTTTCGGCCGCCCGCGCATCCGAAACATTCGTAATCCCACAGATTTTAACGCGTACCACGAGAACTTCCTAGAAGCTTCTTTAAAGCCTGCCCCACATCGCGCGACTTCATGAGCGTCTCGCCGACCAGCACGGCCCGGACACCCAGCTTCCTTAAGTACCGAATATCCCGCGCGCTTTGAATTCCGCTCTCCGAAACGACCAGCGCTCCTTTCGGCAAAAACGGCAAAAGCCGCCGAGTCTGGGCAATATCCACGTTGAAGCTCTTCAAATCGCGGTTATTGATGCCGATCAGCTTAGGCCTGGCCGGTAAAATTTTTCCAATCTCTTGTTTGGAGTGTACTTCAAAAAGAACGTCGAGCCCCAGTTTCCCGGCCAGCGCGCTTAAAGATTTTATTTTCTTCTTGGACAAAATCCCGGCGATCAATAAAATCGCATCGGCGCCCATGAGCCGTGATTCATAAACCTGGTATTCATCGATGATAAAATCCTTCCTTAATATAGGAAGCTTCGCCGCAAGCCGCACGTCTTTTAAGATTTCCACCGAACCGCCAAAAAACTTTTCATCCGTCAGCACCGAGATCGCGGCCGCGCCTGATTTTTCATAAGCCTTCGCGATCGAAATTGGCTTAACGTGTTTTCGCAACAGTCCTTTGGAAGGTGACCGCCTTTTAATTTCGGCGATCACCGCTAAACCCTTGCAGCGTCGCAATCGCTTTAAAAACGAGGCTGTTTTCTTAGGCAATGCCAAGGCCTCTTTTTTTAACCGCGCAAGCGGTATCGTTTTCTTGAGTCTCGTGATCTCTTGTTTTTTGTTGTGAACGATCGCCGCAAGCATCATACCCTGGAAACCTCGATGATTTCTTCGAGTTTCTTCAGTGCGGCACCGCTTTTTAAAACCGCGCGCGCCACGCGCGCGCCCTCGGGAATGGACGGCGCCTTGCCCGCGACACAGAGCGCCGCGCCGGCGTTTAATACCACGAATTCTGTCTGGGGCCCATCGGCTCCTTGCAAAATAGCAAGCGCCGCGTCCTTACACTGCTCTTTCGTCGAGCATTGGAGAGCTGAAATCTCGCACTTCTTAAAACCAAGGTTTGAGGGGTCCAAGTGAAAAGTTTGAATATTTCCGTTCCGCACCTCGGCCACCAACGTCTCAGCCGAAAGCGAGATCTCATCTAAGCCATCCAGCCCGTGCACCACAAACGCGCGTTTCGTGCCGAACTGCACCAGCGCTTGAGCCACTAGCTCCACATGGGGCGGGTCCCAGACACCGATGAGCTGTGTTCCGGCCCCGGCTGGATTGGACAATGGGCCCAGGAGATTAAAAATCGTTTTTCCTTTTATTTGTTTGCGGGCTGCGCCCGCATACTTAACGGCCGGATGAAAAATCGGCGCAAAGAAAAATCCAAAACCAGTTTTTTCTAAGCAAGCTTCGACAACTGGCGGCGTCAAATCGATTTTAACGCCCAATAATTCTAAAAGATCCGCACTTCCACAGACGCTGGTCACCGAACGGTTTCCGTGCTTGGCCACGCGCACGCCGGCCGCCGCCGCGACGATGGCCGCAAGCGTCGATACGTTCACGGTATGCTGATTGTCGGCGCCGGTGCCGCAAGTATCCAGCGCCTCGGGAAATGCCCGGGAAAGCTTCAGCGCGTGCTCACGCATCACCCGTGCGGCGGCGCTGACTTCCTCGGCTGTCTCGGGCTTTTCGCGAAGCGCCCTTAAAAATGCCTCGATGTCTTCGTCCGTCACGCGGCCGGACATGACCTCCTCCATCGCTTGCCGCATTTCGGCGGCCGCGAGAGACGTTTTATCGTTTAACTTCTTTAGGATCTCTTTCAACGCGTGAGACGGAGAAAATTTTTAAGGATGTCTTTGCCGGCCTGGGTCAGGATGGACTCCGGGTGGAACTGCACGCCAAAGATGGGGTATTTCCGGTGGCGCAGTCCCATGATTTCCTTTTCCTTGGTTTCGGCCGTAATCTCGAGGGATTTTGGGAAGCTCTTCCGCTCGACCAGCAGCGAATGATACCGCGTCGCGACAAACGGATTGTCGATTCCCTTAAAAATCCCTTGGCTGTTGTGAAAAATCTGCGAGGTTTTGCCGTGCATCAGCCGCCCGGCGCGCACCACGCGGCCGCCAAATACTTCCCCGATGCACTGATGCCCGAGACACACGCCGAGCATCGGAATCTTGGGTCCCAGTTTTTCGATCAGCGCGCGCGAAATGCCGGAGTCCTTGGGGCTGCCGGGCCCCGGAGAGATGACGATGCGTGAAGGCCGCAGTTTCTGGATCTGGGCCAGCGTGACCGCGTCATTGCGAAATACTTTGAGCTTTTCTCCCAGCTCGCCCAAATACTGCACGAGATTATAGGTAAAGGAGTCGTAGTTATCGATCATAATAATCATCGGTCGGCCCCGCTTTCCGCTAACTCTATCGCTTTCAAAAGCGCCTTGGATTTATTGAGCGTTTCTTCATATTCGTGCGCCGGAACGGAGTCCGCCACGATGCCGGCTCCGGCCTGCACATACGCTTGGCCGCGCTGGGTTAAAATCGTGCGGATCGTGATGCCGGTGTCGAGGTTCCCCGAGTAACTAAAGTACCCCACCACGCCGGAGTAAAAAGAGCGCCGCTCCGGCTCCAGCTCGTCGATGATTTCCATCGCGCGCACCTTGGGAGCCCCGGACACGGTGCCGGCCGGAAAGGTGGCGCGCAGCACATCATAGACGGTTTTGCCTTTTTGAAGCCGGCCCTCCACGTGACTGACGATGTGCATCACATGCGAGTAGCGTTCCACCGCCATAAACTCCGGAACTTTCACGGTTTTGTACTCACACACGCGGCCTAAGTCGTTGCGGCCCAAATCCACAAGCATCAAGTGCTCGGCGCGCTCTTTGGGGTCCGCTAAAAGACTTTTCTCAAGGCGGGCGTCTTCTTGGGCGGTTTTCCCGCGAGGGCGCGTGCCCGCGATTGGCCGTACCATGACTCGGCCGCTCTCACAGCGCACATGGATCTCGGGAGAAGAGCCCACGAGCTGAAAATCCCCCGCGTCGAGATAAAAAAGATACGGCGAAGGATTGATCGAGCGCAAGTTTCGGTAGATATCAAAAGGACGCGCCTGGATTTGCGTCCGCAGTCTTTGGGACAACACCACTTGAAAGATGTCCCCGCGCCCGATGGACTGCTTGGCCTTTCGCACCGCTTTTTCAAAACAGGGCTTCGTAAAAGTGGAGCTGTATCGGAGCGGCCGAGAGGACTTTTGGCTTCGCGCCGCCTCTGGGGCGCCGGCTGCGCAGAGTTTGGCGATCGTACGGTCAATCTTGGCGGTCGCCTCGTCATACGCGGACCCCGGAGATCGAGAGCCGTCCAGATACACGTTCGCGATCACCTGGATACGGTTACTTTTGTGATCAAACGCGACGAGACTATCCGTAAACACAAAAAGCGCGTCGGGAATATTCAGCCCGTCTTTATTTTTATCCGGGATGCGCTCGAAAAACCGTACGCAGTCGTACGACAGATACCCCGCAGCGCCCCCCGTAAAAGGCGGCAGTCCGTCCACCGACACCTGCTTGTAACGCGACAGGATTTTTTCAAGCTCCCAGAGCGGATCGCGCGACGTCTCAAAAACAGTTTTCTTTCCCCGGGGGTCTGTGAGTGTGATCGTGCGGCCCTTGCTTTGGAAAATAAGCGAGGGCTCCGACGCCAGGAAAGAATAGCGCGCCAGCTTTTCCCCGCCCTCCACCGACTCCAGAAGATACGCATACGGCTTGTTGCCGATTTTGAGGAAACCGGAAACCGGCGTCTCAAGATCCGCCAAGATTTCCCGATACACGGGAATCAGATTTCCCTTTTTGGCTAATTTTAAAAAATCAGACTTTGCGGGAGTGTGCGTGCTCAATAGACCTTTTCCGGATTAAAGACGCGCTCGTCCGTGGTTTTTCCGTCGCCGCCGTCTTCGATTTTCTCGAAATAGCAGCTAAGATACCCCTTGTGGCAACCGGCCACTTTCTGATCGATCACAAATAAAATGGATTTGCCCTCGCAGTCGATGCGAAACTCCTTCACGGCTTGCGTGTGGCCCGACGTCTCGCCTTTCATCATCAATTTATTCTGCGAGCGGCGGAAAACGTGCACAAATTTTTTCTCTAAAGTGGCCCGCAGTGCCGTCTCGTTCATGTAGCACAGCGTCAAAACACGCTGGGTTTTCGCGTCCTGAATGATCGCGGGGATCAACCCGTCGGGCGCGAACTTTAAACGGGATAGTATTTTCTTAAATGCAGTATCGTTCATAAGCGAACCGGTACTCCTTTCTTTTTTAAATACTCCTTCGCCTCGCGAATCGTAAACTTCCTAAAGTGAAAGATGCTGGCCGCCAGCACCGCATCCGCCCTGCCCTTCGTCAAACCCTCCGCCAGGTGCCGTAAATTACCGGCGCCGCCGGAGGCGATCACCGGAATTCGGACAGCCGTCGAAACCGCGCGCAAGAGCTCCAGGTCATAACCCGCCTTCGTCCCGTCGCGATCCATGCTCGTCAAAAGAATCTCGCCGGCGCCTAGCGCTTCCACCCGCTGGGCCCAGGCCACGGCGTCGAGCCCCGTGCGCGAACGGCCGCCGTGCGTGTACACGCCCCAAGCGCCTTTCGCCTCGCGCCGAGCGTCGATGGCGACCACGATACACTGGGCGCCAAACTGATCCGACGCCTCTTTCACGAGCGTCAGCCGCTTCACGGCCGCCGTGTTGATCGAAACCTTATCGGCGCCCGCGTTTAAAAGCGCGCGGATGTCCCGCACGCTGCTCACGCCGCCACCCACCGTCAGCGGCATAAATACTTTCTCGGCCGTGCGGCGCACAACGTCCAGGAGGATCTTACGCTTCTCGTGCGACGCCGTGATGTCCAGAAACACCAGCTCGTCGGCGCCCTCACGATCGTACAGGCACGCGCACTGCACCGGATCTCCGGCGTCCCGGAGCCGTAAAAATTTCGTGCCTTTGACGACGCGGCCTTCTTTTACGTCGAGGCAGGGAATAATCCGCTTTGCGAGCATAGATCGATCGCCTCTTTCAAGCTAAATTTATTTTCATAGAGCGCTTTGCCGATCACGATACCTATGATATTTTTCTGCTTCAGGTCGATCAGGCTTTTTAAATCTTCGAGCGCCCCGACGCCGCCTGAGGCGATCACGTCCAAATGCACCGACCGGCCCAGCGCGCTGATTTCCTTTAGATTCGGCCCTCTGAGCGCACCGTCTTTTGAGATATCCGTGTAGATCACCGTTTTGCCGCCCAAGAGCTCCACCTGCTTCACAAAATCCGTGGCTTTTATTTGGGTAGTCCGGGTCCACCCGTCGGTTGCGAGTAGACCGTCTAAAGCATCCATGCCGACGATGACCTGATCTCTAAACTCCGCGATGGCTTCCTCCATAAAACCAGGGTCCAGACACGCTTTGGTTCCAAGGATCACCCAAGCCGCGCCCATCTCCAAATACTGCTCCACGGTTTTAAGATCACGGATGCCCCCGCCAACCTCCACCGGCGTTTTCACCGCCTTCAAAACCGCTTCGATTTCCCCCAGATTCTTCGGGCAGCCCCTCAGCGCTCCGTCCAGATCCACCACGTGGATGCGCGCGGCGCCCTCCGCTTCAAAGCGTTTGGCCACAAATTCTGCCTTATCAAAATACACTTTCTCGGCGTCAAACTTTCCCTGAAAGAGCCGCACCACTTTGCCGTCTTTTAAATCAATCGCCGGAATCGGGATCATAAAGCAGCAAAGTTTTGAATGATCCGGAGGCCGGAGCTCTGGCTTTTCTCCGGGTGAAACTGCGTCGCAAAAATATTGTCCTTCCATACACTCGAGCAAAACCGCACGCCGTACTCCGTCTCCGCCGCAATCACCGACGCGTCGACTGGTTTGGGGTAAAACGAGTGCACAAAATAAAAATAATCGTCCGTCGAAAGCCCCTTGAAAATCGGCGATTGTTTCTTAAAATGAACGGTGTTCCAGCCCATGTGCGGGATCTTAAGCGCCCCGCGAAAACGGCGCACCGTGCCCTTCAATAGTCCCAACCCTTCGAGCCGCCCTTCCTCGCTTCTTTCAAAAAGAAGCTGCAGCCCAAGACACAACCCCAGATAGGGCACACCCGACTGAATCTTTTTTTTCAGTAGATCCGTGAGCTTGCGTTTTTTAAGCCCGGTCACCGCGTGATCAAAAGCGCCCACGCCGGGTAGCACGATCTTGCCGGCCCGCGCGAGCGCTTTTGGCGAATCGGAAACCGCGACACGCGCGCCCTGTGATTCAAAGGCCTTCTCGACGCTGCGCAAGTTGCCCATGCCGTAATCCACGATCACGATCACCCCGTCCCCCCTACAGTTTTCCTTTCGTTGACGGCACGTCTTTCACGCGCGAATCCATACTCACAGCCCAGCTTAACGATTTCGCCAGTGACTTGAACATAGACTCGATCACGTGATGCGGGTACTCGCCCGAGACAAAATCCACATGCAGTGTCATGCCGAGATTCTGCGCGAAGGATTCCAGAAAATGTTTCGCGTCCGCGATCGTATAACCGGACCGGTTTCGTTGGGCTCGCAGCGCCGGATGCGCGATCCATTTTGTCTTGGGCGTCGTGTGCAGATGAAACGACCCACGGCCCGAAAGATCGAGACTCACGCGCGTCCCGGTGAGCGATTCATCCAGCGGCGCGCGAAAATCCCCGAAGCGGCGTATGCCCTTTTTATCACCCAGCGCTTTCTTAAACGCCTGGCCCAGCGCGATACCCACGTCTTCGTTGGTGTGATGCGTGTCGATATCGAGATCGCCTGTCGCGCGCACTTCGATATCAAAAAGACCATGTTTGGCTAAAAGCTCGAGCATGTGATCCAGAAATCGGATACCAGTGCGGACTTTTGATTTGCCGGATCCATCCAGATTCACTCGGACAAAGATATCCGTTTCTTTGGTTTTTCTTTTGACTTCCGCGGATCGTCTCTTCATTTTTTATCAAACCTTATTTTTACGGATTCCATGTGTTTCGCAAGCCCCTCCAGATTCGCAATGCACTCCACCGCCCCATGCACTTTTTCCAGCGCCTTGCGGCTATAAGAAATCACATGCGAACTTTTTAAGAAATCGTGCACGCCAAGACCTGAAAAAAATCGCGCGGTGCCGTTCGTGGGCAGCACGTGGCTCGGTCCCGCGATGTAGTCTCCCACAGCCGTGGGCGTGTAAGCGCCGATAAAAATAGCGCCCGCGTTTTTCACATCCTTGACGATCCTTTGAGGGTTCTTTACCATCACCTGCAGATGCTCCGGCGCTATTTGATTGGTGATGTCCACGGCCTGTTTTAAGTTTTTCACGACAAGGATATACCCGCGCGCCGGGCACTTTTTGATCAACTTCGCCAGACGCTTCGACGTCGTCACCAAAATCGAGGTGCCCATCGCGTGCTCGCTCTGCGCCGATAGATCCGCCGCCAAAAAATCAGGATCCGTAAATTCATTGGCGATTACGACAAGCTCCGTCGGACCGGCCACCATATCAATGTCGCAGTAACCGAAAACCTGCCGCTTGGCCTCGGCCACATACGCGTTGCCCGGACCCACGATCTTGTCCACGCGCGGGATCGTTTTCGTGCCAAACGCCAGAGCCCCGATGGCCTGCGCGCCGCCCGCCTTAAAAACACCGTCCACTTTCAGGAGATTCGCGACCGCTAAAATGTGCGGATCCACCGATTTGTACGGGTTGGGCGGCGTCACGAGATAGATTTTCTCGACGCCGGCGATCTTGGCCGGCAGCACGGTCATGTACACCGTCGACGGCAGCGGCGCCGTGCCGGCCGGAATGTACACGCCGACCGACTCCAGCGGCCGAATCTTTTCTCCCAGGATCACGCCGTCTTCGGTCACGGTGCGCCAGGAACGCTTCAGCTGACGCTTGTAAAAATGATTCACGTTCTCAATCGCTATTTTTAAAGACGCAATAAACTCCGGCTTGATATTTTGGTAGGCGCCGTTGATCTCGCTCTCCGAGGCCTTGAGCTCTCTAGCGCTAAGACGCACCTTGTCAAATTTGCGCGTGTAGCGTAGCACGGCCTCATCGCCGCCGGTTTTCACGTCTTCCAGGATCTGGCGCACACGCTCTTCGATGCGCCGGTTGCGCCGGCCGCTAAAGCGGTTTAAAAGTTTCTGCAGTTCTTTGCTGGTGGGTTTGATGACTCTCATGCCGGGATCTCTTTTTCAAGAAAATCGGCGATCAGTCTCTTGCCTTTCTCGAGCGCCTCCGTTGAGCGCGCGAGCTCCTTCCCGCCGCCTACCGCAAACTCCGGTTTCCCGCCGCCCGAGCCGCCGGTCACCGCGGCGACGTCCTTGACGATTTTGCCGGAGTGAAACCCCTTTTGCACCCAGTCCGCCGAAGCTGAAATCACAAACGATACTTTGCCCTCATCCTGGACGCGGATAATCGCCGCGTATGAAAAGCTGTTCGCGCGTAAAAATTCAAAACCCGCCTCCAACAGCCTCACATCGATACCGCTAAAATCAGCGTTTAAAATACGCGTGCCGCGCAGCTCCTGGGACTGGTCATAAACCAAACGCATCTTGTCCTTCACCTTCTCTAGGACCCGGGCCGCGAGCTTCTGCCCCAAAGCCGAAACACGCTCCTGGATTTTCCGGATCTCCGGGGCCAGACTTTCGGGCGTCGCGTGAAACTCCCGCGACAGACTTTCGATTTCTCTTTGGCCTTGCTCAAGAAGCGCCTCGGCTCTTCGACCGGTCACGGCCTCGAGCCGCCGCACGCCGGCCTGGATGGATCCCTCGGAGGTGATCTTAAACATCCCGATCTCGGCCGTATTGCCTAAATGCGTGCCTCCGCAAAGCTCTTTGGAAAAGTCTCCGATCGTCACGACGCGCACCTCGTCGCCGTACTTCTCGCCGAAGAACGCGATCGCGCCTTCTTCGAGCGCTTTTTCTTTGGAAATCACGCGCTTGTCCAGCGCGATCTTTTTGGCGATTTCAACATTCACGAGCGCTTCCACCTCTTCCAATTTTTTTGGATCCACGGCGCCAAAGTGCGTAAAGTCAAAACGCAAACGATCCGGCGCCACGAGCGAACCGCTTTGCTTCACGTGGTCGCCCAGCACTTGACGCAACGCGCTGTGCAGTAGATGCGTCGCGGTGTGGTTCTTCATGATGTCCGCGCGGCGCTCGGCGTCTACCGCCAGTTCGTAGCTTTCGCCGAGCCGTATCTCAGCTTCCGTCACCTCAATTTTGTGCGCGACGCATTTCTCAAGCCACTGCGCGTCCAGCGCCTTGGCTTTGGTCTTTGCGCCTCGAAGCGCCCCCGAGTCGCCGACCTGGCCGCCGGCTTCCGCATAAAACGGCGACTGGTCAAAAATAACAAGTCCTTCCTCGCCTTTGACGAGCTTCGTGATCTCTTTTGTATTTTTCAAAATGCGCAAAACCTTGCCCGACGCTTTCGTCATCTCGTAACCCAAAAATTTTGTCGGCGGCAAACCGTTTACCAGCGTATACGAGCCTTTGGTCGAGAAAATTTCGGCTGAAATCTTACTGCCCTCGCGCGAACGCCGGCGCTGCTCCTCCAAATAGCGTTCGAAAATCGACCGATCAAGGTCCAACCCCGCGCGTTGGGCCGTTTGTGAAATAATCTCGAACGGCAAACCGAACGTATCGTAAAACTTAAACGCCACGGCGCCTGTTTTTTCCACGCGATCGGCGCTGTCGGGCACGGAACGCTTGATTTCCTCCCACTCCAGCGTCATCTTCGGCGCCTGCACGCGCAACACTTCTAAGTAGGACTTCTCCTCATTTTCAAGGATCGCCGAAATATTTTTCTGCCGCGCCATAAGCTCCGGATACGCGGCTTTCATGGCGCTCACGATCACCGGCACCAGCTTATACAGCGTGCCTTTTTTTACGGCGCCCGCCTTTTCAAGATGATCGCAGCTTAAACGAATCAATCGCCGCACCACGTAGCCGCGGCCTTCGTTGGACGGCAGCACGCCGTCGCCGATCGTAAACACGACGGCGCGGATGTGATCCATCACCGCGTTTTCGGCGCGCGTACTGACGGACGGCTTCGCTAAAAGCTGCCAGAGCTCGGCGCGGATCGCTTTGAAAGAATCGATGTCAAAATTACTCGCCACCTGCTGCAGCACGGCCGCGGTGCGCTCAAGGCCCATGCCCGTATCGATATTTTTCTGCGGCAGCGCCAAAAGCGAGCCGTCCGACTGGCGGTCAAACTGCGTGAACACAAGATTCCAGATCTCCACGCCTCGGCCGGGTGTTTCACCCACATAGATCTCGGAGCACGGGCCGCAGGGGCCGTTCGGGCCATCCTTCACGGCATTGGACGGCCAGAAGTTGTCCTTGGCGCCCATGCGCACGATGCGCGCGTCGGGCAAACCGATTTTCGATTTCCAAAGCATCGCCGCCTCGTCGTCGTCCTCGTAAACCGAAACCCAGAGCTTCGTCGGCGGCAAACCCAGCACTTTTGTCACAAATTCCCAACCCCACTCGATCGCCTCGGCCTTAAAGTAATCGCCGAATGAAAAATTGCCGAGCATCTCGAAAAACGTGTGGTGAGTGGCCGTCTTGCCCACCTGTTCTAAGTCCCCCGTGCGCAGACACTTTTGACAGCTCGTGGCGCGGCGCACGTCCTTTTTTAAACCCAAAAAGTACGGCTTAAACTGGTTCATCCCCGCGCCCGTAAATAAAAGCGACGTGTCATCGGCCGGCACCAGCGTATCGCTGGGGAACAGCGAATGGTCCTTGCTTTTAAAAAAATCTAGATACGCTTTTCTTAAATCATCCGAGCTCATCATCGGAAACACCCTTAAATAACGTGTCCATCACCTGAAACGTGGTTTCGGCGCTGAAACCGCGCCGCTTCAAAAATCCATAAATCCGCGCCTTTTGCTTCCCACGCGGCAGTCCCTTCATGCGCCTAAACCGCGGGCCCGCGAGCTCGAGCGCCGTGCTTTTTTCGTCGTCCTTTTTCGGCTCCACAAACTTTTCATCGACGACAAGCCCTTTGGCTTTAAAATCATCGATGGTCCTACAAACAATCGCTGCCTTATACCCGTTATCGGAAAGTTTCTTTCGAAGCAGTTCCGCACTGCGGCCACGCGTCGCCAAAAACCGCAGCGCGTCGCTCTTGGCCTTTAAAAAAATATCCTCTTTGTTTTTTAGTTCTGCCATTGTCCAGAAACGAAAAGATTGTGGCCGAAACTGAGCCACAATCTTTTTCGTCCCACAAGCGTTGAAATTAGTGACTACCGGCTTTTTCGACGACCTGCTTTCGGATCTCGGTCAAAAGCTTCGGGTTCTCTTTCAAGAACGCCTTGGCGTTTTCGCGGCCCTGACCGATCTTCTCGTCTCCGAAGATCAGCCAGCTTCCGCTTTGGCGCACGATTTCTTTTTCCGTCGCGAGGTCCAAAATACACCCGACGCTCGATACGCCCTCGCCAAACATGAGGTCAAACTCGGCCTGTTTGAAAGGCGCCGCGACTTTATTTTTCACGACTTTCACTTTCACGCGGTTACCGACGCTTTCCTCACCGCGCTTGATCGTCGCGATACGGCGGATATCGAGCCGCACCGACGAGTAAAACTTGAGCGCTCGTCCGCCCGGCGTGGTCTCGGGGTTCCCGAACATCACGCCGATTTTCTCGCGCAGCTGGTTGATAAAGATCAGCGCCGTTTTGGATTTGGCCGTGGCCGAGGTGAGCTTGCGAAGCGCCTGGCTCATCAGCCGCGCCTGAAGACCCATGTGCGAGTCCCCCATATTGCCCTCGATTTCGGCCTTGGGCACCAGCGCCGCCACCGAGTCCACGACGATGATGTCGATGGAGTTGGAGCGCACGAGCATCTCGACGATCTCAAGCGCCTGCTCGCCGGTGTCCGGCTGAGACACCAAAAGGTTGTCGAGGTTCACGCCGATCTTCTTGGCGTAGGTGGAGTCAAACGCGTGCTCCGCGTCGATAAACGCCGCGGTGCCGCCCTTCTTCTGAGCTTCGGCGATAACACTAAGCGTTAGTGTGGTCTTTCCGCCCGACTCAGGACCGTAAATTTCTGTGATGCGTCCGCGCGGAATCCCGCCCACGCCCAGCGCCAGATCCAGCGACAAAGCGCCCGTCGAGATCGTCTGCACGTCGGCCTTGTAGTCCTCGCCGAGCGTCATGATCGAACCCTTGCCAAACTGCTTCTCGATCTGCAACACAGTAGCCAGGATGAGTTTCTGCTTTTCCGTGACCGCCTCTTTAGCGTTCGGTCTTTCGGTCTTGACTTCCTTGTGCGCCGGTTGCGCTTCTTTATGTTTCTCTTGCTTCTCTTGCTTCTCTTGTTTCTCTTGCGTGCGAGCCATGTTTATTCTCCTTTATCGAATATTGGGAGGCGGGGTTATTATACCGCCCCCGGTTTAGCCTGTCTACTCTACTAGACGCCGACCCCCCTCATTTCCTTTCAATTATTTTTAGGGCTTGGCGTTTCTATTTGTAACCTCTATAATTCCAATAGCTTGTACCCCTAACTATGCGTGCAGAAATCCTATCCATAGGCACTGAAATTCTCGTTGGGTCGATTCTGAACACCAACGCCCGCTTCTTGGCCGAGAAACTAGCCGAGAACGGCATCGATGTTTATCACCAGGTTACGGTGGGCGACAATCCGGGCCGCATCGTTGAGGCGCTCGGAGTCGCGCGGTCGCGCGCGGATCTCGTGATCACGACGGGCGGACTGGGGCCCACCGAGGACGATGTGACCGCGCAAAGCGTGGCTGAATTTTTAGGCCGACCCCTGGCGCTTCACAGGCCGACCTACGAAGCAATCGTGCGCCGGCTTAAAATTCGACGGCTGGGCATGACGCAAATGATTGAGCGCCAATGCTTCGTCCCGGAAGGCGCGCATGTACTACCCAATCCCAACGGCACCGCGCCTGGGATCTTTTGTGAAAATATCCTGCTCCTGCCCGGCCCGCCGCGGGAGCTGGAACCGATGTTTGTGAATTACGCTCTGCCCTTTTTATTTAAGCAATTAAAATTAAAGCACGAATGTTTCATCCGCCGCTCACTCAAAATTTCCGGCGTCATTGAAGCGCAGGTAGCCCAAAAAGTAAACGCTCTCTTAAAATTAAAACCGCCGCTGACACTGGGAATCTACGCCAAGCTCGGCGAAGTCGAGCTCAAAATCATGTCCAAAGCCGTTTCTAAAGAAAAAGCGCTGGCCGCCGCGCGCCAACTAGAAAAAAAAATCCGTGCCCGCACCGGTAAATGGATTTACGGCACCGACGATGAAACTTTAGAATCCGTCGTAGGAAAAATTTTACGCGCCAAGCGCAAAACCTTAAGCGTCGCCGAGTCCTGCACCGGCGGCCTGGTCTCAAGCCGCATCACGCGCATCCCAGGAAGCTCGGACTTTTTTCTTGGTGGGGTGGTCGCGTACTCAAACCGTATCAAACATGAAATTATCGGAGTTAATCCAAAAACCCTAGCGCGATTCGGAGCCGTGAGCCCTCAAACCGCACGCGCCTTAGCTGAAAACATCCGCATCCAATTCAAAACCGACTACGCAATAAGCGTCACCGGCATCGCTGGACCCACAGGCGGAAGCACCACAAAACCCATCGGCCTCGTCTTCATCGCCATCGCCGCCCCCAAGCGCACACGCATCCACCGCTACCGCTTCCTAGGCTCCCGCGCCGACATCCAGTCCCGCTCAGCCACCGAAGCGCTTCATCTTCTCTTAAACGAAGTCCGATAACCAGCGGCAGGACCCGTCGCCACCGATAGCAGTTAATAGAACAGGGACAGTCCCGGGACTGTCCCTCCATATTGGTTAGTCACGCCAAAGTGGTATAATACGTTGGGTATTAAATAATCTCTAACCTTGTTCACAAATCGAAAGGGACCAGACCATGAGCGCCGATATCAGCAATAGCGGTAAGAAGTTTGAGGAAGCGCTTCATCTCTTGAATGAAGCCGCTAAAGAAAAGAAGGGTGAAATCCAAGATATTCTTGGGAATAAGTACACCCACATCCGGGAAGCCATCCAAGAGGTTGCTTCGGATAAGCTGAGTGATCTAAACCGTTTTAAAAAGCAAGCTCAGGAAGTGATCGAGGAAAATACCGAGAAAGCCAAGGAAATCGCCGAAGAGCTCGACAAGAATGTGCACAAGAACCCATGGCCGTTTATCGGCGGCGCAGCGCTCGGCGCTCTTCTCCTGGGATACATCCTTGGCTCATCCAAACGGTAATAACCAATCCGTTTTGGACCGCTTCCTCAAGGTGGATATCTTGAAGGGCCTAAAAGGACTCGTGATCGACGGAGTTGTCGACGCGGTCAAGCAGTACCAGTCGAAATCCGCCAGTCTTGTGAAAATCAAAGCTACCCTCTGGTACATCCAGGGCGTTCAGCTCTTGCGCCGGCAGACTTTGGTTTTTGCTTTGATCCTATTCCTCGTCGTGATGGCTGCTCTAGCGATCGTCATCGTGCCCTTCATCCTGTTGGCCATCGCCCCATGGACTCAAAACGTCAAATGGACAGTCGCCTTGCTTCTGGGCCTAGCCGATATCGCCGTGCCGCTGCTGCTATTGGCTCGTTTATTTTCAGAAAAGCGATGGATGCGGTTCACCAAGTCCAACGAGCTCCTGGAAAACGCGCTTAAGTAAAAATTAAACACTCCCTTGAGATGGCCACGTGGATCTTTTAGAGTATCTCCTCAAGCGTTTCCCAGATTATAAAAAAACAAAATTGAAGCAGTTGTTGAAACATGGCTCCATCGCCGTGAATGGTAGGGCAACGACGGCTTACGACCGACCCATTCACCCCGAGGATCGCGTTGAACTTTTAGACCGTAAGTCCTCCCATTTACCCTTTACGATCGTTTACGAGGACGCGTGGCTCGTCGTCGTCGACAAACCGGCGGGGCTTTTGACGATCGGGACGGACACCGATAAAATAAATACTCTCTACTACGCGCTCACGGACTATGTCCGCGGCCGGTCGAAACGCGGCCGGTGCCGTGTCTTCATCGTGCACCGCCTGGACCGGGAATCTTCCGGGCTCCTCGTTTTTGCCAAAGAGGAATCCGTGAAGCGGGCCCTCCAGGACCACTGGGCAGAGGTTACTAAAAAATACTACGCGGTCGTGGAAGGAACGCCTAAAAAAAGCCGGGATACGCTGGAGAGTTTTCTCGTGGAGGATAAATTTAGGCGGATCTACAGCGC
Source organism: uncultured Planctomycetia bacterium (assembly GCA_964372765.1). GTDB lineage: Bacteria > Omnitrophota > Gorgyraeia > 2-02-FULL-51-18 > CAYJSE01 > CAYJSE01. The sequence continues at coordinate 29,434 of CAYJSE010000001.1, read as the reverse complement.
GCCGCGGCTTTCCGGGGAGGGCAAACGCGCGCTGATGCGTTACGAAATCGTCAAATCCAACGCTCGCTACTCGCTGCTGGATGTGGCGCTCATAACCGGCCGAAAAAATCAGATCCGCGTCCAGCTATCGGATTTGGGCCACCCGATCGTCGGTGACCAAAAATATGGCAGCCACGCGGATCCGGCGGGACGACTCGCTCTGCACGCCTATTTTCTCTCATTCCGCCATCCCGAAACCCAAACCCTCCAAACCTTCGAAACCCCGCTCCCCGCATCCTTAAAACTTGTTTAAAAAATTTTTAGATCACAAATCGTGTGAAGAACTGTAGGATGAGGTTCGTGAGAGCGCCGGCCGCGAGATCATCCCACAAGATACCGCCGCTACCCGTTTTTCGTTCCGCCCAACCCACGGGACCGGGCTTCAAAATATCGAATGCCCGAAAGAGAGCAAACGCCGCGCCGTACAAAATGACGCTTTTGGGAAGCCACAAAACCGCCAGCATCATGCCGCACACCTCGTCCAGCACAAACACGCTCGGATCTTTGGAGGCGAAAATCCGCTCGGCCTGCGTCGCGCACAAAAACCCGATCACCGATAAAAATAAAACGAGGTGAAACAGTATCCCTTCCCCGGTCCATGCCAACATCACCGCCGCGAGACTGGCGTAGGTGCCGGGCGCTTTCGGCAGAAATCCAAGATATCCAAAGGTCGCCGCGAAGCGCGTCACGCGGTCCATTATCTCAACAAATCTCTGCTCTTCCATACGTAACGCACGCCGCTCCACAGTGTCACCGCGACTACAAACAACATTCCGATATAAATCACGTCATGGGAACGCGCCGACCATTCGGGCCTCCAGAAACGCATCTCGCGAACCCAGAGGTACAAAAGGATGCCCACGATCGCGGCAAACTGCAGGGCCGTTTTGTGCTTGCCGCTGGTACGCGCCGACTGCCGGTCTCCACCGGCGGGCGGCAGCGCCAGACGAAAGCTCGTGATGAGCACGTCGCGCGAGATGATCGCAACAGCCATCCAGGCCGGGATCACTCCCATCTGCACAAACGATAAAAAAGCCGAAAGCGTCAGGATTTTATCCGCGATCGGATCCATGAGCCGGCCAAAAGCCGTGATCAGATTCCGCGCGCGCGCGATCTTGCCGTCCAGGTAGTCCGTGTACGTGGCGAGAAAAAACGCCGCCAGCGCCAGCGCCTTGTAAAGAGCGCCGGGAAGAAAAAGAAGAAATAAAAAAACAACGCTTAACGCGATGCGAAGACAGGTGAGACGATTGGGCAGGTTCAATCGACCGCGACACCTTCTAGATCGTACTCATACGCAGCGGTGATTTTCACATCCACAAACTGGCCGGGTTTTAAACTCCGGCCGGACCGCACGACCACTTCCTGGTCCACCTCCGGCGCGTCAAACTCACTGCGGCCGATGTAGAGATCTTTGCCTTCCGAATCCTTTTCCTCCACCAAAACCTTGAGCGTCTGACCGATACGTTCTTCGTTCGATCTTAAAGCGATCTCCTGCTGCTGGCTCATCACGGCATCGAGTCTTTCCTCTTTCAGCTTATCCGGAATCTGGCCGGGATAATTATAAGAAGCGGATTGTTCTTCCCGCGAATACTTAAAAGCGCCGAGGCGCTCAAAGCGCACTTCTTTTAAAAAATCCATCAGATCCCGAAACTCTCCCTCGGTCTCGCCGGGAAATCCCACGATCACGGTCGTGCGGATCACGGCGCCCGGTACTTTTTTACGAAACTCACGAATCGCCCACTGCATCTTGTCGCGCGTCACGCCGCGGTTCATGCGCCTGAGCATCGCGTCATGGCTATGCTCGATCGGCAGATCCACGTACCGGCATATCGACGGCGAGTCGGCTATCACGTCGATCAGATCATCCGTGACGTGTCCCGGATGCGCGTACAAAAACCGCACCCACGGCACGCGATCCAGCTTCACGATCTTCGCCAAAAGCTCCGGTAGTTGGAAACGGCGGTTCAAATCAAACCCAAAAGCCGCGGTGTCCTGGCCGATCAGATTGATCTCGGACAACGGGTCTTGGTCGGTCCGGTTTTTGATTTCCTGTAAGATATCCTCCACCGTGCGCGAGCGGTGCGGCCCCTTCATCTTGGGGATCACACAGTAGGAACAAGCGTTGATGCAACCCTCGGAGATCTTCACGTACGCGTAGTGCCGGGGTGTTAAGCGCTCACGCGGCGTATCGTGATTTAAAAGAAAGCGCGGTTTGGCCTTGACCTCATAGACTTTTCCGTTTTTTTGGCGGATTGGCTCGAGCAGCTGGGCGAGATTCCCGAAATTATCCGTGCCCACGATGCCATCGACTTCTTTAAGCTCGGCTTTGAGCTCCGCGCCGTGCGCTTGAGCGAGACACCCCAGCACCACCACGGCCTTCAAGCGGCCTTTTTTCTTGAGCTCACAAAGATGGAGGATGGTTTCGACCGACTCGGTCTTGGCCTCTTCGATAAAACCGCAGGTATTGACGATCGCGATATCGGCCCGGGAAACGTCCGAAACGATTTGGTATCCGTGGGATTTTAGATTGCCGAGCGCCACTTCCGAATCCACGAGCGTGCGCGCGCAGCCAAGACTTACCAGCGCCAAACGCATCAGAGAATCCGGACTCCCTCCCGGTTAAACTGCATGCGCCGGATCACGCCGCGACCCACCGAACCCAGGGGTGTTCGGTTGATATAGACCTTCATGTTGGACGAATTGCCGGTCCATATTTCGATGGACTTCTCGGCGCTCCAAGTTTCCGAAGCGCCGCGCTTTAAAACATTTTTGAACAGCACCTTGCCGTCACAGGTCACCTGCATCCACACATCTTCAGTCGCCTTCACTTGAAGCTCCAGCGGCACGGATCCCCGAATCTTCGGATAGTTGCCCATCGACACGCTGCGAAGCCACTCGGTTTTCGTTTCTAGAGGCGCGGGTTGAATGCGTTGGGCAACTACCGCTCTTTCGGGTTGTGTCTCTACGGACATTTTTTTGGGATAAAAAATAATCCACGCGACGGCGATCAACGCTCCGACCACGCCCAGCGCGATCCACACCGACGCGTTCAACCGGAATACCGTCTTTGGAGTCTCTTGGGGCCGAATAAAAATCTGCTGTTCGGCGGACTTTTTCGTGTCGAGCGTCTCGTACATCTGGACGAGTTCCGCTGGGTTCAGCTCCAAAAACGCGGCGTAATTTTTAAGAAAGCTTTTCACAAAAAGCGGGCTCGGAAGCTTCTCGAAACGATCCTCTTCCAAGATCTGCAAAACACGCGGGTGAATCTTGGTGTGCGAGTGCACGTCTTCGAGGCTGATGGACTTTTTATTGCGCGCGTCTTTTAAAATACTGCCCACCGAGCTCATGACTCCCGCTTCGCCTCCTGGCTTTTCTGAGAGGCGCGGTCCACCAGGATCTCGCGCGGCTTAGCGCCTCGGTAAGGTCCGACCACACCGTCCTCTTCCATCATGTCGATCAAGCGCGCCGCGCGGGTGTAACCCACGCCCAAACGCCGCTGAACCATGGACACCGACGCCTGCCCCGTCTCCAGCACCACACGCTTGGCCTCCTCGTAAACTTCGTCGCGCTTAAAATCGCCCATCACCACTTTTTTCTCGGCGCTCTGCAGCACGCTCTCGTCAAAAGCGGCTTTGCGTTGATGGCGGATAAACTGCACCACACGCTCAATCTCCTTATCCTGCGTCCAGGCGCCCTGTCCGCGGATAAGCTTCGATTTACGTGGATCCATAAAAAGAAAGTCGCCGCGGCCTAGGAGCTTGTCGGCGCCGTTTTCATCCAGAATCGTGCGCGAGTCCACCTTGGAAGCCACTTGAAACGCCACGCGCGCCGGAAAATTGGCCTTGATAACGCCGGTGATCACATCCACCGACGGCCGTTGGGTCGCGAGCACCATGTGAATGCCCACCGCGCGCGCCAACTGCGCCAAACGCATGATAGCGCCCTCCACCTCTTGCGCCGATGCCGCCATAAGATCGGCCAGCTCATCGATCACCGTCACGATGTAGGGCATCTTTTTAATCGGCGGCAGTGGATCGCCCGGGGTCGCCACCTCTTCACCTAAAATGTCCGTGGGCTTTACCTCGCCGCGGCTCACCTTTTCATTGAACGCGAGTATATTTTTAGCGCCTGCTTTGGCCAGCACCTTGTAGCGGCGCTCCATTTCACTGACAAGCCACGCCAGCACACCGGGCACCTTGCCTCGGTCCGTCACGACGGGACACACCAAATGCGGCAGATGATTGAAAAAATGCAGTTCCACCATTTTGGGATCGATCAAAATAAATTTCACCTCGTCCGGCGTCGCGTTGAAAAGAATGCTCGTGATAACACTGTTGATGCAGACGCTTTTACCGGTATTGGTGGCGCCCGCGATCAAAAAATGCGGCATATCGGCCAGATTGCACACCATCGGCGCGCCGCCGGTGTCCTTTCCAAGCGCCAGAGCGATCTTGGAGGTTTCTTTCTGAAAATCGCTGGATTCCAAAATTTCTCTTAAGTAAACCGTCGAGGTGGCGCTGTTCGGCACTTCGACGCCCACGCGCGACTTGCCGGGGATCGGCGCCAGGATCCGGACACTCGTGGCGCGCATCGCGAGCGCGATGTCATTTTCAAGCGCCGTGATCCTTTGCACCTTGACGCCCGCGGCCGGCTGAAGCTCATAGCGCGTGATCGTGGGTCCCTGCTCCACTTCCACGACTTTGGCCTCGATGCCAAAATCCTTGAGCGTGTCCTCCAACATTTTGGAGCTCGACTCGAGATTTTCTTTCAGATCCCGCTGTTCAATCTTCGGGGGCTTTTCCAATAGATCCAGCGACGGAAGTTGATACACGCCCTGCTCCGCCTCCACAGACGCCGGCTTGGGTTTGGACGCGGGCTTCGGCTCTTCTTTAGGAATAAATAATTTGATGGCGGGCTTTTCTAGAATCGCGGGCACCACCTGAACCGGCTTGGGCGCCACCACACGCGGTTCCGGCTTGGGTATCCCGACAACCGCCGCCGCGGCTTTTTCGGGTCTGGCTTTTCGTTTAGCCGCGAACAGCACCTCGAAAAACGCCCGGATTTTCTGAAACAACCCGATCACGATGGGCAGCACGAGAAGCTCGGTGGCCAGAAGTATCGACAGCAAAAATAGAGACAGCGCCACAAAAATCCCGGCCTGGCCGAAAATCGAGGTCAAAAGAGTCCCCGTGAAAAATCCGAGAATACCCCCCGCCTGAAAGCGGCTCACCTCCCCGGAAGCATTCAAAAGCGAAAAGAGCGCGCACGCCGACAAAAAGAAAATCACGGTTGAAAATATTTTAAGCCAGAGTTTCAGATTTTTCCGGCCGGCCCACTGCGCCAGAGCCCAAAAAAGAAAAAGTGGCACCAAAAAGTAAGCGGTTTTTCCGAATAAAAGCATGAGCATCCACGCGGTGTAAGCGCCTGCGATACCGCAAAAATTTTGTGTGGAGCTATTCGGCGTAGAAACTTCGAAGCGGATATCGTACGGTGTGTAGGAAAAAAGGCTTAAAAAAGTGAGCGCGGACACGATGAGCCAAAAAAAAGCGAGCACTTCCCCTTGCTTTTCCGGGCGCACGTTAAGTCCCTGTGTGTCCGAAGCCGCCTTCGGCGCGCAGCGTCACATCCAGCTCCTCGACTTCCTCGATCTCGGCTTGTATCACTTCCTGAATCACCATCTGCGCCAGGCGCGCGCCGCGTTTAATCACGTACGGTTCACGGCCCAGATTGGTCAAAATAAGCGATATCACGCCGCGATAGTCCGCGTCAATGGTGCCGGGTGTATTGACCATCGTGATCCCGTGCTTTAGGGCCAGGCCGCTGCGGGGGCGTATCTGCGCTTCAAAACCAGACGGCAGACTGATGGAAATACCCGTGGAGATGAGCTTGATTTCGCCTGGTGACAGCGTCACATCCGCGTGGACGTGGGCAAAAAGATCCATCCCAGAGGCTTGCGCGGACATATAGGCGGGCAGCGCAAGATCTCTAGCTCCGGGGTCTCTTTTGATATGAACTTTTACTTTTCTCGCCACGTTCGCGTTTATTAACGACCGGTGGATCCGGATTCGTCGACTGTTTGATCGATAGATTGCAGCGACCCTGACTGTCCACTTCGATAAGCTTGACCATCACCTCGTCGCCGACCTTCACCGCGTCTTCGACATTTTGCACATAGTCGCTCGCGATTTCGGACACATGCACGAGGCCTTCCTTGCCCGGTAAAAATTCGCAGAACGCGCCAAAATTCATGAGGCGCTTCACGGTCGCCTTGTAAACCCGGCCCACCTCGGCATCCGCCGCGATCCCGGATATCATATCGACGGCCTTCTGAGTCGCGCCCATGTCCGCCGAAGCGATAGAAACCGTTCCGTCATCCGCCACCTCGATCGAGGCGCCCGAATCAGCTTGGATCTTACGGATCATTTTGCCTCCGGGACCGATGATCTCGCGGATCTTCTCCGGATCTATTTTGATCGTCGTGATGCGCGGCGCAAACGGCGAGATCTCTTCCTTCGGCGCGCGCATTGTTTGGAGCATTTTTTCCAGGATAAACAAACGGCCCTGCCGCGCCTGTTCCAGCGCTTTCCTTAAGATCGGGATCTCGATAGATTCTTTCAGCTTCACGTCTAGCTGCAACGCCGTGACACCGACGTCCGTGCCGGTCACCTTAAAATCCATGTCTCCCAAGTGGTCCTCGACACCCGCGATATCCGAAAGCACCGCGAATTGGGCGCCCTCTTTCACCAGCCCCATCGCAATACCGCTGACCGTAGACTTGATCGGAACCCCGGCGTCCATCAAAGCGAGGGACCCCGAGCAAACGCTCGCCATACTCGATGAACCGTTAGATTCCAAAATATCCGACACCACACGCACCGTATAGGGAAACTCTTCCTTCGACGGCATCACGGCCCGCAAACCCCGCTCCGCCAACGCGCCGTGCCCGATCTCGCGCCGGCCAGGACCGCGCATCATCTTGATCTCGCCCACCGAAAACGGCGGAAAGTTGTAATGAAGCATAAAGTTCTTATACGTGTCGCCTTCCAGCGCGTCGATACGCTGCTCGTCTCTCGAAGTACCGAGAGTGACGACGCCCAACGACTGTGTCTGCCCGCGCGTAAAAAGCGCCGAACCATGCGTACGCGGCAATACGCCGATCTCGCAAGCAATCGGCCGAATCTCATCATATTTGCGCCCGTCGGTGCGAACTTTCTCTTGCAAAATAAATTTGCGCACGGATTCGTACTCCACCTTATGCAGCGCCTGATCGATTTTGTCCTCGGTGAAAATCGTATCCTCTTCCTTCGCCAGCTCGATCACGAGCTTTTCGGCCAGCGCTGAAATCGCTTCGTCACGCGATTCTTTGGTCTTTTCCTGGCGGTTGATACGGTCGAGCTCTTTCTGGGCGTGCTCTCGCACGGTTTTGACCAGCGTCTCGGGAAGCGCATTCAGTTCATGCTCGATCGCCGGCTTGCCGCAAGCGCCCGCCAGATCCTTCTGCAACTTCAAAAGCGGTTTCAGCGCCTGCGTCGCGTACTCGAGCGCCTGCACGATACGCTCCTCCGGTACCCCATTGACACCCGCCTCGATCATGATAATCCCACGCTCGGTGACCGCGATCACAATTTCAAGCGAAGACCGTTTAAGCTCTTCAAGACCCGGGTTGATCACAAACGTGCCATCGATTTCACCGATGCGCGCCGCGGCTATCGGGCCTAAAAACGGCGCGCCTGAAATTAGGATGGCGCAGGACGCGCCGATGATACCGAGAATGTCCGGGTTGTTTTCTTTGTCGGCCGATAAAACCGTCGCGACTACCTGAACCTCGTTTAAAAATCCTTCCGGGAAAAGCGGACGAATGGGCCGATCGATGAGACGCGACGTGAGCGTCTCCTTCTCGGTCGCCTTGCCCTCACGGCGGAAATAGCCGCCGGGGATCTTGCCGCCCGCATAGCTACGTTCTTGGTACTCCACAGTTAAAGGAAAAAAATCTTGGTTCTCTTTTGGTTTCCGGGAACAGCAAGCCGTCACCAAAACCATCGTATCGCCCTGGCGCACCACGACGGCGCCATCGGCTTGTTTGGCCATACGGCCCGTTTCTATAGACAGGGGGCGACCCCCCAGCATCATTTCAAATTTTTTCATAGGGATTTTATTTTCTTAGGTTTAGACCGTCAATGAGCTTCTGATACGCCTGCGAATCCTTGCCCTTTAGATAGTTCAGGAGCTTGCGGCGCTGTGAAACGAGTTTCAAAAGCCCCCGCCGTGAATGGTTGTCTTTCACGTGCGTTTTGAAGTGCGGGGTGAGATTGTTGATGCGCTCGGTTAAAAGCGCTATTTGAACAAATGACGAGCCGGTGTCCTTAGTGTGAACCTTGTGCTTCTGGACCAGCTCCGTTTTTCTTTCTTTCGTTACTGACATGACTCTACTTAGTCTCCTTATTCGCGGTCAATTTTACCTGGACGAGAGGGTTTTGTAAAGGGTTTTAGATTTTTCGATATCACGGGCAATCGCTTGTTTGAGCGCCGCCGCATCGGTAAACCGTTTCACACCACGAAGATAGGAAAGAAATATCAGCTCCACCTCGCGGCCATAAATATTCTTGTGAAAATCGATAAAATGCACCTCGAGAGACTTTTGGCTATCGCCAAACGTGGGTCTCGGACCTACATTGATGACACCCTTCAGTCGTCGGTGATCCAGATAGCCATAAGCCGCGTAAACGCCCTGGGGAGGAAGCGTCTCGTGATGGGGGTCCAGATTGGCGGTGGGAAAGCCGACTTTTACCCCGCGGCCACGGCCACGGATCACCGTGCCGTACACGGACACGGGACGACCGAGCATCTTTTCAGCTTTTTTAAGATTTCCCGTTTCCACGAGCCGCCGGATACGCGTACTGGAGATAACCTCGCGGCCGGATTTGAGTGGTGTTTGCACGGTGAGACCAAAACCCGTCTCCCGGGACTTCTCCTCCAAATAGCCGGTGGTGCCCCTTGCCCCGTTTCCAAAGCAAAAATCGTGTCCGACCGTGAGCGATCGCATTTTAAGCTTTTCAAGCAGTACCTTATTCAAAAAAATCTCGTGAGGGATCTTAGAAAATCTTCGGTCAAAGCGGACCACGAGCGTTTCCTCGACGCCGAGCTTCTCGAAAAACCGCAAGCGGTGCGCCAACGAGATCAGGATAGGGTGCGGTACTCGCGGCTTCAAAACTTTCATCGGGTCCGGATCAAACGTGACCACCATCGAGCGCGCCCGAAGCCGCCGCGCTTCTTCGAGCATGCGCCCTAAGATCGCCTGATGACCCCGGTGAACACCGTCAAAGATACCGATCGCGATACTGCGCGGACACGGCTTAACGTCACGTAGAGAGCGATAAATTTTCACGATACATCCAACGCGTCATTCAACGAATACGATCCGACCCTTGTCCGCACAAGCGCCGTCAGCGTCGCGCCGCAGCCGAGATCCTGGCCGATGGAGTCTACCAGCGTTCGCACATAGGTGCCTTTGGAGCAAGAAAGCGTGAAATAAATATCCGGTAGGTTCAATCGCAGTAATTCAAACCGGTGGATCGTGATTTCCCGTTCGTTGGGTCGAGGCGCGGCGACCGCTCCCGGCCCCCCGCCGTGACGCGCCCATTCATACATTTTCTTGCCTTTCACATGAACCGCCGAAAATAGCGGCGGCGTCTGACGGATTTTGCCGGTGTACTTTTTAAATACGTTCTCGATAGTCTCGCGGTGAACGTGACTAAAATCGGATTCCGCTAAGACGCGGCCCTCGCAATCCTGCGTGTCAGTCGAAAATCCAAGCGTCATCACGCCCTCGTAGCTTTTGTCCAAACCCATGAACTCGTTTTGACGCTTCGTCGCGGGTCCTAAAAGCAGCACCAAAAGCCCGGTCGCGAGAGGGTCGAGCGTGCCCGCGTGGCCCACGGCGCGTAGACCCGTTCGCCGGCGGACAAAGTCCACGGCGTCGTGGCTGGTCCAGAGGATGGGTTTGTTAAAAAGCAGGATTCCGTTCAATTTATTTTTTCTCTTCGTTGATTTTCTTTAAGATGGCGTCAATCTTGAAGCTTTCCTCGATGGACTTGTCAAACACGAACTGCAGTCTCACGGCAAATTTGGTTTGTACTTTTCGCGCCGTGAGGTACTGAATCTCCTTCACGCGCTCATCCAGCATCTCTTTCGTCGCCGCGCGCTGGGTCTCGTCACCGATCACGCTGTAAAATACCTTGGCAGTCTTGAGATCCGCGGAAACCGCCACGCGGATAATCGTGATAAAGCCCTTGCGCGGGTCGTCGATCTCCTTTAAAAGGATCCCGCCAATGGTTTTTTTAATTTCTTCGCCTACCTGTTCGGTGCGTTGTGACATATTAACCCCTTGGGTGAAATTTCTGGTGAACCGATTTTAAACGCGACTGATCGACATGCGTGTAAATTTGCGTTGTCGAGATATCCGCGTGCCCCAACAGCTCCTGCACCACCCTCAAATCCGCGCCGCGCTCCAAAAGATGCGTCGCGAACGAGTGGCGCAGCGCGTGGGGATAAATCTTTTTCGTGATCCCGGCCTCTTTCGCGTACTTTTTGATGAGCTGCCAAAGCAATTGGCGCGTCATCCCGCTGCCCTGCCGCGTCACAAAAAGCGCGGTCTCAGCCGGATTGGCCCACGCGGCCCGTACCCGCTCCAGATACCGTTTCACGCTTTCACGCGCCATTCTCCCGAGCGGCACCATGCGTTCTTTGCCGCCTTTTCCAAAAGCGCGTAAAATCCCTTCATTCAGGTTGACGTCTTGGACTTTCAAACCCACGACTTCGGAAGCACGCAGTCCCGTCGCGTACATGAGCTCCAAAATCGCCTGATCACGCGCGCCTTGTTCTTTGCGTGCGTTGGGCGCTTTGAGAAGCTGTTCCGCCTCGGCTTGCGTCAGATACTCCGGCAGATGTTTGAAAAGCTTCGGCGACTCCAACACACTCGTAACATCTTCTCGGATGCGCCGCTCCCTCGCCAAAAAACGGTGAAACACGCGGATCGCCACGACGCGCCGCGACACCGAGCTCGGTTCCAAGCCCCGGTCCCGCTCCGAAAGCAAAAAGTCCATGATCTCGTGACGACTCACGTCATCGAGAGACGCGATCTTTTTTTTCTTCAAGAAACCCAGGTAATTTTCCAGATCCTTGCGATAAGCGGCGAGTGTGTTAGCGGAGAGTCCACGCTCCACCGAAAGGTAGTCGAGAAACTCTTCCGCCAGCTCCTTCATGGGACCGGGCTGGGTTCGGCCTCGGTCTCGGCGACGGCTCCCAAATCCACCGTATCGGGAACAATCTTTTCCTTCACCTTTTCAAAATAAAAGTTGTTCTGCACCACGCGCTTGATCCGTTCCAACTCCACGCGGATCGGCCCGATGTCGGATTTTGAGTACACCCCGCGGTTGATTTTGTCGGCGACTTTTTTAGTCGCCTCAAGCTCCGGTGTAAGCCGGGCTTGCGTTTCCGGCGTGAGGTAACGGTGAATTTCCGTCAAATGGTTCACGGTCTCCTGGGCGCAACGCCGCACTTTCTTTTCATTGCCGCCCAACTGATCCAACCAATCGTCGGTCCAGCTCTTCCAAAATGTGTAGTGCGTCTTGTAGTAGTACTCGTTTGAGAATTTTTTCTGATACTCGCCTTCCGTGAAGATCACGGCCGGCGTATGTTTCGGCTGCTTTTTCTTACGTGTAAACTTTTTTTGAAGCGTGGTCGCCGAACAGCCGGCGACGCTGACCGCCAAAACAAGGGCTAGCCACACGGATAAAAATTTTCTCATTCGCGCTCCCACAATAATTTCTTGAATTGTTCTTCCGTTAAAATCTGGATGCCCAACGCTTTGGCCTTGTCGAGCTTGGATCCCGCATCGGTTCCGGCAATCACCGCTTCGGTTTTTTTACTGACGCTCGACGCGGCGCGGCCGCCGCGGCGTTCGATCTCGGCTTGCGCGGCCTCGCGCGTAAAGTCCTTCAAGCTTCCCGTTAAAACAAACGTCTTGCCGGTAAAGTATTCGGATGATTCTACCTGGATTTGGTCTTCGCGTAAATGAAGACCTAAGGCCTCCAGCTCAGCCAGAATCCTTAGATTTTCTTTATTGTGAAAGAAATCGTACACGCTCTCGGCCATCACCGGGCCCACTCCATCGATTCTCTGAAGCTCCTCGAGACTCGCTTCCTTCAATTTTTTGACGGCGCCATATTTTCTGGCGAGAATCTTCGCCGCGTTCACGCCCACATGCCGGATGCCTAAGCCAAACAAAAACCGCGAAAGCTCATGAGTCTTGCTCTTCTCAATCTGCGCCAAAAGATTGTCCGCCGATTTTTCGCCCATGCGCTCAAGATCCGCCAACACCTCTTTCTTTAGGCGATAAAGATCGGAAAAGCTGCCTACCTTATTTTTCTCCACGAGCTGTTCGGCCAGCGCGTCACCCAATCCCTCAATATCCATCGCTTTGCGCGCCGCAAAGTGAATCAGGCGGGCCTTCAGCTGCGCGGGACAGCCGAGATTCAGGCATCGCAAGGCCACCTCGTCACCCTCGCGGACCACGGCGGACCCGCACGCGGGACAATTTTTGGGCATGTGAAACTTTTTCTCGCCGCCCTTTCTTTCTCGGGCGAGCACTTCCACCACCTGAGGAATGATCTCGCCGCTTTTCTCGATCAGGACATGATCGCCGATGCGCAGATCGAGCCGCTCGATTTCATCGGCGTTGTGCAGTGTCGCGCGCGAAACCGTCGTGCCCGCCAACAACACGGGCTCGAGACACGCCACCGGCGTCAAGACACCGGTGCGCCCCACCTGCACCAAGATATCTTCGAGCCGCGTCTTGGCTTTTTGGGCCGGAAACTTGTAGGCGATCGCCCAGCGCGGGCTTTTATTCGTAAAACCGAGCCGGCGCTGCTGTGAAAGGGACTGGACCTTGAGTACCAGTCCGTCCGTGTCAAAGCCCAGGCTTTTTCGCTTCTCCTCCCACACGTCGCAGAGCCGAAAAACCTGATCCAGTGTTTGGCAGAGCTTGACGTCCGGGATCACCGGCAAACCGGTGGATTTAAAAAACCGAAGGCGCTCCGTTTCGGATTGAAATTCCCGCCCGCGGCACTCTCCCACCCCGTGCGCGTAGAAACGAAGCCCGCGCCGGGCGACCACGGACGCGTCTAAAAGCTTGAGCGATCCCGCAGCCGCGTTGCGCGGATTGGCGAAAAGCTCTGCGTCGAAACTTCGATGGGGCATAAATACTTCGCCGCGCACTTCGATCAGGTCCGGTATTCCAGCTCCACCCAGAGAAACCGGAATATCTTTCAGAGTCCGGATATTTTCCGTGACATCGTCGCCCGATTGGCCGTCGCCGCGCGTGGCCGCGCGCGTCAGCTTGCCTTTTTCGTAGAGAAGCGACAGCGACACGCCGTCTATTTTGATCTCGACCACGTACTCTTGCGCCTCGCCCGGCAGATTTTTTCGCACGCGCTCGTCGAAACTTTTAAGCTCCTCTTTCGAGTACGTGTTGTCGATGGACAGCATGGGAACGAAATGTTGGACGGTCTTAAACTCTTTTTGAGGCGTACCGCCGACTTTTTGAGTGGGCGATTTTTTAGAGGCAAACTCCGGATGTTCGCGTTCGAGCGTCCCAAGCTCCTTCATGAGACGGTCAAATTCAGCGTCAGACACCTTTGGCTCATTTTTCTCGTAATAAAGCCGGTTGTGACGACGGATCTCGCGGCGGAGCGCGCGGATCCGTTGGGCGGCGCTAGAGGTGAAACTCGACCGTGAAGTCATGAAACTCTTGGGTGGGCTTTAGCCATTTGCAGTCTGTTTTCTGGATGTGACGACCGACGGAGCTTGCCTGAATCTCGGATAAAAACGTCTCCAGTTCGGATTTTGCGCCTTCAACGATTATCTCCACCGAACCGTTGGGTAAATTTTTCACCCAACCTACCAACCCCAAATCGAGCGCCATCTTTTCGGCCGTATAGCGAAACCCGACGCCCTGCACGCGACCCGAGTAGATGACGTGCGCGCGGTGTGTCGCTTCAGATTTTTTCTTTTTCATGCCGCAACAGCCACTTTTGAAAAAATTGCTTATCTTTTTTGTGTGTCAAAAGTTTGGGGACGGCCGCTGGAGTCACCCAGCGCGCTTCCGGGTTGTGCGGGTCGACGGGTTTTAGCCGGCTTTCGGGGGTTTTAAAAAGAAACATGTGGATTTTTTTCTTCTCGGACTTATTTTCTCCGCCGTTTTTACCGATGCGGGTGCGTGTGTAGTTCCCGAGCTCCCGGATAAGCGCCAATTTTTTGATGCCGGATTCTTCGTAGATCTCGCGCTTGGCGGTTTCGAGCGCGTCCTCGCCGGAATCGATGTGACCTTTGGGCAAAGACCAGGAGGTGCCATGCTGGCTCACCACGAGCACTTCTCCTTTTCGATTTAAAACGATGCCGCCGGCGCTTTGGGTAAGCTTCACTTTTTCCATTTAATATTGCAGCCGATGCTTGGCTTTTGATCCTTGAGAATCGGCCCATCCGACAAAACAGCATCGATCGCGGTGCGCAGATCCTGGCCGGTTATGGGTTTGCCGTTGCCGGGGCGGCTATCGTCGAGCTGTCCGCGATAGACAAGCCGGCGATGAGCGTCGTACAGGAAAAAATCCGGCGTGCAAGCCGCGTGGTAGGCGCGTGCGACGTCTTGGGTTTCATCATAGCAGTATAGAAATGTGAACCCGAGCTCCTTGGCCATTTCCCGCAAGCTCTCCGGTCTATCCTCCGGATAATTCGCGGCGTCATTGGAGCTGATCGCGACAATGCCGATGTCTTCGCGGGCGTGATCACGGCCGAGGCGGGCTAGCTCGCTTTGAACATGCTGAACGTACGGACAATGCCGGCAGATGAACATGACGAGCAGCGCTTTTTTATCCTTAAAATTTCCGAGCGACACCGCGTGACCGCTCGTGACATCCGGTAAACTAAACTCCGGCGCCTTCGCGCCAATCTCAACCATCGTGGATGGAGTGAGAACCATGGTCACCTCCGAAAAAAGTGGTCGGGGCGAGAGGATTTGAACCTCCGACCTCTTGGTCCCGAACCAAGCGCGCTAGCCAAACTGCGCTACGCCCCGTGAAACTAAAAAAGATTCCCCAGATTATAAACGACCTTGCGTCCGATGCCAATCTTTAGAATCGGAGGGCTCTTCGTCCTGACGCAGCGCTTTGAAGATCAGCACTTGCGTCTTCGCGGCGCGCTCATCCGCGATCCACTTAGCCCCAAATAAAAGCGTCAACACCAAACACTGGAAAAAATAACGCGGCCACACAAACGATAGCGCAAACGCCGCGACCGCGAGACCCAGCCACAGATAGCGCCGACTTCCGGGACCGGTTGCCTTGGGTTTATCCGGAAAAAGCGCTTTTGCGCGTCGGACAAGCTCCGCCGGCACCTCCACCCTTTGCGCTTCTTGCGTTTTTCCCAAAAGCGCGCGCGCGCCGCGCACCAGCTCCGTGTCTTCGGCTGAACGTGTCAGGTGATCCAGCATACGCCGGAGCTCTTCGCCCCTTAAATCTTCCGCGATAAAACGATACAAATCTTCGGTTGTGGGATAGCCCGTCACGGGCCGCTGACCCAGCATGGGACGCCTTTTTTCCTCCAAATAGTCTTTTATGATTGTATCAAGCTTGTCCATCGCATCCCCCTCACTCTACTAGACGCCGACCCCCCACTTTTCCTTTCAACTATTTTCATAAAAAATCACGAAATCCCCGCCGTTCGAGCCTTCCTTTTAACTTATCCTTTACTCTATGGATAACCGTATAGACCGTATTAACCGGTAACCCTAGGATCTCGCCGATCTCCACCTGGCTTTTCCCGTCGACCAGATGAAACTCCAAACATGCCCGTTCCCTTTCTTTGAGTCCGTCGATCACTTGGGCCGCGGACTCGGCGAACTGCGCGCGCGCCGCCGCTTGGGAGGGGTCCGGCTCCGGCGATTCCACAAGCTCCCCTTCGGGTAGCTCCAGCGGCACTGATTTTCGCTCGGCACGCGTGACACTGCGCGCCCGGTCCCGCGCCAGGTGAGCGGCCATCACCACGAGAAATTTCCGCAGGTGCTCGAGCGATTTTAGTTTTTTAAGCTCTTCTTTTTCCAGGAGGCGCGTAAACACGTCCTGGAAAATCTCAAGAACAAGGTCCTGACGGCTTTGAAGGCCCCAGGACGCAAGCGTTTTTTGAATCGACCAGTAAATGAGCCGCGAATAGCGCTCGACAAACGCATCCCAGGCGAGCTTATGCCCGGCTATACAACCCGATAAAATCTCGCCATCACTGGGCATCAGGTCCCGATTTTGACGTTACGCAAGATACGTTCCAGAGTCGCCACCGCGGACAGTATTGCTAGACGGCTCGTCTTGGGATTTTGTTCGGAGGGAAAGTTTTCAGTACGGGTGTAAAACGATCCGAAATCTCCCTGCACATACACCTCGTGCACGTTGACGAGCATGTGGGGACAGGCGATGATGCGCACGCTGGTTTTTTTAGCGCCGAGACCGACGAGACTTAACGTCGCCGAAACGTTGATGTTTTTTGGGAAGCCCTTCACGGCCTGCAGCGCGTTGCCTTCAAAAAGTAGTTTTTCTTGTTTCAAGTTTTTTAAATTGATTTTGTGGCGGATCACGTACGGCGCGTCCTCGAGTCCTTGAGGGGGCTTTCGTGTCGTCAGGGTCACACGATGGATTTTACCGATGCGTGCGGCCTTCAAGCCGTCGATGCCGACCACCCCGCCGCTTGGCAGGTAGAGACAGCACCGATGTGTGCGTGCCAGCTCAAAAATCTCCTTTTCTTTTCCCAGGATACCGCCCACCGACATCAGCATCACGTCTTTGCCGAGCGACAGCGCTTTTTTGGCGATCTCGTAGGCGGCGGTCTTGGAGGCGGCTTCGATCACGAGATCGCAAGCACGGATGAGCGTGTCCACGGATACGATTTTGGGCCGGGGCTTCATCGGCGTTTGCAGACGGCGCGCTTTCATCGCGTCTTGATCGGCCAACGCTTCCAGCGTCACCCCATCGGCGAAGCGCTTTTGGCAAGCAGTGGCTAGCTCTTTGCCGATAGTCCCGCAACCGATAATACCAACTTTAATCATCGTTTAATAGCTCGCGAGAACCGCGTTGGGATGGTCCTTCGTGATCTGCATCATTCGCTGCAGCGTCTTTTCGGCGCGCCGGCGGATGGGTTCCGGAACCTCGATTTTGTGTTCTAGGGTCTCCAAGGAATGCGCGACCCACCCCAGCGTCGTCATCTTCATCGTGGGACACACAAAATGCTCGGTGGGCGCTATGAAACGCTTGTCGGGAAAATCCTTTTTCAATTTAAAAATCATGCCCACTTCGGTGCCGATGATATACGTGTCGGCGTTTGTCTTTCGGATAAACGCCGCGAAGCCGCTCGTGGAACACACGTGATCCGCCTGGTCAATCACGGCCGGCGGACATTCCGGATGCGCCACAAACAAAGCGCCCGGAAACTTGGCCTTCGCGCTCAACACATCCTCCGGGGTTATCCGGATATGCGTCGTGCAGAAACCCTGCCACAAAATGATCTCCTTTTCGGGACAAAAACGCTGCACGTAAGCTCCTAGATTCTTGTCCGGCACGAAAAGAATACGCTTGTGGGGCAGCGACTTCACGACCTGCACCGCGTTGGCCGACGTGCAGGCGATATCGCTTTCAGCCTTCACCGCGGCCGATGAGTTGACATAGCAGACCACCGCCGCGTCGGGAAACTCTTTTTTCTTCTCGCCAAGACGCTCCGGCGTGACCATCAGCGCCATTGGGCAGTCCGCCTCGCGCACCGGCAACAGCACGGTTTTTTCCGGATTTAAAATCTTGGCGCTCTCGGCCATGAAGTCCACGCCGCAAAATACGATCACGTCGGCTTCGGAGCCCACGGCGGCCTGCGACAGCGCCAGCGAGTCGCCTAAAATGTCCGCGACTTCCTGCACCTCGTAGTTTTGGTAGTTGTGGGCGATGAGGTAAGCGTTGCGCTCTTTTTTAAGGCGCAACACTTTCTCGCGCAGCTTTTGTTTATACTCTTTTGAGTTTTGGGTGTTGTCAAATTCCTGGATTGTCATTTCTTTTTCACCCGGTTTTTATCGTCGACAAAAACCACGCGCGGCCGATGGCGCTTCATTTCTTTTTCCATAAAAATTCCGTAGGAGATGATGATCACCTTGTCTCCCACCTCGGCCCAGCGCGCCGCGGCGCCGTTCATGCAGATCACGCCCGACCCGGCCGGCCCCTCCATCACATAGGTTTCCACGCGCGTGCCGTTGTGCAGATTCACGATCTGCACGCGCTCAAAAGGCGCCATGTCCGTAACTTTTAAAAGATTCTTGTCGATCGTGATGGAGCCCGTGTATCTTAAATTGGCTTCCGTCACGGTGGCGCCGTGAATCTTGGATTTCATGAGCACTCTAAGCATCAATGTCCTATACCGTTAAAACCACGTTGTCAATCAGGCGGGTCCGGCTAAAACCAACCGCCAGCGCCAATAGGATCCTGTCCCCTGACTTCAATTTTACCATATCCCGCAGTGTACCGGCATCGACGATCTCCGCGTAATCGGGGTGCCCGTGAGCCGCGAAACGCAGAATCTCCCGGATGGCCTTTTTAACTTTTAAAGGATCCTTTTGACCATTCTTAACAAGCTTCACGCCTTCTTCCAACGCTCGATGCAGAAACACCGCTTCGCGGCGCTCCGGACCCGACAAAAGCACATTGCGCGAGCTCATCGCGAGTCCGTCGGACTCGCGCACGATCGGCACCATCGCGACGCGCGCCGGAAAATCCATGTCTTGGACCATCTGTTCAATGACGCGAAACTGCTGATAATCTTTTTGTCCGAGATACAGCACATCGGGCATCACAAGATTCAAAAGCTTCAGCACCACGGTCGCGACGCCTTGAAAATGCGTCGGCCGCGACTGGCCGCACAGCGGTTTCGAAAGTGAGGGCACCGCAACCGTTGTCTGGAAATCCGATGCGTAAAACTCCTGCAGGCGCGGCACGAAGAGAATATCCGTCTTTTCCCCGGCGAGCATCGCTTGATCACGCTCCAAATTGCGCGGATAGCGCCAGAAATCCTCTTTAGGGCCGAATTGCAGAGGATTGACAAAAATGCTCACCACGACGCATTTATTTTCTTTGCGGGCGCGGCGTACGAGCTCCAAATGCCCCGCATGGAGATAGCCCATCGTCGGCACAAAGCCCACGCTTTGGATTTTGCGGCGCTTAACGGGAAGAAGTTTCCGAAGCTCCCTGGGAGTGTGTATAAGTTTCATAAAGCTCTTGAACGGTTTTTCCCAGGCGCGGATGGCGGTAGTCCGGCGCGATCTCTTGGAGAGGCTTCAGCACAAAGTAACGTTCGGCCAATCGTGGATGCGGGATGTGAAGATTCTTGCCCTTCTCCACGACCACGTCGTCATAGAATAAAATGTCGAGATCCAGCGTGCGGGGAGCGTTGATCCCCACTTTTTGGCGGCCGAGTCGGCGCTCAATGGTTTTTAGCTGGGACAAAAGCTCGAGAGGTAAAAGATCCGTTTTGATCTTGATGGCGCCGTTTAAAAACTTCCCCTGCGGCGGCCCGCCGACCGGCTCCGTCTCAATCAGCGCTGAAACGGACAACACGTCGATATCTTCGTTTTCTCTCAAAAGCGCCAGGGCTTTTTCGATATGGGCCTGGCGGTCGCCCAGATTAGAACCTACACCCAACAAAACGATGGCCACTAAAACCCTTTCTTCATGCGCGTCACGGCTTCGCGAATCAAGGGCTCCGCGACCGTGAGCGTAAAACGCAGGTACCCTTCGCCGGCCGCTCCAAAACCGACGCCCGGTGTCGCGACGATCCCGTGACGCTCTAAAAGTCGCTGGCAGAACCGCGTTGAATCCGTCTCGCCCTTGAGCAAGCGTGTAAAAACGTAAAACGTCGCGGGGTTTGGCTTCACGGGAAACCCGACACTCTCAAGACCCGCCACCAGCAGATCCCGGCGACGACGGTACACCGCATTGGTTTTCTTGGAAAAACCGAAACTATTTTTCAACGCTTGGATCGCCGTCTGCTGAACCGCGGTGAAAACACCGGAGTCGATATTGGATTTGACGCGCAGCAGAGCATCCACGGCCTCCCGGCGGCCGATCGCAAAACCCACACGCCAGCCGGTCATGTTGCAGGTTTTGGACAGCGAATGAAATTCGATGGCCACGTCCTTCGCTCCCGGTGTCTCAAAAATGCTCAAAGGTCTTTCCTTGCCAAAGTAAACCTCGGAGTACGCGAGATCCGAGGCGATAAGAATCTTGTTCCGCGCGGCCCAGGCCGTGAGCTTTTCGTAAAAAGAGCGCGGCGCCACGGCGCCGGTGGGGTTGTTGGGGTAGTTCACAAAAATGATTTTGGCTTTGGCCAAAATATCTTTCGGCGTGGATTCAAAATCGGGCAGAAAACCATTTTCCTCTCTAAGCGGCAAAAGGTGCGCCGTGCCGCCCGCAAAAAGCGTGCCGCTCTTGTACGGTGGATAGCACGGGTCGGGCACCAGCGCCGCGTCACCCGGGTTTAAAAACGCCAGCGGCAGATGCGCGATGCCTTCTTTGGAGCCGATCAGCGGCAAGATTTCGGTGTCCGGGTTGAAAACTTGGCCAAAGCGTTTTTTGATCCACCCGGCCACGGCTTGACGAAACGGCGCGTAACCGCGGTCCAGCGGATAGTGATGCGTATCCGGATCCCGGACGGCGCGGGTCATCGCATTCACGATAAACGCCGGCGTCGGCTGATCGGGATCGCCCACACCGAAATCAATGACTTTCATCCCTTTTTCAATCGCCACTCTCTTAGCGCGATCGATCTCGACGAAAAGATACGGAGGCAGAGCCTTTAGGCGGTCCGATTGTTCTAAAATGAAATTCATTATCCCTTCAATACATCCGTCATCGCGTACAGACCTTTGTTCTTTTTATAAATAAACTTTGCCGCCGCCAACGCGCCCCGCGCAAACGCGTCGCGCGACTGGGCGCGGTGCACGATCTCTAGAGTTTCCCCCGGACCGCTGAATATCGCGGTGTGCTCGCCCACAATCTCGCCCGCCCGAATCACATGAATCCCGATCTCACCGTCCGTCCGTTCGCCCGTGAAACCTTTGCGCCCATAGCGCGCCGCCTTCTCCAAGTCCCAGCCCTTTTCTTTCGCGATCACCTCCGCCAGTTTTTTGGCCGTGCCGCTCGGCGCGTCCTTTTTCATGCGGTGATGCGCTTCCACGATTTCAATGTCATATCCCGCCTTGAGACTAGCCGCGGCGATGCGCGCCAGCTCAAATAAAAGATTAGCCCCCACGCTCATATTGGGCGCGTACAACACCGCGATTTTCTTCGCGGCTTCCCGGATCCGGCGAACTCCTTCTTTATCGATGCCGGTGGTGCCGATCACGATCGGCTTTTGGGCGACGAGACACGCTTCGAGCGCCGCCGCGGATCCGTCAGGGCCGGAAAAGTCGATCATGACCTCACAACCGCCCAGCTGCTTGCCGGAAACTTCAACGACCTTCAGCTTCAAATCTTTAAAGTTGAGCAGTGCCCCCAGGTCTTGGCCCAATGCCGTATTTTTTTTATGCTCAAAAGCGCCTCCGATCGCGAAGTCCTTCGACTGATGCGCCAGCGTCAGGATGCGACTGCCCATGCGGCCCAAAGCGCCGTTCATTCCGATTTTGATCATAAACCGTATTCCTTGATTGCTTTTTTTAAGATTCCATCATTTTCTTTTTTCATTTCGCAAAGCGGCAGCCGAACCTCGTCGCTGCAAAATCCGAGAATCTTCATCGCGCGCTTGACGGGGATCGGGTTCGTTTCCACAAACAGAGCCCGACAAAGCGGAAAGAGTTTCTGGTGCAGCGCCTGCGCTTCGAGGCGATCCCCGCGCAAAAAGACGCGGACCATCTCCGCGATGTCGCCGGGCACGATGTTGGACGCCACCGAGATGACGCCTTTGGCGCCGATCGCCAAAAGCGGCAGTGTGAGCGAATCATCGCCACTCAAGAGCGTGATTCCGCAGAGCGACAAAATATGCGATGCCTGGTCCATGCTGCCCGTCGACTCTTTAATAGCGACAATGGTCGGGATCTTTGCCAGGCGCGCCACGGTTTCCGGCGTCATGGAAATGCCTGTGCGCCCCGGGATATTATAGAGAACAATCGGAATATCCACTTTCTTGGCCACCGCGAGATAGTGACGGTACAGCCCTTCTTGGGTGGGCTTATTGTAGTACGGCGCCACCATGAGCGCCCCGTCGGCGCCTGCTTTCTTGGCGAAGCGCGTGAGTTCTATGGCTTCTTCAGTGCTATTGGAGCCGGTTCCCGCGATCACCGGCACCTTTCGGCCAGCCGCCTCCACGACAACCTGAATCACGCGCTCATGTTCTTTATAGGAAAGCGTCGGAGACTCCCCCGTGGTACCCACGGGCACGAGACCGTCCACGCCGCTCAAAATTTGGCGTCGGACATGCTCACGCAGTGATTTTTCGTCCACTTTACCCTGTTTAAACGGCGTCACCAGCGCCGTCATGCACCCACCAAAGCTCATAGCTCGAATCTCCCTTCAAATGTCGTCTCAACGGGTCCTTCCAAAACCACGTTGGAAAAACGGTCGCCTTTTTTATCAAAATAAACCTTTAGAACATCACCGCCACGCGTGTGCACGGACACCGGCGACGAAAACCCTTTCACGGCCGCGGCGACAAGCGCGCTCGCGACACTGCCGGTTCCGCAAGCCAGCGTCTCATCTTCCACCCCGCGCTCATACGTGCGGATTTCGATGGCACCCCGGCCTCTCGCGGCGATAAAATTTACGTTGGTTCCTTTGGGCGCGAAGTGCGCATGACGCCGAATCTCGCGTCCCAATCCCGTCACATCACACGTTTCAACATCGCCGACGATCTTCACGGCGTGCGGCACGCCGGTATTGATAAAATTCAGACTCTCATGATGGCCGTTGACCGGAATTTCGAGCCCCAGCTCGAGCGCGCGAGGATCCGGAAGCTTCACGCGCACCGCGTCCTTTTTAAACTGAATCTCCACGGCTCCCGCCAACGTCTCGACAAGTAGAGGACTTTTACGGATGCCCCGCGCCTTCGCAAACTCCCCCAAACACCGCACTCCGTTGCCGCACATTTCGGCTTCACTGCCGTCCGGGTTAAAAATCCGCATGCGCGCATCGGCCTTCTTTGACTTTTCAAGAAGGATTAAGCCGTCGGCGCCGATCGACCGATGGCGATCGCAGAGTTTCTTCGCGAGACGCGAAAGCTCTCCTTTTAAAACGCCCGCGCGGTTATCGATGAGAATAAAATCATTGCCAGCGCCGGCCATTTTCATGAACGGGACGGTTTTCATAGCGACAAAACTTTCTCGGTGCGCACGAGATCTTGATACGTCTCTCTCCGACGAGCCACATAAAACTTTTTTCCTTTAACCACCACTTCCGGAACTCTGGGCCGGGAATTGTAGTTGCCCGACATCACATATCCGTACGCGCCGCAGCTCATCACGGCCAGAAGATCCCCGATCTCGGGTCTTGCGATTTTCCGGTTTTTGGCCAAAAAATCGCCGCTCTCGCAGATCGGTCCCACCACATCGGCCTGAACTTTGACGTGAACGCGCGGTTTCATCACCGGCAAGATCTCATGATAGGCGCCGTACAGCGACGGCCGGATCAAATCGTTCATACCGGCATTCACGATGATAAACATCTTTTCCGGGGTTACCTTCTCATACAACACCTCGGTCACCAAGATGCCGCTGTTGCCCGAAATAAACCGTCCCGGCTCCAAAATCACACGCAGATTGTAACCCTTAAAAAGCGGCAACACCGCCCGGGCGAAGTCGCGCGCGGTCTGCGGCTTTTCCTTGGAGTAAATAATCCCCAAGCCCCCGCCGATATTGAGGTACTCGACGAGATTCCCGCCCGATGAGACGCGGTCGATAAAGTCCAGCATCTTGCGGATCGCGGTCACAAACGGCCGAGCGTTGGTGATCTGTGAACCGATATGGATGTGCACACCCGCGAAGCGTAAAAAAGGATACTTGTAGGACTCCATGAAAACCTTAAACGCGGTTTCCGTATCCAGGCCAAACTTGTTTTGCTTGGAACCGGTCGTGATGTAGTGGTGTGTCTTTGGCTGCACGTCGGGATTGACGCGAATCGCCACTTTCTGCGTGGTTTTGAGCTTGCAGGCAATCGCGTTGATAACATCCAGTTCCTGCACGGATTCTACGTTAAACATCAAAATGCGCGCGCGTATCGCCGCCTCGATTTCTTCGGACGTCTTGCCCACTGACGCGAACACGATCCGATCCGACCGCACACCCACTTTCTTAGCTTTATACAGCTCGCCGCCCGAAACAATGTCTAAACCCGAACCGTGGTCCACGAGCGCTTTCAGCACCGTGAGATTAGAGTTGGCCTTCATCGAAAAACAGATCAGAGGATCCAGCGGCTTGAACGCCTCTTTCAATTTCAAAAAATGATCTAGAAACGTATTGAGGCTGTAAAGATAAAACGGCGTGCCGACGGCCCGCGCGATTTTCGACACCGGCGCTTCTTCGCAGTGCAGCTCTTTGCCTTTGTAATGAAATCTATGCACGGAGAATTTTTTCCCATTTCTTAATTTGTTTTTTAATCTCTTTTGGGTTTGTGCTGCCAACGGTCTTTTTCAGATTCACCGAATGCCGCGCGTCAAAAAGATCGTACACGTCGCCTCCCAATTTCGGCGCGATTTTCCGCAAGAGATCCAGCCCGATCTTTGAAATCGGCAGTCCTTGAGCTTCCGCGTAGCGGACGATCTGCCCCACCTGCGTGTGCGCGGTCTTAAACGGCACGCCTTTGCGGACGAGATAGTCGGCCAGATCCGTCGCGTAGAGCGACTCGTCCCTCAGAAGTTCTTCGGCCTTTTTCGCGTTGAAAGTAACTGAGCGAAACACCCGCGTCCAGATCTCCAAAAGCTCCTCGGCCGTTTCCACGGAATCAAATAAAAACTTTTTGTCCCACTGAAGGTCACGGTTATACGAGGTCGGCAGGCCCTTCACGAGCGTCACAAACCCCGTAAAGTTTCCGATGAGCGTGCCGGCCGCGCCTCGTGAAAGCTCTATAAAATCAGCGTTTTTCTTCTGTGGCATCATGGAGCTGCCCGTACAGAACGCCTCGTCAATATCCACCACCGAAAACCCGCGCGTCTGCCAAATAAGAAAATCTTCCGAGATCCTGGAGAACTGCACGCTTAAAAACGCGAGCGAGAATAAAAGGTTTAAAATATAATCCCGATCCCCGGAAACGTCATAACTATTGTCCGTGATTCGGCTAAGTTCCAGCTTACGGGCCAGAAAGCGCTGATCGATAGGAAAGGTCACCCCCGCCAGGGCGCCGCTTCCCAGCACGCACACATCCGCCAGCATGCGCGCGTTTTCGAGCCGCAACACCACCCGCTCCAGCATTTCCGTGTAGGCCAGGAGAATATGCGACACCGAAAGCACCTGTGCATTTTGAAGATGCGTCATACCCGGCCATAAAAGGCGCTGCTTCGAGGCCGCCTTGGACACGATCGCGCGCTGCAGCGCCCGCAGTTGGCGGACGAGCGCCTGCGCTTTGTGCTTGCAGTAGAGTCTCGAGCTCTGGCTCACGAGATCGTTGCGCGAACGCGCCGTGTGCAGTTTATCGGCTACGGGACCCGCGAGGCGCGCGATCTCGGCGTGAACACCCGAGTGCACATCCTCGGCGCTTGGATTCAGCCGAAGCTTTCCCTGTTTATATTTTTTCTCTAGCTGCGAAATCGCGCGGACCAGCCTCGAAGCTTCTCCGGACGAAAGCACGCCGCATTTTTTGAGCGCTTGGGTATGCGCCGCGTCGATCTTCAAATCATAGGGCAAAAGCCGGACGTCCCATTTGAGCGAAGAGCTGAATCGCTCGAAACCGGGATCCGCTTTCTTTTTAAAACGTCCGCCCCATAATTTATTTTTCATTTTCTATACGGCAATGCCCACAAATCAATAAACCCCTTGGCTAACTTTTGATCAAACTTGTCTTTTTCACTGTAGGTCGCCAGCGCTTCCCTATATAAGGAATGAGGCGACGTGCGCCCCACCACAGCAGCAGAGTACTTGCGCAGTTTCACGCGTACCGTGCCGGTCACGTTTTTTTGCGTTTCTTCGATAAACGCGTCCAGTGCCACGCGCAACGGCGTAAACCAAAGGCCGTAGTAAACGAGATCCGCGTACTTTAAGGCGATCTGCTCTTTAAAGTGCAAAAGCTCGCGGTCCAGCACCAGCGCTTCCAAATCTTTGTGCGCCGTAAGAAGCAGGGTCGCAGCCGGCGCCTCGTACGTTTCGCGTGACTTGATGCCGACCAAGCGATTCTCGATCATGTCCACGCGTCCAATGCCGTACTGAGATCCCAGTTCATTCAGTTCCGCGATCAGTTTTAAGGGCTTCATCTTCCGCCCACCCAAGCCCACCGGCACACCTTTTTGGAAATCGATCGTGATCACTTTTTCCTTCGGGTTACGCTTTTCGGCGCCTTGCGTCCACTGGAACGCTTCCTGCGGGGGTTCCGCATTCGGATCTTCCAAAACACCCGCCTCCACGCTCACGCCCCACACGTTTTTATCGATCGAAAACGGACTTTTCTTCGTGACGTCGATCGGGATTGCGTGCTGTTCGGCGTAGACGATCTCGGCCTCGCGCGATTTAAAATCCCACTCGCGCACCGGCGCCAAGATCTCGAGCGACGAGTCCAGCGCCTGGATTGTCACCTCGAAACGCACCTGGTCATTGCCTTTGCCGGTACAGCCGTGCGCCACAGCCGACGCTTTTTCCGCGTGCGCCACCGCCACCTGCTCGGCCGCGATCAAGGGCCGCGACAGCGCCGTCGCCAACACGTAGCGGCCTTCATACACGGCGTTGGCTTTCAACGCCGGCCACACGAAATCAGTGACGAACTTTTTCTTTAAATCCTTCACGATCACTTTGGAGGCGCCGGCTTTTTTGGCGCGCAGGATAGCGGCGCCGGTGGTTTTCTCCTGGCCCACGTCGGCCATGTAGGCCACGACCTCGTAACCTCTTTCCTTCAGCCACCGAATCGCAACCGAGGTATCCAAACCGCCGGAATACGCTAAAACAACCTTTTTCATTTTCTTCTCTTCCTCGTCAACAGTAGATACAACAACGCCTTCTGCGTATGCAGCCGATTCTCCGCCTGGTCAAACACGATCGAGCGCGGACTCTCCATCACCTCATCGGTGATCTCCTGACCCCGATGCGCCGGCAGGCAATGCATGAAAAACGAGTCCTTCGGCGCTTTGGAGACCAGCGCCATATTCACCTGAAACGGCTGAAAATCACGCTGGCGTTGCTCGGTCTGCTTTTCCTGCCCCATGCTGATCCACACATCGGTGTAGATCACATGCGCGTTCTTGATCGCCGTAAACGGATTATTTGAGAGATTGATCTTAGCGCCCGTCTCTTTGGAGATGAGCTTGATGTCCTTCAAGATATCCTCGGGCGGTTCGTAACCCCGCGGAGTCGCGATCGAAAGATTCGCGCCCACCTTCGCGGCACCGTAAAAAAGCGAACTCAAGACGTTGTTGGCGTCGCCGATGTAGGCGATGTTGATATTTTCCAGCGTCTTAAATTTCTCACGCACCGTGAATAGATCCGCCAATGTCTGGCACGGATGATAGAGATCGCTCAAGCCGTTGATCACCGGCACCGTCGCGCGGCTTGCCAGTTCCACGGTATCCGCGTGGTGATACGTCCGCGTCACGATCACACTCACATAACGCGATAAAACACGCGCCACATCCTTGATCGATTCGCGATTTCCCAGCGGCATCTCCTGGGGGCTGACATACACGGCGCTGCCGCCTAGCTGGCTCATGCCGATTTCAAAGCTGGCGCGCGTACGTACCGACGGCTTTTGGAATAAGAGCGCGCTTGATTTGCCTTTCAGTTTGTTCAAAAAAGCCGCCGGATTTTTTTTCATTTTGTCGGCCAACTTAAACACGGCCTCCAGATCCGCGGAACTTAGCTCCTTTAAGCTCAATAAATCCTTGAATTCAAAAAGCGCGGCCGGCTTTTTAGCCTTTCTCGACGCGCTTCTTTTCTTTGCTTTTTTCTTCTTCATACCACAGCACTCCCTTCTTTCACGAGCAGCTTCTCGGACTCCTCGGCCAAGACCTCACTCAAGATCCCGATCGCCCGATCAATCTCTTTTTCCTTCACGATGAGGGGCGGCGCCAATCTCAAAACCGTCCCTTGCGTGCAGTTGATCAAAAGCCCTTTTTCAAGACACTTTTCATAAATAGCTTTTCCCTCCATCGCCAGCTCCACGCCGGCCATGAGTCCCATGCCGCGAACCTCTTTAATGGCGGAATATTTTTTCTTCAGTTCGTTCAGACGTTTAAATAAATGCGCGCCCGTGATCACGGTATTGGCCAGCAGCTTTTCCTTCACGATCGTTTCAAACGTCGCCAGCGCCGCGGCGCAGGCCAAAGGGCTCCCCCCAAACGTCGTCGCGTGCATGCCCGGCTGTAAAATGTCGGCAATCTCCTTTTTGGCCACCATCGCCCCGATCGGAAAACCACCGCCGAGCGATTTGGCCAGCGTTAGGATGTCGGGCTCCACACCGAAGTTTTTGAAACAAAACATGCGCCCCGTGCGGCCCATGCCGGTCTGCACCTCGTCGAAGATGAGCAGCAGTTTACGGTCGTTGCAGAGCCGCCGCAATTTTGTCAGATACTCTTCCGACGCCACGCGCACGCCGCCCTCGCCCTGTATCGGCTCGAGCATCACGGCCACCGTCTTTGGTGTCAGCGCTTTTTCCACCGCTTCCAAATCATTGAACGGCACCGTCACAAAACCGGGCACCATCGGCTCAAAACCCTCCTGAAATTTCTTCTGCCCGGTCGCCGAGATAGAGGCGAGCGTCCGGCCGTGAAACGAACGCTCCATCGTGATGATCTCGTAGCGGCCGGCCCCAAATTTCCGCGCCAGCTTGAACGCGGCTTCGTTGGCCTCGGCGCCGGAATTGCAAAAAAACACTTTTCCGGGAAACGCGTGCCGGATCACCTCTTCGGCCAGCAGCGCTTGAAGCTCGTGATAATAGTTATTCGAAACGTGGATCAGCCGCTCGGCTTGGCGCTTCAACGCTTCGGTGACGCGCCGGTGGCAGTGGCCGATGCCGCTCACGGCCCAGCCGGGAAAAAAATCCAGATACTCCTTGCCTTGGGCATCCCACACCCGCGTTCCCTTCGCATGGTCTATCACCAGCGGAAACTTGTTGTAGCAAGGAATCACGTAGTCGTAATAAAG